>NZ_JBHTDM010000032.1:0-86298 GCF_042666535.1 Brachybacterium sp. GCM10030252 | reverse complement strand
GAGGGTGTGGGAGAGTAGGTCGCCGCCGGACATCTTCACTGGGAGTGGGAGTGAGCTGGAGACCCCTTGAACAAGGGGGTTTCGCTCCTCCCACTCCCTTTTTTTTCGCGCCCGAAAACAACCGGCCCCAGCGTAGATCGGCGATCCCGGGATGCGGGCGCGAGGGAGGCGGTCCCAGGGTCCCAGGTACTCGGGGGAGCCGGCACGGAAGCCCCGCCCCAGCGCCGCGTGCACCGGGCAGAACAGGCCCGTCCGCCCGGCGAGCGGCCGCTGGGCGTTCTCCCCGTCACGCCGGGACCGACCCCACAGGGCGGCGCGGGCTCGCGCGGGTAGACTTGGTGGCCGCGTGCGTGTTGTGTTCCTTCCGTGGCCGGCGCATGCTCGGCAGCGTCGACCGCCGCCGACCCGCCCGATGTCCGTGTCGGGGGCAGGCGTCCCAGGCGCCGCCCTCGCCCAGCCCCAGGAGAGCCATGCCGTCCTCGCTGCCGGTCGTGCCCGACATCGATGAGCAGCTCGCCTCGCGCGTCGCCGAGCGCCTCGCGTCCGTGGAGAGCGAGCTGCGCGAGTCCGTGGCCACCTCCGATGACATCGCCCGGTGGACGGCTCGCCACCTGATGGATGCCGGCGGCAAGCGCGTGCGCCCGATGCTCGTCCTGCTCGCCGCCTCCCTCGGCGATATCGACCGCGACGGCGTGCTCGATGCCGCGGTTCTGGTGGAGCTGACGCATCTGGCGAGCCTCTATCACGACGACGTGATGGACTCCGCGCCCACCCGCCGCGGCACCGACAGCGCCCACGCGCTCTGGGGGAACAACGTCGCCATCCTCACCGGCGATTTCCTGTTCGCCCGGGCCAGCGCCCTCAGCGCGCGTATAGGCGCCGAGGCGGTCCGGCTCCACTCGGAGACCTTCGAACGACTGTGCCTCGGTCAGCTCCACGAGACCGTCGGGCCGACTCCGTCCGACGACCCGTTCGAGCACTACATCTCGGTGCTCTCCGACAAGACGGCCTCGCTGCTCGCTCTGGCCGGTCAGCTCGGGGCTCTGCTGGCCGGTGCCCCCGAGGGAGCCGGTGACGTGATGCGGCGTTACGGGGAGAAGGTCGGTGTGGCTTTCCAGCTCGCCGACGATGCCCTCGACCTCGCCAGTGATGGCGAGACCAGCGGGAAGACCCCCGGCATCGATCTGCGCGAGGGCGTGCCGACCATGCCCACCCTGCTGATCCGTCGCCGTGCCGCGGAGGCGGCGGACCCGCGCAGCCGCGAGATCGTGGCCCGGCTGGACGGGGATATCAGCAGCGACGACGCGCTGCGCGAGCTGGTCGCCATGCTGCGCGAGGACCCGGCACTGGAGGAGACCCGCGACTTGGCCCGTCGCACAGCTGACGAGGCCGTCGCCATTCTGGCTGAGCTTCCCGACGGACCGGTTCGCGAGGCGCTCACGGAGTTCACCCGGACCCTGGTCCAGCGCCGGCGGTGAGCCGCGCGTGACCCGTCCCCAGGGTCGGTGCCCTGAAATCCCCGACTGATCGCGCTGGAGCGGTCCCTCGTGGCATGGGCAACTCCGGACGAGTACCCTGTGACCGTCGTGCGCGCGCCAGGGGCGGCCCGCCCGCGGGCGTTACCCGTCAGGACGGCCAGGGGTCACCATGCGCACGGCGAGTCGACCACGATCGTGTTCGGGGGGGGGATCCATCATGTCGGTCACCGCTGGAGTGACGCGGCTGCGGCGGCATCACGGCGCCCCCGCGAGCGCCGTGCTCCCGGTCCTCTTCGCGCCGCCGGCCTCGAGCCCCGGCGCGGGTCCACCGGACGAATCCTGACCACGTGAGAGCCGCCCACCCCTCCGAGCAGAAAGCATCGCCCCTGACATGAGCATGACCCCCGAACAGGCCCGCTGGTTCGCCGAGACGTTCGACAAGCTCGTCCAGAGCGTCGGCCAGGCCGTTCTCGGCAAGAACGAGGTGGTCCGCCTCGTACTGACCGCCATGATGGCTCCCGGCCACGTGCTGCTCGAGGACGCTCCCGGCACCGGCAAGACGTCACTGGCGCGGTCGATCGCTGCCACCGTGCAGGGCACCAGTACCCGCATCCAGTTCACTCCGGACCTCCTGCCCTCGGACGTCACGGGCGTGACGATCTACGACCAGAACACGAAGTCCTTCGAGTTCCACAAGGGACCGGTGTTCGCGAACGTCGTCCTGGCCGACGAGATCAACCGCGCCTCCCCGAAGACCCAGTCGGCGATGCTCGAGGTCATGGAAGAAGGTCGGGTCACGGTGGACGGCGTGACCCACGAGGTGGGCAACCCCTTCATGGTGATCGCCACCCAGAACCCCATCGAGCAGGCCGGCACCTATCGGCTTCCCGAGGCGCAGCTGGACCGCTTCCTGATGAAGACCTCGATCGGATACCCGGACCATGCCTCGAGCGTGCAGATCCTCCAGGGATCCGCGCTGCGCGATCGCAGCAGCCACCTCACTCCCCGGATCTCCCTGCAGGCCGTCAACGACATGACCGAGCTCGCGGCCACGGTGCACGTGGACCCGGCGGTCCTGGAGTACGTCTCCCGCCTGATGGAGGAGACGCGGATGGCTCCCGAGGTACGCGTCGGCGTGTCCATCCGCGGCGCGCTCGCCCTGATGCGCGTGGTCAAGGTCTGGGCGGCGGTCAGCGGACGCCACTACGTCATCCCGGACGACGTCAAGCACCTCGTCGAGCACGTGTGGCTCCACCGTTTCGTCCTCGATCCCGAGGCCGAGTTCGCCGGCACCACCGCCAAGTCCGTGATGACCAAGATCCTCAGCGAGGTGGCGCCTCCGCAGGCGCGTCAGCAGTCCGCATGAGCCCCGAGACGCCCCTCCCCACCGATACCGCCGAGGCCGAGGTCGCCAAGGCGGAGGCGAAGCGACGCCGCGCCACGGCCAGGGCCGAGGCCCGAGCCGAAGCGCGCCGGCGGCGCAAGCAGACCAGGGCCGCTCGCCACGGCACCGCCGGGGCGGGAGCCCCGTCGGCCGACGACGCGGTGAGCCCCGGCGGCGAGGACGGGGCCGCCTCCAGCACCGGACTCGCCGCATGGCGCGATCGGGGCGCCGAGCTGTGGATGCGGCGCATCCATCCGGTCCTCGACGTCGTCTCGCCGATCGGGTGGGCGGTCCTCGCGGTCGCTGCATTCTGCTGGATCGTCGGCCTCTGGCTGCACGTGACCGAACTGAACGTGGTAGCTCTCGCCCTCACAGTGCCTCTGGTGGTCGCGGCGCTGTTCGTCCTGGGCCGGGCCTCGTATCGGGTCACGCTCGATCTCCAGACGCACCGGGTGGTGGTCGGTACGCGCGCCGTCGGTCGCGTCGAGGTCGCGAACCCCACCCAGCGCACCATCCTGCCCTCGCGCATCGAACTGGCGGTCGGTTCCGCCACCGCCCAGTTCATGGTGCCGCGGCTGGCCGCCGACGCCGCTCACGAGGAGCTGTTCGCCGTGCCCACCAAGCGTCGTGCCGTGCTCGTGGTGGGGCCGGTGCGTTCGGTCCGCGACGATCCGCTCTCGCTGATGCGCCGCCAGGTCACCTGGGCCCGGTCGCAGGAGCTGTACGTCCATCCCCGCACGGTGCGACTGGACAAGGCCGCCAGCGGCTTCCTCCGCGACCTGGAGGGCACCCCCTCCTCGGATCTCTCCAGCTCCGACATCGCCTTCCACGCGCTGCGCGACTACGCGCCCGGCGATGACCGGCGCCATGTCCACTGGCGCACCACCGCCCGCACCGGCAAGCTGATGGTCCGCCAGTTCGAGGAGACCCGCCGTTCCCACGTGGCCGTGGCACTGGACAACCTCGCCGAGCACTACGCCACCGAGGGGGAGTTCGAGCTCGCCGTCTCCGCGGCCGCCTCCATCTCGGCCCAGACCCTGCGGGAGGAGAAGGAGCTGACTCCCTTCTCCTTCGACAGGCGTCAGCGCACCGGCAGCTTCCGCCAGCTGATGGACGATTACACGGTCATCGACCAGCTCGGTGGGCAGCTCGCCCTGCATGAGCTCGGGCAGAAGGCGGCGGATCTGGCCCCCAACGCCTCGGCGGTGATGATGGTGGTCGGCTCCCACACGACGGCACGGGAGCTGAACTCGGCCGCGAACCAGCTTCCGATCGGCGTGATGGCCGTGGCGATCCGGTGCGTGGACGACGCCGAGGTGCGCCGGTCCGCGATCGGGGGCCTCGACGTGGTCACCGTCGGGAGCCTGGACACGCTGGCCCGAGCATTGCGGGCGGTGGGTCGATGACCGCCACCGATCCTCGCGCCACCTACTTCGCGTCCGTGTCGACCCCTCGCCGCGCCACGGACATCGTCGTCCTGGCCGCCCTGTTCGTCCTGGGCCTGTTGGGCTTCCAGCACGTCTACGGCGGGGTGCAGTACATCCTGACCGGGATCATGGCGCTCGCGCTGGCCACCCTGATCGCCCTGATCGGCGCCCGCTGGCGGTGGGGGCCGCTGCGGATCACCCCGCTGCTGCTGGTGGTGTACTTCCTGTTCGGCTCCATGTTCGCGGCTCCCACCCGGGCGATCTGGGGAATCATCCCCTCCCTCGGCTCGCTGAAAGAGTTGCTGTTCGCCCCCGTGACCAGCTGGAAGTCCGCCCTGACCGTGGCCCCGCCCGTCGGATCCGCGCAGGGCGTGCTCGCCGTGGTCTGGATCAGCATGCTGCTGCTGACGCTGCTGTCGATGACCATCGTCATGCGTACCCGCCGCTACGTCCTCGCATGGCTGTTCCCCCTCGCGCTGACGCTGCTGTCGGTCCTCTTCGGCACCCACGAGGCCTTCCTGCCCCTTGTGCGCGGGGTCCTGTTCGCGATCATCTCCGTGGCCTGGTTGACCTGGCGTTTCGAGAGCGGCCGCCTGGACAGTGCGCAGTCCACCATCATCTCCGACACCGTCCGGCCCGGCTCCTGGCAGAACCCCGTGCTGCGCCGCCGCGTGATCGGAGGTGCCGTCATCATGGCGATCGCGGGCGCCGCCGCCTTCGGTGCGCATTCGTTGCTGGATCCGCCCGAGGGGACGACGCGATACGCCCAGCGGGACCAGATGACCCCGCCGTTCGACCCGCGCGAATACGTCTCCCCGTTGACGCAGTTCCGCGGCTATCTCAAGGACCAGCGCGAGGAGGAGCTGTTCACGATCTCGGGAGTGACCAGCGGCGAGCACGTCCGCCTGGCCACGATGGACAAGTATGACCTGCACGTCTACGAGGTCGCCGGCAGCCAGGAGAAGAACACCGCCTCGGGTGCATTCCTGCGCACTGCAGGCGGCGTGAACCTTCACGACCCCAGCGAGCAGCAACGGACCTCGACCGTCACCATCGGGGCGTACACAGGGGTCTGGCTGCCCACGCTGGGCGCGCGCACCGACCGTATCGATCTCGGCGATCTGCCGCCCGAGAGAGCGGGCGTGACAGCTGAGAACCTCTACCTCAACGAGAAATCGCAGACCGCGGTCAACGCCGTCGGGCTGCGTGAGGGCGACACCTATGACCTGCGCTACGAGCCGTACACCGAGCCGACCACCGAGGAGACGCGCACGGCTCGATTCGCTGATGTCGACCTGCCGGAGAACAGCAGGGTCGACGAGATCAGCGCGCTCGCCGAGGAATGGGCCGGCGAGCCGGGCTCGGACTACGAGAAGTTCCAGAACCTGTCGCGGTCGATCAAGACCGACGCCTACTTCTCGCACGGCCTGGACGACGACACCGCCTCACTGTCCGGGCACGGCGTGAGCCGGCTGCTCGCGATGCTCGAGGAGCCCAGCTTCGACGAGGAGCAGGCGGACGCACAACCGCTGGGGCGCATCGGCGACGAGGAGCAGTTCGCGGCCCTGACCGCGGTGATGGCGCGTTCGATCGACATCCCGGCGCGCGTGGTCATGGGATTCGAGGTCCCCGAGGGCGACGAGGGGACCGTCTCCATCACGGGTGGGGACGTCACCGCGTGGGTCGAGGTCGCCTTCGACGGACTCGGGTGGGTGCGCTTCGACCCTGCCCCGGACGAGGACGACGAGCCGACCCAGCCCGAACCCAAGGAGGTCGAGAAGCCCCTGCCTCAGGTCGCTCAGCCCCCGCCTCCGCCCGCCGAGCCGCCGAGCCCCCCGCCCGGCGCGATGAGTGATGACACCGACGACGAGGAGGACCCCCAGGACGAGACCGTCTCCTGGGCCGTATACGTCGGAGCCGGTCTGATCCCGCTCGTGATCGGGATGGCGCTGGCGGCCATCATCGTGGCGAAGGCCGTTCGGCGCGGCCGACGGCGCAGCCGCGGGCCCCTGCCCCAACGCATCGACGGCGGCTGGCAGGAGATCCTCGACCTGATGACGGACCTCGGTCAGAGGCCTGACCCGATGATGACCCGGGCGGAGACTGCGGCGCGCCTGGAGGCGGCCACCCCGGCCATGGGGGCGCTGACCCTGGCCGGCCGGGCCGACCGCGCCGTGTTCGGGCCCGACGACCTGCCGGACGCGGCGGCCGAGGAGTACTGGTCCCACGTGATGGCGGCCCGGCGTACCATGTCTGCCGCCGTGCCGTGGTACAAGCGGATGTTCGCGGCGGTGTCGCTGCGCTCCTTCCGCAGGAGATCGGCGGATCGCCGCAGCGATCGCAAGCGCACCCGCGCCGCCGAACGCGCCCGTGAGAAGGCCCGGCGTCGCACCGAGGCGATGCGTCGTCGGTCCTCACGCGGCACGCTGCGGGGCATGTCCACCAGCGCCGCGAAGAAGTCGCCGAGGAGGGGCCCGTCCCGATGAACCAGACGCGTTATTGCAGCACCTGCGGGACTCTGCTGATGGAAGGCGCCGCGATCTGCGGCGAGTGCGGGGCCCGCTATCAGGCGTCACCGTACGAGCGGCGGGCGACGGACGCCCCAGGGGCATGGTCACAGCCCCCCAAGCCCCGTTCATGCGACCTCGGCGGTCGCGAATCGGAGGAGTCGGAGGAGGAAGGGATCGAACTGATCTCGCGCGACGCCCTCGAGCCGAAGCAGCCGGGCGCGACGGCACTCCGCTCCCAGGAACAGTACGATCAGGTGATGGTCACTCAGCCACCGATGAACCAGAGCGGTCCCGGCGCATCGTTCAGCCAGCCGAGCGGGCCGGGATCACCGGGCTCCGTGCCGGCGCCCGAGGAATCGAACAGCCCCGAACTGGGCCCGCCCCTGGACGGCTGCGCGCCCGCGACGCCCCTGAAGCGCTTTCTCGCGGCGCTGATCGATGCCGTGATCGCCCTGGTGGTGCTGGTCCCGTTCCTGATCGGCGTGATCCTGCTGCTGATCCAGGACCCCATCACCCTGCTGCCGCAGATCCTCATCGGAGTCGGCGCCGCTCTTCCCGCCGCCTATGCCGTGCTGATGATCTGGCTGTCCGGTGCGAAGGGAATCAGTCTCGGCAAGCTCATCCTCGGGCTGCGCATCACCCGATACAGCGAGGGTGGGCCGATCGGTTTCCTGCGCGCGCTGGGTCGCTGGTTCCTGTACGGCATCATCTGGCCGGTCATGGCGCTGTCGATCTTCCTGGATCCGCGCAAGGTGCTGAGGGGCTTCCACGACCGGGCGGTCGATTCCGTGGTGGTCGACATCAAGGCCGGCCGCAATCCCTTCACGCCGCGACCCGACGACTTCGAACGGCCCGGGGCCGAGCATTACCTCGGGGCTTCCTCGGTGCACGTCGACGCCCACGAGAACCTCCTGGCCGAGCCCGGTGCGGCATGGAGGGGAGACGCCCAGGCCCAGGGGACCGGCGCATCGGCCGCGGCGCACCCGTCGTCCTCCGGCGCGTGGGCCGCGCAGCCACAGGCCGAGAGCCCGTACGCGCCGCCCGCCCCGTCGGGCTCCTTCGCCTCGGAGCCCCAGGTCTCCGCTTCTCCCTGGTCCTCCCCGCCGCCGGCGTCGTGGGAGAACCAGTCCGCTGCGCCGCAGCAGAGCGAGGACAGCGGATGGGCGCCCCCGCCCCCTGCTCAGCAGGTGCCGGCACCGCAGCAGCCGCAGCCCTCATCGTGGGACGAGCCGCAGCATCCCGAGACGCAGGCGCCCCAGCTGTGGAGCCCGCCGCCTGCGGCAGCTGCCCCGCCGGCACCGGCCGCCGCCCCGCCGGCTCCCGGCAGCGCACAGCCGCCCGAGCCGCAGCATCACCCCGATGCTGCTGCGGAGCCGGTCCCTGCCCCGAGCGAGCTCACCGCGGATGCCTGGGACCCCGGCGATGGCGAGGTCGACGAGCGGACTCGGATGACCGCGCCGGATGAGCCGCTGGAGGATCTCGAGCAGACCCGGGTCTCCGTGGCCTCGCTGCCGCCGGCGAGGAAGCTCCGCCTGACCGATGACACCGGCACCGATCGGGTGGTGGACAGGGCCGTCGTGATCGGGCGCAATCCCACGGCTGCGGGCGGAGAGGTGCTGTTCGTCCTGAAGGACGACACCCGCTCGGTCTCCAAGACCCACCTCCGTGCCGACGGCACCGGCGAGGAGATCACGGTCACCGATCTCGGGTCGACGAACGGATCGACCATCCTGCGCGAGGACGGTTCCCGCGAGCACCTCGTCCCCAACACCCCGACCGTCCTGCCTGCCGGGGCCAAGGTCACGCTGGGGGATAGGACCCTGTCCGTGGAGAGGGAGCAGTGATCGACCGGTCTCTGTCGGATCCGGACATCCAGGGCACGATCCGGGCCGTCTCGGCGGCCGTGACGCACGTGGGCCACGTCCGCGCGACCAACGAGGACGGCGTTCTCAATGCGCCGCCGATCTACCTGGTCGCGGACGGCATGGGAGGTCACAATGCCGGCGAGGTGGCCAGCGCTATCGCGGTCGAGGAGTTCGAGAAGCTCACGATCCAGGAGAACGTCACCGTCGAGCAGCTCGGTGACGCCTTGCGCACCGCCGCCGAGAGGATCGGTGAACTCGGCGGGGAGACCACGCTCGGGGCCGGGACGACCGTCGCGGTCGTGGCCACGATGGTGCTCGACGGGATCGGGTACTGGGTCGTCCTCAACCTCGGCGATTCTCGGGTGTACCGACTCTCCGGGGAGATCTTCGAACAGGTCAGCGTCGATCACTCCGTGGTCCAGGAACTCATGGACCGCGGAGAGCTCAGCATCGATGAGGCCCGCGTGCACCCCTACCGTCACATGGTCACCCGCGCGCTGGGCGCCGGGCCGGAGTCGGAGCCCGATTACTGGCTGATCCCGGCCGAGGCCGGGGACAGGATGCTGATCTGCTCCGACGGCCTGACCGGCGAGGTCGAGGACGCCACGATCGAACGGATGCTGCGCGCGCCCTCGGACGTGCGCACGCTCAGCGAGGACCTGGTGCGCCTCGCGCTCGACAGCGGCGGTCGGGACAACGTCAGCGTGGTCATCGTCGAGGCCGTCGAGGTGGTGGGGGCGGCGCCGGGGCCCCGGCCCTCCGCCGCCGACGTCGCCACGCCCGCTGAGGAGTTCGAGGTCGACGAGGACACCTTGCCCCGGGCCATCCCGGGTGAGGGAGGCGAGAGGGGATGAGCGAGGAGGACGAGAAGACGACTCTGCTCGGGCCCGGGACGTGGACCCAGCAGGGCCCCGCCACCCTCGTCGTACGCGAGGCCGGCTGGGTGGTGCTGGTCCCGGGGCTCCGGAAGGAGGTCACCGAGGCCGCATGGACCGTGCTCGGCGAGAACCCGGCCCCTGAGGAGTTCCTCGACAAGCTGGTCGAGGCGGCGGAGCTCGAGAGCGCGGACAAGCTGACCGCGATCCTGTTCGGCTTCCTCGACGGCACGACGGGGACGTTCGGCGTGAAGGGGAAGACTCCGATCGCGGTCTACACCCCGGAGGGCTCCATCCAGATCGCCGGGACCGACGAGGAACCCTTCGTGCTGAAGACTCTCGAGGATGTGCGCCGCACCGCTTTCGGCGACCTTCCCGCCGAGGAATCGGTGGGCGCGCCGCGCGTCGCGGCCGGTATCGCCCGGGTGCGGGGATTCGTGCACGTGACCGTGGACCCCGCAGAACTGGACGAGGACGCCCGCGCGGCGCTCGCCGAGCAGGTCGAGAACGACGGGAGGTCCATCGAGGATCCCGAGGCCAAGAAGCGCCGCGCCGAGCGCCCCAAGCCGGCCCCGCAACCGGCTGCGAGCAGCACCAGCTCATCGGGCTCCTCCGGCTCCTCGGACCGGAGACCGATGATGGCGACCCGCAAGCCCGGGGAGATGCCGCCGTCGGTCTCCGGCGGCGCGACACCAGCGGCCTCCGCCGCCTCCGAACCGGCCGACAGCGGCCCGAACATGTTCGACGATCTCTTCGCCGACAAGAAGTCCGAGCCGGAGGCGCCGGGGCCCCCAGCGGCCCCGGCCCCGAGCGAGCCGGCAGAGCCGGTCTCGAAGGAGGCCGCCCCGAGCTCTCCGGCCGAGTCGGCAGAGGCCTCGACGACCTCCGTGGCTGCTTCCGCCGCACCGGCCGACCCTGCTCCGCCTCCCCGGAGTGCGGAGAGTGCCGAGGCGGGTCGCCGCCGCCTCGTGAGCACGTCGCTCTTCGACCGGCGACGCAGCAGTCGTCCCGCCGGCGCGGAGCCGCAGCAGTCCTCTGCCGCCGGCCCGCCGGATCCGAGTCCCGAGGTGTCTGCTCCCGAGCCGTCTGCTCCTCAGCCGTCTGCTCCGCAGGAGCCGGCCCCGGCACCATCGGCCCCCGACGCCCCTGAGCGCCTCGAGAACCCCGGCTCGTCGTCCGTTGGCACGGACCCCTCCGACGTCACGATCGCGCCGGACCCGTCGAGCTCGATCCCGACCCCCGAGCCGCCCGATGACGACGAGTTCGAATCCCCGCCCACCCAGATCGCGCCGATCGACGACGGCGAGGGGCCGGAGGACGACGAGCCCGCAGCCTCTCCGAGTGCTCCACGGCCGCGCCCGGCGGCCGTCTCGCCACCACCTGATCTGGAGAACACCGGTGCCTACGACGACCTGTTCGGCAAGACGGTGTTCCGTCGGATCGAGGACGCGGCCGTGCGGAGATCCGAGGAGGACGAGGACGGCGAGGCCGCGGCGAGCGAGGACCCGGCAGCTCTCGCTGAGGAGCCGGCGCAGTCGCCGACCACTGCCGAGCCCGAGGACGACGAGCTGAACGGCGAACCGGAACCGGCTGCCCCGGAGCCCGCGACCGACAGCCACGGCGACTTCATCGACTGGGTCCCCGGAGTGGGCCGCACGGCACCAGAGATCGCGCAGGCCGCGGCTCGTCGTGCCACCGAGAAGCCGCGACCCGAGCCCGCATATCCGCAGGTGCAGATGGCAGAGCGGCCGCCCGCCCCGCAGACCGGATCCCGCCCCGCGGCGGTCCGGCCGGACGACCACAGAACCCAGAGCCCGCCGGCCCCGGCCCCCGGCTACGGGGGACAGGGCAGCGGCGGGTACGCAGGGCAGCAGGTCGGATACCCCTCCCCGCCGCAGGGCGCCGGACCTCAGTACGGCAACGCGCCCGTCGACCCGGCCGCGGCCGGGCACCAGGTCGGATTCCCGGGCGCACCGATGAGCGGGGCGCCGGCGGCCGGTGACCCCAGGCACGCCGGATACGCCGGGCCGCCCGGATACTCCGCGCCCAGCCCGGGTTCTCACCACCGCGGTGCCTACCCGTCCCAGCAGCCGCCGGCTCCCGGTGCCTCCGCACCCTCGTCGCACGCCCCGGGCGTCCCGACAGCGCAGCCCGCCGGAGCGGGGGCCGGCCGCCCGCGGCCACCGGCGCCGCCGCCGGGCAGCGCCCCGCCGGCCACGCCCGCGGCGCCCGGCGCCCCGACCGCCGGCCCCGGCCATCCTGCCGGAGGGGCCGTGGCGCTGCCGGGCCTGGTCTGCCAGAACGGGCATGCCAATCCTCCGGAGCGCTCGCAGTGCCGGGCCTGCGGGGCCCCTCTGCAGGGAGCGACCCGCACGGTGGCCCGGCCTCCGCTCGGGGTCGTGGAGTCCTCCACGGGCGAGAGGTTCGTGCTGGACCGCACCGCCATCATCGGCCGCCGGCCGCGCGCCTCCCGGGTCAGCGGCAACGACGTCCCGCAGCTGATCACCGTGCCGAGCCCTCAGCAGGACATCTCCCGCTCCCACCTCGAACTCCGGCTCGAGGGATGGCACGTGGTCGCAGTCGACCTGGGAGCGACCAACGGGACGACGCTGCACCGCGCCGGGACGGACCCGGTGCGTCTGCGGCCGCGCGAGGGCGTCGTCCTGCACGACGGGGACCGGCTCGATCTCGGTGACGGCGTGCATCTGCTGATGAGGGAGCGGGTATGAGTCCGAGACCGCCCTCGCCGCCGCCCGGCCTTCCCGGATACGAGTACGAGCAGCTGCTCGGCTCCGGAGGCTTCGCCGACGTCTTCCTGTATCGCCAGTCCCGCCCGCAGCGACGGGTCGCGATCAAGGTCCTCCTCTCGAACGTGCTGGACGACACGGTGCGGCGGCAGTTCGACGCCGAGGCGAACGTCATGGCGCAGATGTCCACGCACCCCTCGATCGTGACGATCCATCAGGCCGAGGTCTCCGACGACCACCGGCCCTACATCGTCATGGAGTACTGTCCGCGGCCCAACTACGGGGTCCGTTTCCGCAAGGAGCGCATCACCGTCGCCGAAGCGCTGCGCGTCGGAGTCCAGATCGCGGGCGCTGTGGAGACCGCCCATCGTGCCGGCATCCTCCATCGCGACATCAAACCGGCGAACATCCTGGTCACCGACTACAACCGGCCGGCATTGACCGACTTCGGCATCTCCATAGCGACCGGACAGGGGCACGATGTCGATGATTCGCAGGGCATGTCGATCCCGTGGTCCCCGCCGGAGTTCTTCGCCGACCCTCCGCGCGCCGACGTGCGCAGCGACGTGTTCTCGCTGGCCGCGACCGTGTACTCGCTGCTGGCGGGACAGACCCCGTTCGAGCTGAGAGGGCAGCGCAACTCCGCCTCCGATCTCATCCACCGCATCACCTCCGAGCCGCTGCCTCCGCTGAACCGGCCCGACATCCCGCCCGAGCTGAACCGCGTGCTCTCGATCGCGATGGCCAAGGACCCGGCCAGTCGTTACGACACCGCTCTGGCCTTCGGCCGCGGGCTGCAGCAGGTGGAGCTCTCCCTCTCGCTGCCGGTCACCCAGATGGACGTGCTCGACGACCGCGGCACGCATTCCACGCACGGCTCCGAGGATGACGAGCTGGACATGCATACTCGGATCCGGAAGGTCGCCACCGTCGACCCGGACTCCGGCGGGCCTGCCTCGCACGAGCGCAAGCGGCCGCTGGACCCGTACGCCGGAGTGGCCCCCGCCCACGTTGCGCCGTCGGCTCAGCCGGTCGGGACGCCGGCGACCGCCTCCGCCGCTGAATCGGAGGGGGAGTCGACCATGCTGCGGCCGGCCGGGGCGGCGCTCGCGTCAGGCGGGTCGGCCGCGCCCCCCGAGGCGAACGAGCAGCGTCCCCCCGAGCAGCGGAAGACGCCGGCCTGGCCGTTCGTCACCCTCGCCGCCGTGCTGATCATCGTGCTCGGAGTGGGCGCCACCCTCGCGGTGCGGATGTTCGTGGTGGAGCCACCCGAAGCCGCCCCCACCTCCGACATCAATGTGGCCACGGGGGCCGCGGAGCCGCCCGGGCCGCCGCAGGACCCCACGGTCGAGATCATCGCTCCCGAGGAGGGCAGCGTCACCGGGCGCGCCCAGGTGGCCTGGGAGGCACCGGAGAACTTCCGCGAGGGCCAGCTGTTCAAGGTGCGGTGGAAGGACATGCCCGGCAACTACGAGCGCTATGCCGCCGCCCAGGAAGTCTTCGGGCGCACGTCGCACGTGGTCGAGATCCCGCCCGGACTCCCGGATCGGTGCGTCGAGGTGCAGACCGTCGACACCAACGGCCCGGCGAGCAAGTGGGTGGAGGCCTGTCTCGATGGGGGCTGACGGGTACGGTGCACTGATGGCCGGGGACCAGCGGGAACAGAATGCCGCGGTGGCGGACAAGGGCGAGTGGACACGACGTGGCGAGCGCCGCGAGAGAGGGGATGAGTGACGATGGCGTCGACGATTTCGGTCGAGTTCTGCGGCGAATGGTTCCGGGTCGCCGAGGGCGAGGAGATGACGATCGGACGCGAGGCCGATCTCAGCGTCGACGACGAGAACCCGTTCCTCCATCGGCGCTTCCTCTCGATCGTCCAGGTCGAGTCCATGTGGTGGCTGGTCAATATCGGCTCGCGGCTGTCGGCCACGATCACGGATGGTTCCGGCTCCATGCAGGCGTGGCTCGCGCCCGGGGCCCGCATCCCGCTCGTCTTCGATGAGACCCGGGTCGTGTTCACCGCTGGCCCGACGACCTACGACCTCTCCATCCACGCCGAGTCCCCCGAGTTCGAGCGCACCGCCGGGCCCGACGACCCGGCGGGGGAGACGACCGTGGGCTCGGTGCAGCTCACTCCCAGTCAGAAGCTGCTGGTCCTCGCACTGTCCGAGCCCATGCTCACTCGCGAGGGCTCCTCCGGGATGAGCTCCGTGCCGACGTCCGCGCAGGCGTCCAAGCGCCTCGGCTGGCAGCTGACGAAGTTCAACCGCAAGCTCGACAACGTCTGCGACAAGCTCGACCGTCTCGGCGTGCGCGGGCTGCGCGGTGGTCCGGGGAAGCTCGCGAGCAACCGTCGTGCGAGGCTGGTCGAGCACGCGGTGTTCTCCCGGCTCGTCACCATCGACGACCTGCCGCTGCTGGACCGGTCGCACGAGGTGGATGAGGACTAGCAACGACGGATGGGATCGCCCTCGAGGCTGATCCGGACGGCGGGCGAGGCGCCCGCCAGGGGGAGAGACACCTATGCGCATCAAACTCACTCTGCGCAGGCCCGAAGACCGGCTGACGGACCTCGAGGTGACGGCCGACGCCACGGCCACCGTGGCCGACGTGGCGCGCGCGCTGTATCTCGCGGACCCGCTGCGCAGCGAGGTCGAGGCTCCGGAAGGCCTCACGCTGCAGGTCCAGGATCCCGGCGCCGGCCCGGGCGCGAACGGCGTGCGGTCCCTGGACCGCGAGATCGATCTGATCCAGGCCGGCCTGCGCTCCGGCAGTGTGGTCTCCATCGCCCGCTCCTCGTCCGAGTACGCCACCCGCTCCGAGTCCCGCGGCGCGGCGGTCGCTCTCATGCGCGTGCTGTCCGGTCCGGAGGCAGGTCGTGAGTATCCGTTGCCCAGCGGCTCGAGCGTCGTCGGCCGCGAAGGCGACCTCGACATCCGCATCGCCGACCCCATGCTCTCGAAGCGCCACGCCCGCATCAACGTCGGCGACTCCATCGAGATCGTCGACCTGCACTCCTCCAACGGCGTGGTCATCGGCGGCGAGCAGGTCCAGCGCGCCGTGATCGGTCCGGCCGACACCGTCCTGATCGGGCAGACCACGTTCTCGGTGATCGCCCTGCACCGGCTGGGAGGAACCACCCCCAGCTCGCCGGTCGTCGAGTTCAACCGCTCCCCGCGCGTGGTGCCGCGGTTCCCCTATCGGCCGCTGAAGGCGCCCACGCCGCCCAAGGAACCGACCCCGCAGTTCTTCCCCATCTTCATGATGTTCGCCCCGATCCTCATGGGCGCCTTCATGTTCTCGCTGACTCGCAGCCCGTTCTCGCTGATGTTCGTGTTCATGATGCCGATGATGGCCACGGCCGGGTATCTGAACCGCAAGTTCCAGCAGAAGAAGCAGCTCGAACAGCAGATCAAGAACTTCGAGGACGGTCTGGCCTCCCTCAAACGCCGGGTCACGGCCGCGCAGGACCTCGAGCGGGCCGTGCGCCTGGTCGAAGCTCCGTCCGCGGCCGACACGGTCGATGCGGCCTTCCGGCTGGGGCGGCTGCTGTGGACCCACCGCCCCGAGCACAACGCCTTCGCCACGGTGCGCCTGGGCCTGGGGATCGCCGAGTCGCGGGTGGGCATCGAGATGCCGGGGGAGAACGACGCCATCCCCAAGTACTACGACATGCTCGATGACATGCACGAGGAGTACAAGATGATCGCCGGGGTGCCGATCGTCGCCGAGCTCCGCTACGCGGGCAACATCGGGGTGGCCGGCGGAGGGGACGAGGCCGACGGTGTGGCTCGCGGCCTGGTGACCCAGATGTTCTCCCTGCACTCGCCGGCGGAGATGGCGATCGCCGCGATCACCTCCCGCTCCAGCCGCGAGATGTGGCACTGGCTGAAGTGGCTGCCGCACACCTCGAGCCCGCATTCCCCGCTGCCCGGTGACCATCTGGCCGACACCCCCGGCCGCGGCACCTCGCTGCTCTCCCGCATCGAGGAGCTCATCGAACAGCGCGCCGGGGACGCTCCGGCGGCGCTGCGCACTCCGATGACCCCGGACGTCACGCAGGACCCGCCCGTCCCGCCCGAGCCGGTCGCGCCGAACCTCGTGGTGATCATCGAGGACGACGCCCCGGTCGATCGCGCCCGCCTGGTGCGCATCGCCGAGCGCGGCCCGGATGTGGGCGTCCACGTGATCTGGAGCGCCTCCAACGTGGCGGCGCTGCCGGCCGCCTGCCGCACGTACGTCTCCGTGGAGGAGACCGTCGAGGGCGCGAGCGCCGGGCACGTCCGGGTGGGGGAGCGGTTCTACCCGGTCACCGTCGAGACGGTCTCGATCGAGGTGGCCTCGGGCGTGGCCCGGCACCTCTCCCCGGTGGTCGACGCCGGCGTGCCGATCGACGACGACTCCGACCTGCCGCGCTCCATCTCGTATCTCAAGCTCGGTGGGATGCAGATGGCCGAGGAGCCGAACTACATCATCGAGCGGTGGAAGGAGAACAACTCCCTGACCCCGCGTGACGGCTCCGAGCCGCAGCGGCGCAAGCACGACGCGAATCTGCGCGGACTCATCGGTCACAACGGCCAGGACGCCTTCCACCTCGATCTGCGCACCAACGGTCCCCACGCCCTCGTCGGCGGCACCACCGGTGCCGGCAAGTCGGAGTTCCTCCAGGCCTGGGTGCTGGGCATGGCCACGGCGCACAGCCCCGACCGCGTGACCTTCCTGTTCGTGGACTACAAGGGCGGCGCCGCCTTCGCCGACGCCATCGCCCTCCCGCACGCGGTGGGCCTGGTCACCGACCTCTCCCAGCACCTGGTCCGCCGCGCCCTGACTTCACTGCGCGCCGAGCTGCAGTATCGCGAGCACCTGCTGAACCGGAAGAAGGCCAAGGACCTGGTCTCCCTCGAACGCACCGGCGACCCGGAGACCCCGCCGAGCCTGATCATCATCGTCGACGAGTTCGCGGCGCTGGCCAAGGAGATCCCCGAGTTCGTCGACGGCGTCGTGGACGTCGCCGCCCGCGGCCGCTCCCTGGGCCTGCACCTGATCCTGGCGACCCAGCGCCCCGCCGGCGTCATCAAGGACAACCTGCGGGCCAACACCAACCTGCGCATCGCTCTGCGCATGGCCGACGAGGCCGACTCCAAGGACATCCTGGGAGACAAGATGGCCGCCCACTTCGATCCGAGCATCCCCGGCCGCGCCGCGGCCAAGACCGGCCCCGGGCGGATCGCGACGTTCCAGTCGGGGTATGCCGGTGGCTGGACCACCGACGAGCCCGAACGTGCCCGCATCGACATCGTCGAGAAGGATTTCGGCACCGGTGAGCAGTGGGACGTCCCCGCACCTCCCACCAAGGAGGTCACGGACCCCGGCCCCAACGACATCTCCCGCGTGGTCTCCACCATCATCGCCGCAGCGGAGACCGCCGGCGTCCCTGCTCCCCGCAAACCGTGGCTGTCCGAGCTCGCCGACGCCTACGACCTCTCCCGTCTGCCCAGCCGGCGCACCGACGAGGAGCTGCTGATGGGCGTCATGGACGTTCCCGAGGACCAGGCCCAGCCGACGGTCTCCTACTACCCGGACCGGGACGGCAACATGGCCATCTACGGCACCGGTGGCTCCGGCAAGTCGACCACGCTGCGCACCATCGCGATCTCGGCCGCCTCGACCGTGCGCGGCGGTCCGGTCCAGGTCTACGGGCTCGACTTCGGCGCCTCCGGCCTGACCATGCTCGAGGAGCTCCCGCACGTGGGCGCGATCGTCTCGGGCGACGACGAGGAGCGCGTCATCCGACTGCTGCGCACGTTGCGCGAGCTGATCGATGAGCGCGCCAAGGAGTTCGCGAAGGTCCGTGCCGGCTCGGTGTCCGAATATCGAGAGCTCGCCGGGAAGCCGGACACGCCCCGGATCCTGCTGCTGGTCGACGGCATGGCCGCCTTCCGGGAGGCCTACGACTACTCCAACCTCACCAAGTGGTTCACGGCCTTCGTGCAGATCGCGACGGACGGCCGGCAGGTGGGTGTGCACGTCATCGTCACCGGCGACCGCCCGAACGCCATCCCCACCTCCTTGGGCTCGTCCATCCAGCGCCGCCTGATCCACCGCATGGCCAGCGACGACGACTACGCCGGATTCGGTGAGCCGAAGGACGTGCTGGATGCCAACTCCCCTCCGGGGCGCGCCATCCTCGGGGGCCACGAGGTTCAGGTCGCCGTCCACGGCGGGGATGCCAACGTGGCCATCCAATCCCGGGAGGTCAGCAAGCTCGCGCAGGCCATGCGGCGCGCCGGCATGCCGGAGGCGCCCGAGATCCGGCGGCTGCCCGAGCGCGTCGAGTTCGCGGACCTGCGGCCCGTGGTCGAGGGCCGGCCCGTGCTGGGGCTGGCCGACGAGACGCTCTCGGAGATCACGTACGAGCCGCGCGGCGCCTTCATGGTCACTGGACCGATGGGCTCCGGGCGCACCACGGCGATGCTCACCATCGCGACCGGGCTGAAGGCGATGCCCTCTCCCATGCGGCTGGTCCGCTTCTCGTCCCGGCGCACCCCGCTGACGGGTCTGCCGGTGTGGGACGTGGAGGGCTCCGACCCGGACACCGTCAAGGAGCTCGCCGGGCAGCTGCGCGGGACGATCGAATCCGGAGCCGTGGGGGAGGGGCGCCTGGCCCTGTTCATCGACGGCGTCGCGGACTTCACCGGCACCGGCGTCGAGAAGGATCTCGATCAGCTGATCCGCGCGTGCACTCGAGAGGGCCAGTTCGTGGTCGGCGAGAACGAATCGGCGTCGTGGTCCCAGGCCTACGTGCTCGCCCAGCCGTTCAAGGCGGGCCGGCGCGGTCTGCTGCTGCAGCCGGGGGACATGGACGGCGACTCCCTGCTGGGAACGAGCTTGGGGCGGATCCGTCGTGCGGACTTCCCCGCCGGCCGCGGCTTCCTCGTCTACAGCGGTCGCGCGATGAAGCTGCAGGTTGCGCAGATCACCGCCTGATCCGGCGCCGTGCCGACGCGGAGTTATCCCCATGGGGACTCCTCCCCATGGTCCCTCCTGCGTCCTCGCTCTAGAGTGAGGACGTCGAACGACGGCAGGGGCCGGTGCACCGGATCGGGGGCGCAGGCGAGACTTCAGGAAGGGGAACCCGAACCGTGAACACCACGCAGGGTATGAATGTCGAAGAGGTCCGGCGGATGTCCAGCCAGCTGCGCGAGGCAGCTGAGGAGATCACGCGGATCGAACAGGATCTGACCTCCGGCCTCGAGAGCGTGGACTGGACCGGGCCCGACGCGGAGCGCTTCCGCGGTCAGTGGAGCGGGGAGATGGTGCCCGCACTGCAGCAGGTCATGAACTCGGTGAACGATCTGGGTGAGACCGCCGATCGCAACGCCTCCGAGCAGGAGGCGACCTCGTCGAGCTGATGAGGCGACCTCGTCGAGCTGATGAGGCGGCAGGTCCGAGAGGCGGCCGCGCACGAGGGCCCGAGCGGACGCGCCGCTCGGGCCCTCGTGCTTCCCTGATAGGTTGAGCGCCGTCACGGTGGGAGGAAACGGAGCATTTTCATGGCCAAGACAATCTCGTATCCGAGCGCGGACTTCCCCGGCCCGCCGCGGATCGCGATCGACGTGCCGGACGACTGGGAGACGCTGACGGTCCCCGGTGTGCAGCTCGCCGTCGCGCAGCCGCGCCTGGAGGGCCGGTTCCGGGCCAATGTCGTGGTCACCGTGCAGCGGTTCGGTCCGGACTTCACCCTGGAGGCGGCCAAGGCCGGTCTCGACCAGCGCAAGGCCGCGCTGCCCGAGCTCGAGGAGCTCGGCACGGGGGAGATCGACGTGGACGGGGCCGCCTGGATCGCCAGCGAGTACGGGTACACGCAACCAGGCCGGCCCACGGTGGTCCAGGCTGCCCGCTACGCCGTCATCGACCGTGGAGGCGTTGCCACCGATGTGCTCGAGGTGGTCGGCAGCTGCGGCGCCGAGAGCGCCGAGGACGAGATCGAAACAGTCCGCTCGATCCAGGATTCGGTGCAGCTGGACCTCGACTGAGCAGTGGGGCACCTGCCTCCTGGCCCCGGACCTGCGCGCCAGGCCCGGGGTCCTTCATGTGTGCACGGGGTGGTGCGGAGCGTGCGGGGTGCATGGTTCCCGCCCCGATGGCGCGCGTCGCGTGCGAGCCGTGGGTGCGCGGCGCGAGGGCGGCCGCCGGCCGGGAACGGGTGGGGAGTTCTCCCCATCGACGCTCCGTGGCGCGGGCCATAGAGTGAAGTCATCACCGAGGGGGAACGTCACGGAAGCGGCCACAGCGCCGCGGAGGCCGCCTCCTGGCTGATGTCCGAAGAATCGCACTATGAGGGGAACACCATGACCAAGAAGGGTATGGATCCGGAGGCCGTCGAGGCCATCGCCAACGACGTCGACGAGCTCGTCGAGAACTTCAAGTCCATCTACGACGGCCGTCTCGGCCACGTCACCGACCTCGACTGGACCGGCGAGGACCGCGACAAATACATCTCCGAGTTCGAGAGCGTCGTCGGCCAGGCGAACACGGCGGCCATCCAGCGGCTCACCGAGCTCGCGAACCGCATGCGCACCAATGCGCAGCAGCAGCGCGAGGCCTCCAGCAACTGATCAGCGTCTGACCACAGAACTCACCGATCTCACAAAGGGGAAACACCATGGCTTTCAAGGGAATGAATCCGGACGAGGGTCGCGATACCGCGCAGCTGGTCGACGAGGCCGGCACCGTCGTCAACGACCTCACCGATACCCGCACCTCCGCGATCATGGGCGTTGCCTGGGTCGGCCCGGACTACGACTCCTTCACCGAGGACTGGAACGCATTCCTCTCCGGACCGCTGGCCAACCTCTCCGACGCCTACAACCAGAAGGCGAAGGAGCTCACCCAGCACGCCGAGGAGCAGGACACCACCTCGAACCAGTGACTCCGTCCGGTGCCGTCCGCGGCCCGGTCCACTGCACGGCGGACGCCCCGTCTCCCGATCGGGAGGTGGGGCGTCCGTCGTCGTCCCGCCTGCTCCGTCCACAGCCGCTGTTTCCTGTGATCTCGGCTCTGAGCTGGCAGAAGAATCGGTCGTGGAATTGGGGAGGGGCATGGGGAGTGGTCCCCATCGCGAAGCCCGGGGAGCCCGTCTAGAGTTGAGTCATCACCTGGAGGACACGTGGCGGGACGCGGTTTCGGCTTCGACGGTCGGCTGCCCCGGGTGGAAAGACTCAGTCACGAGATGGAGGACATCATGGCGAAGAAGGGTATGAATCCGGAAGCTGTCGAGAAGATGGCTACCGAGATCACGCAGGCCGGAGATCAGGCGCAGCAGATCTACACGCAGGTCCTGGGCCGCGTGACGGAGTTCGACTGGACCGGCGAGGACCGTGACAAGTACGTCTCCGCTTTCGAGGGCGACCTCGGCAACCTGGTCCAGCAGATCGTCCAGCAGTGCACCGAATTCTCGGAGCGCGCGACGAAGAACGCCACCGAGCAGCGCGAGGCGTCCGCCTGAGAACTGCTCTCGGGCACGCTTCATAGATTCTTAGTTCTGACGACGGAAAAGGGGTAGCAGCATGGCTTTCAAGGGAATGGATCCGGAACAGGGCCGCGAGGTTGCGAATGCAATCCACGATGCCGGTGGGCAGGTCCTCGAGGCGATCGATACGGCCACGACGCTCGTGAACTCGGTGGAGTGGGTCGGTCCCGATTACGACGCGTACCGGGAGGAGTGGAACTCCTTCCTCTCCGGTCCGGTCAATCAGCTCGTCGAGGCGTTCAAAGCCAAGCAGGATGAGCTGAACAGGCACGCCGACGAGCAGGACACGACCTCGAACCAGAACTGATCCTGCATCCGCGGTTCGTCCGTTCTGCGCCGAAGGGTCCCGCTCTCCCCCAGGGGGAGCGGGACCCTTCTCTGTCTGCTCGTGTGCTGTCTGCTCCGGCCGGCGCCCACTCGTCGACCCCCGGCACCGGCGGCACGGGCCACCCGGGCACGGGTCCGAGACACGCAGCGGCGCCTACGCCGGCCGACTGTGCCCCCGGAGGCGGTTCAGCGGAAGTTGACGAACTGGAGCGCGACGTCGAGGTCCTTGCCCTTGAGCATGGCGATGACCGACTGCAGGTCGTCGCGGCTCTTGGACGAGACCCGCAGCTCATCGCCCTCGATCCGGGCCTTGACGCTCTTGGGGCCCTCGTCGCGGATGAGCTTGGAGATCTTCTTGGCGTCCTCGGTGCTGATGCCCTCCTTCAGAGCCGCACTGAGCCGCACCTCCTTGCCGGACTGCTTGGGCTCGCCGACATCCAGCGCCTTCAGCGAGATGCCGCGACGGATGAGCTTGGTCTGGAGCACGTCGAGCACCGCGAGGACTCGCTCCTCCGCGTTCGCGCTCATCGCGATCTCGTCCCCGCTGAAGCTGATGGAGGCATCGGTGTTGCGGAAGTCGTAGCGCTGCCCGACCTCCTTGACGGCCTGGTTGACCGCGTTGTCGACCTCCTGGCGGTCGAGCTTGCTGACGATGTCGAACGATGAATCTGCCACGGTGAATCCTTCCTGGTGCGGCCGCCGTGAGGGCGGCCGGTCGATGTTCTCCGGTGCGACGGCCCGTGCACGAGGGGCGGGGCACGGCCGCGGAGTGTGCGGCTCCGAGCCTGCCGCACCCCTGCGGGGGAGCGCCGGAGGGTCCCTGTGACCATCTTCATGCACGCCAGAGCGCCTACGGGTTCGCACCGCCGAGCGTGCACCGGTATGCTGTTCCAGGTCCGCTTCGCTGATGGGACCTCCGGCCTCGGCCGGCGGGCACCGGAGGCGAGGTTCTCCGGCAGGTTACCCGAGCGGCCAAAGGGAGCTGACTGTAAATCAGCTGGCATTGCCTTCGTGGGTTCGAATCCCTCACCTGCCACTGCGGAAGGTCCTTGTGACCCGAAGCACCGGGGCTTCCCGGCGAATTGCCGTCACGGCGAGGAGTTGGGTAGAGTCCTCCGGGTTGCCCTGATAGCTCAGTCGGTAGAGCATCTCCATGGTAAGGAGAAGGTCAAGGGTTCGATTCCCTTTCAGGGCTCTGATGGATGCGGCGGCCCGTTCTCGTTCGAGATCGGGCCGTTTCATCGGTCAGGCCGGGGTAGCTCAGACGGTCAGAGCGCACGACTCATAATCGTGAGGTCGCGGGTTCGATCCCCGCCCTCGGTACCACGCCGGTCCATACCGGAGTGCATGATCCACATCCCCCAGTACGGGGACCCACGAGGCGCGCCGCGGGGCGCGTCACCCGGACGGAAAGAGGCGAACCGTGGCGAGCAAGACCTCTGACGTGCGTCCCAAGATCACCATGGCATGTGTTGATTGCAAGGCGCGCAACTACATCACCAAGAAGAACCGTCGCAACACGCCGGATCGGCTGGAGCTCTCGAAGTTCTGCCCGACCTGCGGCAAGCAGACGGCTCACCGCGAGACCCGCTGAGCGGGACGAGCACTTCACCAAAGGCCACACGGGCATTGTCCCGGGTGGCCTTTCGTGCGTCTGAGTCAGTCTGCGGTGAGTCTGCTCCGGGCCGGCGACGATGAGATCATCGGATCCGACAGCATCCGTCGGCCGCCCAGGCCGAGCCCTCCTCGGGAGATGACATGACGACGACCCCCGATCCCGCCTTCGCGGGCCGCAGCTACCCGCCGGGGCCGGTGCACACCGTCTCGGCCGCGAAGATCGCCGAGTTCGCTCGTGCCACCGGCGCGACCTCTGCCCTGCACACCGACGCCGAGGCGGCCCGCGCGGCCGGTCACGCCGACGTGATCGCCCCGCCCACGTTCCTGGTCTCCCTCGCCCAGGCCACCGAGGCGCAGTACATCCAGGACCCGGCTGCCGGCATCGACTTCTCCCGTGTGGTCCACGGCGAGGAGTCCTTCACGCTGCACCGTCCCGTCGTCGCCGGCGACCGTCTGGTTCCCACTCTGACCGTGGAGTCGGTGCGCGCCGCCGGCGGGCATGCCATGGTCACGACGCGCGTGGACATGGCCGATGAGGACGGAGCCGACGTAGCCGCCGTGCGCAGCATGATCGTGGTCCGCGGGGACTGACCGCGGCGCGACGCCCCGGCACCCCGACCCGACGCCCGTCCCACCCGGCCGTCCCGGCGCACCCCGCGCGCCGGCGCACCGGCCCCGGATCCCAGGAGCAGACATGACTGCAACTCCCGCCTCCCCGCTCACCCCCGCCGACCTCGCCGTCGGGCAGGAGCTCGCGCGCACGCAGCACGAGATCACCCGCGACACCCTCGTGCGCTACGCCGGGGCCTCCGGGGACTTCAACCCCATCCACTACAACGACGCGGTGGCCGCCGCCGCCGGCCTGCCGGATGTCATCGCCCACGGCATGCTCACCATGGGCACCGCCATCACCGGGCTGGTCGACGCCCTCGGCGATCCCACGGCCGTGCGTGAGTACTCGGTGCGCTTCACCAACCCCATCCCGGTGCCCGCCACCGGATCCGTGACGCTCGAGGTCCTCGCCGTCGTCGGCGCGGTCGACGAGAGCGCCGGCACCGCGCGGGTGGACCTGACCGCCCAGGTCGAGGGCACCAAGGTGCTCGGCCGGGCCCGCGCCACTGTCGCTCTCGCGCCCGCCGTCACGGAACCTGCCTCCGCATGAGGCTCTCCGAACTCACCACCCTCCGCATCGGCGGGCGGATCCGCACCCTGGTCGAGGCCCGCACCGCCGACGAGGTGATCGAGGCGGTCCGCACCGCCGACGAGGCCGGCGAGCAGCTCCTGGTCCTGGGCGGCGGCTCGAACCTGGTCGCCTCCGACGAGCCGTTCGACGGCACCGTGGTGCTGCTGCGCGACCCCCAGGAGCCCCCGCTGCTGGACGCGGCCTGCGAGATCCCGGCATCGGGGGAGCCCGACGGGGTGGCCGTCGACCCCGCCGAGCTCACGCCGCTGGATCCCAGTTGCGGGGGCGTTATCGCGGAGCACTTCGCCGGGGTGCGCTGGGATCGTGCCGTCCAGTACGCGATCGCGCGCGAGATGGTCGGCATCGAATCCCTCTCCGGCATCCCGGGCACCGTCGGCGCCACCCCCATCCAGAACGTCGGCGCCTACGGGCAGGAGGTCGCCTCGACGATCTCCCGGGTGCGCACCTGGGACCGCGAGCAGAACGCGGTGCACACGTTCTTCGCGGCGGACTGCGACTTCTCCTACCGCGACAGCGTCTTCAAGCGCACCCGATATGCCGGCCCGGTCCCGTCGGCCACCGGACGCTACGTCGTGCTCTCGGTGACGTTCCAGCACACCGTCGGCCGCCTCTCCGCCCCGATCCGCTACGCCCAGCTCGCCGAGACGCTCGGCGTGCAGGTGGGGGAGCGGGCGCCCATGCACGAGGTGCGCGAGGCCGTCCTGCGCATCCGCGGCGCCAAGGGGATGGTGCTGGACGCGGAGGATCACGACACCTGGAGCGCCGGCAGCTTCTTCACCAACCCGATCCTCGACGTCGCTCAGGCCGACCTGCTTCCCGAGGACGCTCCGCGCTTCGCCGCGGGCCAAGGGCGCATCAAGACCAGCGCCGCCTGGCTGATCAGCCATGCGGGCATCGAGCGGGGGCATGCCGTGGGGGAGCGCGCCGCCGTCTCCACGAAGCACTCGCTCGCCCTGACCAACCGCGGCGGCGCCACCAGCGACGACGTGGTCGAGCTCGCCCGGGACGTCCAGGGCCGGGTCCGGGACGCGTTCGGGATCCAGCTGGTGCCGGAGCCGGTGCGCCTGGGCGTCGACCTCTGACCCGTTCCCGGCTGCCCGGGACCGGCGCACAATGGAGAGCATGACAGCTGCGATCCATTCCCTCGGCGCCCTGATCCGCACCTGGCGCGAGCGCCTGTCTCCTGCGGCCGCCGGGATCGCCTCGAGCGGGGCGCGACGCACGGCGGGGCTGCGCCGCGAGGAGCTCGCACTGCTGGCCGGGGTGAGCGTCGACTACCTCACCCGCCTCGAACAGGGACGCGCCTCGGCGCCCTCGGGACAGGTCGTCGACTCCCTCGCGCGGGCCCTGCAGCTGGACGAGGACGAGACCGCGGTGCTGTTCCGCAGTGCGAACCTGCTGCCGCCGGGCGGGGGCCGGATGGACGAGCGCGTTCCCCCGGGCATCGAGCGGATGATCGAACGGATGGCGGATCTTCCCCTGGCCGCCTTCGCGGCCGACTGGACCATGCTGCGCTCGACCCCCGCGTGGACAGCACTGTTCGCCGGTGTGATGGAGGCCGACGCAGAGCCTCTGAACCTCGCTGTGGCCACGTTCCTCGGGCGCGGAGGCGGCCCGACCCCGGCCCGGCACGAGGACCACGAGGCGCTGGAGGAGGCTCTGGTGGCGGACCTGCGCCGCTCCGCCGCCGAGTACGGGGAGGATCCGCGCTTCACCACTGTCGTGAAGCGCCTGCGGGACGGCAGCGAGCGTTTCCGGCGGCTGTGGGACGACGGCCGGGCCACCGCGCACCGCAGCATGCGCAAACGACTGGTCCACGACGTGATCGGTCAGGTCGATCTGGACTGTGACGTCCTGAGCGTCCCGGGCTCGGACGTGAAGCTGATCGTCTACTCGGCCGACCCGGGCAGCGAGGACGCCGAGGCTCTGGCCCGGCTCAGCACGACGGCGGGCGGCGCCGGGGCCGTCACGCCCCTGGTCGCCGCCCGCTGACGCCCCGTGCTCGGAGGCCCAGGTCCTCAGTGCCCCGCCGGTGCCTGCTCCACCTCCTCGAGGGTGGCCATGTCCTCGGCGTCGAGGGCGATGCTCCCCACGGCGAGGTTCTCCTCCAGGTGAGTGACGGAGCTGGTGCCGGGGATCAGGAGCATGTTCTCGTACGAGGCCAGCAGCCACGCGAGCGCCACCTGTGCCGGTCTCGCCCCGTGCTTGGCGGCGACGGCGGCGAGACGCGGTTCCGCGGCGATCTTCGCCGGCCCGCCCGTGAATGCCGAGCCCAGCGGGAAGTACGGCACGAAGGCGAGATCCAGCTCCCGGGCGGCCTCGAGGCTGTCCTGGCCGGAGCGGTCCAGGATCGAGTACGGGTTCTGCACCGAGACGACCCCGGCGATCTCCACCGCGCGCCGCACGACCTCGGCGCCGACGCTGGAGATCCCGATCTGCGCGATCGTGCCCTGGTCCCGCAGGCGCACCAGAACCTCCAGCTGGTCCTCGAGAGCAGGCTGGTCGAGCTCCGGGGCGTCGAGGTCGAACCGTCGGAGGTTGACCATGTCCATCCGGTCGACCCGCAGGCTGCGCAGGTTCTGCTCGACCTGCTCGACGAGCTGCTCCGGCCGGCCGGCGGGCAGCCAGGCGCCCTGCTCGTCCCGCTCGGCACCGATCTTGGTGACCAGGCGCAGGTGGTCGGGGTAGGGGTGCAGCGCCTCGCGGATCAGGTCGTTGACGACGTCGGGCCCGTAGAACTGGGCGGTGTCGAGATGGTCCACGCCGAGCTCGACGGCTCGCCGCAGCACGGCGCGCGAGCGTTCCGGGTCCGCGGGCGGTCCGAACACGCCGGGGCCGGCGAGCTGCATGGCGCCGAAGCCGATGCGGGAGACGGGGAGGGTGCCGAGGTGGCCTGTGGTGGTCAGGTGCGGTGTTGTCATGACCACGATCCTTCGCCAGGGGCGGAGCGCGGACCAGGACCTGCTGTTCCGGGGGACCAGCAGGGCCACCCGGTCGCCCATGCTCGCCCGCGGCGGGCGCCCGCTCCCCGGGCGTGGCGTCGGGTATCGGCCCCAGCTCTTAGGATGGGGGCGCGGTCGCCGTGCCGCCCGACCCCGACCTTGCAGGAGGCCCTGTGAACGCCCTCGACCAGTCCCTCGCCGAGCTCGACCCGGACATCGCCCAGGTGCTCGATCGCGAGCTCGGCCGTCAGCAGCGCACGCTCGAGATGATCGCCAGCGAGAACTTCGTGCCGCGGGCGGTGCTGCAGGCCCAGGGTTCGGTGCTGACCAACAAGTACGCCGAGGGGTACCCGGGCCGGCGCTACTACGGCGGCTGCGAAGAGGTCGACGTCGCCGAGCAGATCGCGATCGAGAGGGCGAAGGCGCTCTTCGGCGCCGAGCACGCCAACGTCCAGCCCCACTCGGGTGCCACCGCGAACGCGGCGGTCATGCATGCTCTCGCCCGGCCGGGCGACAAGCTGATGGGGCTCTCCCTCGCCCACGGCGGTCACCTCACCCACGGGATGAAGATCAACTTCTCCGGCCGCCTCTACGACATCGTCGCCTACGAGGTGGATCCGGCCACCGGGCGCATCGACATGGACCGGGTCCGTGAGCTCGCCCTCGCCGAGCAGCCCAAGGTGATCGTCGCCGGCTGGTCCGCCTACCCGCGCCAGCTGGACTTCGCCGCCTTCCGCTCGATCGCGGACGAGGTCGGTGCCGCCCTCTGGGTCGACATGGCCCACTTCGCCGGACTGGTCGCCGCGGGGCTGCATCCCAGCCCCGTGCCCTACGCCGACGTCGTCTCGACCACGATCCACAAGACCATCGGCGGGCCCCGCTCCGGCATGATCCTGTCCACCGAGCAGTGGGCCAAGAAGATCGACTCCGCCGTGTTCCCCGGCCAGCAGGGCGGGCCGCTCATGCACGTCATCGCCGCGAAGGCGGTCGCGCTGAAGGTCGCCGCCTCCGACGAGTTCGTCGATCGCCAGCGCCGCACCCTGGAGGGGGCGCGGCTGATCGCCGACCGCCTCCAGGCCGCCGATACCCGCGAATCCGGCGTCAACGTGCTCTCCGGCGGCACCGACGTGCATCTCGTGCTCGTCGACCTGACTCAGAGCGAGCTCGACGGTCAGCAGGCGGAGGACCGCCTCCACGAGGTCGGCATCACCGTCAACCGCAACGCCGTGCCCAACGACCCGCGCCCGCCGCGGGTGACCTCCGGCCTGCGCATCGGCACCCCGGCCCTGGCCACCCGAGGGTTCGGCGCCGAGGAGTTCTCGGAGGTCGCCGACGTCATCGCCCTGGCGCTGACCGGTGGCGCGGACATCGACTCCCTGCGCCGGCGCACCGGCGCCCTGGCCGACGCGAAGCCGCTGTACGCCGATCTCCAGCAGTACTGATCATCATCCCGCGAGAGAACCGACCAAGGAGCTCCCCATGACGGCGCAGACCCTCGACGGCAAAGCCACAGCGACGGCGATCAAGGAGGAGCTCACAGGCCGCGTGGCGCGGCTCGTCGAGGCCGGGCATCAGCGACCCGGCCTGGCCACGGTCCTGGTGGGCGATGACCCGGGCAGCGCCGCCTACGTGCGCGGCAAGCACCGCGACAGCGAGCAGATCGGCCTGCACTCGATCCAGAAGCAGCTGCCCGCCGACGCCACCCAGGCCGAGGTGGAGGCGATCGTCGACGAGCTCAACGAGAACCCGGCCTGCACGGGGTACATCGTCCAGCTCCCCCTGCCGGAGCAGATCGACACCGACGCGATCCTCGAGCGGATCGATCCTGCCAAGGACGCCGACGGTCTGCATCCCATGAACCTCGGCCGCCTGGTGCTGAACGCCTACACCCCGATCCACACCCCGCTGCCCTGCACCCCGCGGGCCGTCATCGAGCTCGTCGAGCACTACGGCATCGATCTGCGCGGCAAGGACGTGGTCGTCGTCGGCCGCGGCGTCACCGTCGGCCGCTCGATCGGGGCGCTGCTGACCCGCCGCCAGTACAACGCGACCGTGACCCTGTGCCACACCGGCACCCAGGATCTCTCCGCTCACCTGCGGCGGGCCGACGTGATCGTCGCCGCCGCCGGTTCCGCCCATCTCGTCGGCCCCGAGGACATCAAGCACGATGCCGTGGTGCTCGACGTCGGCGTCTCGAGGCGCGAGGACCCGGCAGGTGGGAAGGCGAAGCTGGTCGGCGACGTCGACCCGGCCGCGGCCGAGGTCGCCGGCTGGCTCAGCCCCAATCCCGGCGGCGTCGGCCCCATGACCCGTGCGCTGCTGCTGAAGAACGTCGTCGAGGCGGCTGAGCGAGCCGCCGGGATCGAGGAGACCGCATGAGCCTGACCATCGCCACCGTCAACGTCAACGGTCTGCGCGCCGCGGCGCGCAAGGGCATGACGGACTGGCTGGCCGCCACCACGGCCGACGTCATCACTCTGCAGGAGGTGCGCGCTCCCGGCGAGCTGCTGGCAGGCCTGGTGGGGGAGGACTGGAGCGTGATCGGGGAGGCCTCGGAGCTCAAGGGCCGCGCCGGCGTCGCCATCGCAGCTCGCACCTCGTTGTCGACGATCGATCTCGAGGCCGTCCGTCCGGGCCTGCCCGGGCTCACCGAGCCGACGCACACGGGGCGCTGGCTCGAGGCCGACCTCGAGGACCCCCTGGGCGACGGCAAGGACCTCACGGTCATCTCCTGCTACATGCACTCGGGCAACGTCGAGAAGCCGCAGACGATGACCGACAAGTACGCCTTCCTCGACGTGATGATGGAGCGCCTGGCCGCGCTGCGGGCCGACGGCCGCCACGTCGTGCTCACCGGGGACATCAACATCGCCCACACCGAGTGGGACATCAAGAACTGGAAGGGCAATCTCAAGTCCGCCGGGTTCCTGCCCGAGGAGCGCGCCTACCTCGACCGGCTCACCACGGAGCTGGACTGGGTCGATGTGCACCGCCGGGTCCACGGCGATGGCCCGGGGGCGTACACCTGGTGGTCGCAGCGCGGGAAGGCGTTCGACAACGACGCCGGCTGGAGGATCGACTACCAGCTGGCCACGCCCGAGCTCGCCGCGCGCGCCACCTCCGCGCAGGTCGACCGCGCTCCGAGCTACGACACCCGCTGGAGCGACCACGCGCCCTTGGTGATCTCCTACTCCTGACCCGCCCCTGACGGCCGAAAAGCGCCCCACCGGGAGATCTCCCCCGGTGGGGCGCTTCGGCGTGGCGCGGCGAGGTCGCCGCGGAGGCGACCGGGAGCCGACGGCTCAGACGCGGCCGCGGATCACGGCCTGCTTCACCTCGGCGATCGCCTTGGTCACCTGGATGCCGCGCGGGCACGCCTCCGAGCAGTTGAAGGTGGTGCGGCAGCGCCACACGCCCTCCTTGGAGTTGAGGATCTCCAGGCGCTGCTCGCCGGCGTCGTCGCGGGAGTCGAAGATGAACCGGTGGGCGTTGACGATCGCGGCCGGGCCGAAGTACTGCCCGTCCGTCCAGAACACCGGGCACGAGGACGTGCACGCCGCGCACAGGATGCACTTGGTGGTGTCGTCGAAGCGCTCCCGCTGCTCGGCGGACTGCAGCCGCTCGCGGCTGGGCTCCTGGCCACCGGCGACCAGGAACGGCATGACCTCCTTGTAGGAGTCGAAGAACGGCTCCATGTCCACGATGAGATCCTTCTCCACCGGCAGCCCCTTGATGGGCTCGACGGTGACGGGCTTGTCCAGATCGAGGTCCTTCAGCAGCGTCTTGCACGCCAGGCGGTTGCGGCCGTTGATCCGCATCGCGTCGGACCCGCACACACCATGCGCGCAGGAACGGCGGAAGCTCAGCGAGCCGTCCACATGCCACTTGATCTCGTGCAGGGCGTCCAGGACGCGGTCCGTGCCCTGCATGGTGACGGTGAAGTTCTCCCAGTGCTCGCCCTTGTCGTCCTCCGGGGTGTAGCGCGCGATGCGCAGGGTCACCTCGAACGTCGGGATCTCCTCGGCCTGAGGCTTCTCGGCGACAGCAGTCATCAGAACGTGCGCTCCTTCGGCTCGTAACGGGTGATCACGACGGGTTTGGTGCCCAGGCGCACCGTGCTGCCCTCGGACCCCTCCTCACCCGGCAGGGTGCGGTAGGCCATCGTGTGCTCGAGGAAGTTGACGTCGTCGCGGGTGTCGTGGTCCTCGCGGAAGTGGCCCCCGCGGGACTCCTTGCGGTGCAGGGCGCCCAGGGCCACGACCTCCGCGAGATCCAGCAGGTACCCCAGCTCGACGGCTTCCATGAGGTCCAGGTTGTAGCGCTTGCCCTTGTCCTGGATGGCCACGGTCTCGTAGCGCTTCTTCAGGGCGGCGATGTCCGCGAGAGCCTTCCGGCAGGTCTCATCGGTGCGGAAGACCTGAACATTCGCGTCCATGGTCTCCTGCAGCTCCCGGCGGATGTCGGCGACGCGGTCCTCCGTGGCCGGCCGGTCGCGCAGCCGCTGGATCAGCTCGAGGGTCGGCGTCTCGGCGTCCGGCGCCAGCTCCGGGAGGTCCACGGTGCCGGCGTGCTCCGCGGCGGCGATGCCGGCACGGCGGCCGAAGACGATGATGTCCAGCAGCGAGTTGGTGCCCAGGCGGTTGCCGCCGTGGACGGAGACGCAGGCCGTCTCGCCCGCGGCGTACAGCCCGGGGACCACGTCGGTCGCGTTGCGCAGCACCTCGCCGCGGATGTTCGTGGGGATCCCGCCCATGCCGTAGTGCGCGGTGGGGAAGACCGGCACCGGATCCGTGTACGGCTCCACCCCCAGGTAGGTGCGGGCGAACTCGGTGATGTCGGGGAGCTTCGCATCGATGTGCGAGGGCTCGAGGTGGGTGAGGTCGAGGTAGACGTAGTCCTTGTTGGGGCCGGCGCCGCGGCCCTCGCGCACCTCGTTGGCCATCGCCCGTGCCACCACGTCGCGCGGGGCGAGGTCCTTCAGCGTCGGGGCGTAGCGCTCCATGAAGCGCTCCATCTCGCTGTTGCGCAGGATGCCGCCCTCGCCGCGGGCGGCCTCGGAGAGCAGGATGCCCAGGCCCGCCAGACCCGTCGGGTGGAACTGGAAGAACTCCATGTCCTCCAGCGGGATGCCGCGGCGCAGGGCCATCGCGGGCCCGTCGCCGGTGAGTGTGTGGGCGTTCGAGGTCGTCTTGAAGACCTTGCCGAAGCCGCCGGAGGCGAACACGACCGACTTGGCGCGGAAGACGTGGACCTCGCCGGTGGCCAGCTCGTAGGTGACCACGCCGGAGGCGCGCACGCCCTCGTCGGTGCGGGGGTCGCCCGTCATCAGCACGTCCAGGACGTAGTACTCGTTGAAGAACTCCACCTGCTGCTTGACGCAGTTCTGGTAGAGGGTCTGGAGGATCATGTGGCCGGTGCGGTCCGCGGCGTAGCAGGAGCGGCGCACCGGGGCCTCGCCGTGCTCGCGGGTGTGGCCGCCGAAGCGGCGCTGGTCGATCTTCCCTTCGGGGGTGCGGTTGAACGGCAGCCCCATCTTCTCCAGGTCCAGCACCGCGTCGATGGCCTCCTTGGCCATGACCTCGGCGGCGTCCTGGTCGACGAGGTAGTCCCCACCCTTGACGGTGTCGTACGTGTGCCACTCCCAGTTGTCCTCCTCGACGTTGGCGAGGGCGGCGCACATGCCGCCCTGGGCCGCGCCGGTGTGGGAACGCGTGGGGTAGAGCTTGGTGACGACGGCGGTGCGGGCGCTCTTGGAGGCTTCCAGGGCGGCGCGCATGCCGGCGCCGCCGGCACCGACGATCACCACGTCGTAGTTATGGGTCTGCATGTCGGGTGACTGCTCCGTTTCGGGGTCGACCGGGTGGGACGTTCTGTGACGGGGGCGGCGAAGGAGAGGGGTGGCGCGGCCGGGGGCCGGTCAGCTGCCGGCGGGTGCGGGCTCAGCCCTCGCAGATGGCGGGCAGCAGGCTCGGCTCGGCGCCGGCGGGGCACGGATCGAAGGTGAAGATCACCAGCGTGCCCAGGATCAGCGTGACGACGACCGCGAAGTACAGCAGCCCCTTCAGGGTCAGCCGCAGCGTCGAGCTGCGCGCGTAGTCGCTGATGATGGTGCGCACGCCGTTGCCGCCGTGGAGCAGGCCCAGCCACAGCATCAGCAGGTCCCAGACCTGCCAGAACGGGTTGGTCCACTTGCCGGCGACGAACGCGAAGTCGATGCCCTTGACGCCGAGACCGAGCCAGAGGTTCACGAACAGGTGGCCGAAGATGAGGATGACCAGCAGCACGCCGGAGACGCGCATGAACAGCCACCACATCATCTCGGAGTTGATGCCGCGCTGACCGGTGCGCTGGTAGCGGGTGCTGGGATCCGGGATGGCGGTCGCGGAGGACGCGGGAGGAGTGGTCATGATCAGCCTCCGAACATGTGCATGAGGTGACGGGGGACGAAGCCGGCCATGAGCACGACCCAGAGGACCACGACGGCCCAGAACATGCCGCGCTGGTGAGCGGTGCCCTTCGCCCAGAAGTCCACGAGGATGATCCGCAGACCGTTGAGCGCGTGGAAGACGATCGCGCCGACCAGCCCCACCTCGCCGAGGCCGAACACGACGGTCTTGTAGTGACCGATCACCTCGTTGTACGCCTCGGGGGACACCCTGACCAGGGCGGTGTCCAGGACGTGCACGAGCAGGAACAGGAAGATGAGCATTCCCGAGATGCGGTGTGCGACCCAGGACCACATGCCCTCGCGACCGCGATAGAGCGTCCCGGATTGGGCGGATGCCACGGAGATCCTCCAGAAGCGTCGGACGGCGCCGGGAGGCGGGATGCATGGCCGCGGAGGTGCGGCGCGTGGGCGGCGGGGAACGGATCCCGGGCCGCCTGCGCGGAGTTCGGTGCGCCCGCGAGGGCGACCGTTTCACGACACGGCGACATCATCATCGCCCCCGACAGGGGCGTGGCCAGCCTAGCACTATGACGTGCACTTTCTGTGCACCGCAGGGGTGCCCGACGGCGTCGCGGGCCGCTCGCCCGGGCGCGATGCGGACCGCTATACGCTGGCCGTATGCGCCAGGCTCCCTTCGTTCCCGTGGTCCCGGCCGGCGGAGCCGGAACGCGACTGTGGCCGCTCTCACGTCACGCGCGCCCCAAGTTCCTGCTCGACCTGACCGGCAGCGGCGACTCGCTGCTGCAGCAGACCCTGCGGCGGCTCGCGCCGCTGGCCGATCGCGCCCCGATCGTCGTGACCGGGGCGGACCACGCGACCGAGGTGGCGCGCCAGATCGAGCAGCTCGGGCGGAGCGCGCCGACCGCGGGGGGCGCGCGCGTGGTCGCCGAACCCGATCCGCGGAACTCCATGCCCGCGATCGCCCTCGCGGCGGCGCTCGTGGAGCGGGAGCAGCCCGATGCCGTGCTCGGCTCCTTCGCCGCGGATCACCTCATCACCGACCAGGACGCCTTCGCCCGCACGGTCGCCGCCGCGCGCCGCGCCGCCGAGCTCGGGTACCTGGTCACCCTCGGCATCGAGCCCACCCGCCCGGCGACCGGGTTCGGGTACATCGAGCAGGGGCCGGCGACCGACCCCGCCCTGCAGGCGGCCGGAGCACACCCGGTCTCCCGCTTCGTGGAGAAGCCCGACGGGGCCCGGGCCGAGCAGTTCCTGGCCGCCGGCGGCTTCTTCTGGAACGCCGGCATGTTCGTCGTGCGTGCCCGGGTGCTGCTGGACGAGCTGGCCGCGCAGATCCCCGGTCTCGCCCGCGGTGCCCGGGAGATCGCCGCCGCCGACGGGACGGGGGAGTTCGACGAGGTCCTCGCCGACGTGTGGCCCCGCATGACCAGCATCGCGATCGACCACGCCCTGGCCGAGCCGCTCGCCGCCGCCGGGAAGGTCGCCGTGGTCCCGGCGCCGTTCGACTGGGACGACGTCGGGGACTTCGCGGCCCTGGCCCGGCAGCTGCGTCACGACGGGTCCGGGGAGCGCCCGACGGGGGAGGGGGACCCGGCCGGCGACGCCTCCGATGTCCGGGTGCTGGGAGGAGCGAGCGTGGACGCGATCTCCTCCACGGCGACCGTGTACGGTTCGACAGATCGCCACATCGCCTTGGTCGGGCTCAAGGGCATCAGCATCGTCGACACCGAGGATGCCCTGCTGGTGCTCGCGGACGAGCAGGCCCAGTCCGTCGCGCAGCTCGTGGGCCGGCTCGGCGAGAACGGCTTCGGGCACCTGCGGTGAGGCCGCGCTGACAGAACAGGGGAGTACAGGTGGAGCAGTCTGAACAGACGGCGGGCACGGCCCGGCAGCCCTCGGTGCTGGGCCCGGACGGACTCATCGCCCGGACGATCCAGGAGCACGCCGACGACCTGCGCGACGTGCGCCGGCATCTCCACCGCCACCCCGAACTGTCCCACCAGGAGTACGGGACCACCGATGTCGTCGTCCGGCGGCTGTCGGACCTGGGGCTGAGCCCGCAGCGCATGCGCGGCACCGGCGCGATCTGCGACATCCCCGGCAGCGATCCCGATCTCCCGCTCGTCGCGCTGCGCGCGGACATGGACGCCCTGGGCATCCCGGAGCTGTCCACCGTCTCCTACCGCTCCACCGTCGAAGGCGTCTCCCACGCCTGCGGCCACGACGTCCACGTCAGCGCCGTCCTCGGCGCCGCCACCGCCCTGGTGCGGGTCGCCGAGGCGGGCGCTCTGCGCCGCGGGGTGCGGCTGATCTTCCAACCCTCGGAGGAGCGCCATCCCTGCGGAGCGCTCGAGCTGATCGGTCAGGGCGTCCTGGAGGGCGTCGACTCGATCTTCGCGCTGCACTGCGATCCCGGGGTCGACGTCGGCCACATCGGTCTGAAGCCCGGCCCGATCACCTCGGCCACCGATCCGGTCACGATCCACGTGCGCGGCGCCGGCGGCCACACCTCCCGGCCGCACCTCACCCAGGATCTGGTCTACGCGCTCGGCTCGATCGCCACCCAGCTGCCGGCCGCTCTGACCCGCCGCATGGATCCCCGCTCGGGGGTGAACCTCACCTGGGGCAGCATCCACGCCGGCTCCGCCTTCAACGCGATCCCCAGCCACGGCACCCTCGAGGGGACGCTGCGCTGCCTGGACCACGACGCCTGGGACCGGGCCGAGGAGCTGCTGGAGACGGTGCTCGCCGACCTGGTGCGCCCCTGGGGCGTCGAGGCCCGCGTCACCCATGACCGCGGCGTGCCGCCGGTCTCCAACTCCGCCTCCAGCGTGATGGTGCTCGGCGCGGCCGTGGCCGACGTGCTGGGCCGCGAGAACCTCGATCCCACCGCCCAGTCCCTGGGCGGGGAGGACTTCGCCTGGTACCTCGAGAAGGTCCCGGGGGCGCTCGCCCGGCTGGGCACGCGGACCCCCGGCGGGCGCACCTATGACCTCCACATGGGCGACCTGATGATCGACGAGCGCGCCATCGGCATCGGTGCCTCCGTGCTCGCCGGCGCGTGCGCGCGGCGGGACCTCGTCGGCGGGCCCTGACCCGCGGCCAGGCCGGAGAGTTTCCCGCCGATTCACCTCGAGGCCATACCGGCGTCATCCGCGTCGATTTCATAACGGTTGATGCACGGACCCCGCCCGGACCGCCCGCGCGGTCACGGCACGGCTAGGGTCCGAACCGGACCGCGACAGCGCTGTCGCCCGAGACCCGTGCCGGACCTGCCCGGCCCGACCCTGCATCCCCACCGGAGGAATCCATGAAGAGCATCACGCGTGCGCTCGCCCTGACCGGCGCCGGCGTCCTGACCCTCGCCGCGTGCGGCACCGCGCCCGAGGAGAGCGCCGGTGGCAGCGGCGGCAGCGACGGCGGAGGGGCCGCCAGCGACTACAAGGCCTGCATGGTCTCCGACTCCGGCGGCTGGGACGACAAGTCGTTCAACGAGTCCAGCTACAACGGCCTGCTGGCGGCCGAGGAGGACCTCGGCATCGAGAAGGCGACCGCGGAGTCGACCAGCGATGCGGACTTCGTGCCCAACATCAACAACATGGTCACCGAGGGCTGCGACCTCATCATCACGGTCGGGTTCCTGCTGGCCCCGGCCACCGGCGCCGCCGCCCAGGAGCACGAGGACATCAACTTCGCCACCGTCGACTCCACCGCCCAGGACGCCGACGGCAACCCGATCGAGCTGGAGAACGTCAAGCCGCTCGAGTTCAACACCGCCGAGGCCGCGTTCCTGGCCGGCTACCTCGCCGCCGGCACCACCGAGACCGGCAAGGTCGCCACCTACGGCGGCGTGGACCTGCCGACGGTCACCATCTTCATGGACGGCTTCGTCGACGGGGTCGCCCACTACAACGAGACCCACGACGCCGAGGTCGAGGCGCTGGGCTGGAACAAGGAGACCCAGGAGGGCTCCATCGTGGGCACCTTCGAGGACCAGTCCAAGGGCAAGGCCGTCTCCGACGAGTTCTACAGCGCCGGGGCGGACATCATCATGCCGGTCGCCGGGCCCGTGGGCGCCGGCACCCTCGCCTCCGCCAAGGAGGGTGAGGGCCGCAAGGTGATCTGGGTCGACAGCGACGGCTACGAGACCAACTCCTCCGATCCCGAGGCCCAGTCGCGCATCCTCACCTCCGTCATGAAGGAGATGACCACCGCGACCGAGGACGTCATCACCGGCGCCGCCGAGGGGAGCTTCGACTCCACCCCGTACGTGGGCACCCTGGAGAACGGCGGCGTGGGCCTGGCGCCGTACCACGACTTCGAGGACGAGGCCCCCGAGGAGCTGACCAGCGAGATCGAGGCCCTCACGCAGGACATCATCGACGGCACCGTGGTGGTCGAGTCCGCGGCGACGCCCGAGGGCGCCTGACCCGCTGATCCTCACGTGACCAGCCCGACGCAGGCGGTCCCCGCACCGGTGGGCGGGGACCGCCTGTGATGCCCCTTGATCTCCCGGCCGATCTCCACGGCCGGCGCCGACGGAAGCGAATGCTGTGAAGCTCGAACTGCGCGGGATCACGAAGACCTTCGGGTCGCTCGTGGCCAACGACGCCATCGACCTGGTCGTCGAACCGGGGGAGATCCACTCCCTGCTCGGCGAGAACGGGGCCGGCAAGTCGACCCTGATGAACGTGCTGTACGGGCTCTATCGCCCCGACGGCGGGCAGATCCTCGTGGACGGGTCCCCGGTGAGCTTCTCCGACCCCGGGGACGCCATGGCCGCGGGCATCGGGATGGTCCACCAGCACTTCATGCTGGTCCCCGTCTTCACCGTCGCCGAGAACGTCGTCCTCGGCCACGAACCCACCTCGGGCGGTCTGCTCGACCTCGCCGCCGCGCGGCAGCTGGTGCGCGAGATCTCCGCCCGCTTCGACTTCGACCTCGATCCCGACGCGCTGGTCGAGGACCTCCCCGTCGGAGCCCAGCAGCGCGTGGAGATCATCAAGGCCCTCAGCCGGCGCGCCGAGGTGCTCGTGCTGGACGAGCCCACCGCCGTGCTCACCCCGCAGGAGACCGACGAGCTGATGGGGATCATGCGCCAGCTGAGCGAGGAGGGCACCTCGATCGTCTTCATCACCCACAAACTGCGCGAGGTCAAAGCCGTCTCCGACCGCATCACGGTCATCCGCCGCGGCGCGGTCGTCGGCGAAGCCGACCCGTCGGCCGACCAGGCGCAGCTCGCCTCGCTGATGGTGGGCCGCCAGGTCTCCCTCGCCCAGGACAAGACCGAGGCCGCGGCCGGGGAGGTCGCCCTGGCGGTGAGGAACCTGCGAGTCAGCGACGCAGCCGGCAACCGGACCCTGGACGGGGTCTCCTTCGACGTCCGCCACGGCGAGGTGCTCGCGATCGCCGGCGTCCAGGGCAACGGGCAGACGGAGCTGACCGAGGCGCTGCTCGGCCTGCAGCAGAGCGTGCACGGATCCGCGCGGCTCGAGGGGCGGGAGCTCGTCGGCCGCAGCACCAAGCAGGTCCTCGACGCGGGCGTCGGCTTCGTCCCGGAGGACCGCACCCACGACGCCCTGGTGCCGGACTTCTCCGTCGCCGAGAACCTCGTGCTGGACCAGCACGACCGCGCCCCGTTCGGCTCGGCGCTGGCGATGTCCCCGAAGGCCGTGCGCGCGAACGCGGAGTCGCTGATCCCCGAGTTCGACGTGCGCACCGAATCGGCCGATTCCGCGGTCTCCACGCTCTCCGGCGGCAACCAGCAGAAGGTCGTGATGGCCCGCGCCCTCCACCGTGAGCTCGCGCTGCTGATCGCCTCCCAGCCCACCCGCGGGGTCGACGTCGGCTCCATCGAGTTCCTCCACCGTCGGATCCTCGACGAGCGCGACAAGGGCACGCCCGTGGTGATCGTCTCGACCGAGCTCGACGAGGTCGTCCAGCTCGCCGACCGCATCGCCGTCATGTACCGCGGCTCGATCCTCGGGATCGTCGCCGGCGACGAGGACCGCGACGTGCTCGGCCTGATGATGGCCGGCTACACCGTCGAGGCCGCCCGCGAGGCCGTCGCCGCCGGGGCCCGCACCACCGACTCGGAGCTCGCCGACGAAGGAGAGATCGTATGAGCACCCTCGCCCCCGAGGGCACCGCACCGGGCGTCGGCTCCGGCGGCGAGCCCACTCCTCCGCCGCCCGAGCAGGAGGCCGAGGCCCGCTGGACCGGGCTGGTCCAGTCCATCGCCCGCGGCGACACGCTCGTGGTGGTGATGAGCTTCGTCCTCGCCTTCCTCGTCGGTTCGGTGTTCATCGTCATCGCCGACCAGGAGGTGCGCGCCACCCTGGGGTACTTCGTCGACCGGCCCTCCGACGCCCTCATCGCCATCTGGCAGTCCGTCACCCAGGCCTACGGGGCGATGTTCCGCGGCGCCGTGTTCGACGGCCCCAGGTTCGCCGACGTCGCCTCGGACCTGCGCGAGGCCGGCGGCACCGGCACGTACGTCCTGTTCCCGGCGCTGGCCGCGGGTCTGCGTCCGCTGACGGAGACGCTGACCGTGGCGACCCCGCTGATCATCGCCGCCGCCGGCATGGCCGTCAGCTTCCGCGCGGGACTGTTCAACATCGGCGGCACCGGACAGCTCATCGTGGGCGCCATGGCCGCCGGCTACATCGGCTTCACGTGGGACCTGCCGATCGTGATCCACCTGCTGGTGGCGCTGCTGGCCGGCGTTCTCGCCGGAGCCCTGTGGGGCGGTATCGCCGGTTTCCTCAAGGCCCGCTTCGGCGCCAACGAGGTCATCAGCACCATCATGCTGAACTGGATCGCCACGTATCTGCTGGCCTACGCCATGAAGACGGCCGCGTTCACCGGAGCCAACCAGGCGCAGCCCACCTCGCCGTCGATCGCGGATTCGGCGCAGCTGCCGTCCCTGCTGGGTTCGGCGTTCCGTCTCCATGCCGGCCTGTTCCTGGCCGCCGGGGCGGCGGTCGCCCTGTGGTGGCTGATGAGCCGCTCGACCCTCGGGTTCCGGTTCCGCGCCGTGGGGTCGAACCCGCGCGCCGCCCAGGTCGCCGGCATCTCCCCGGCCCGCACCTCGTTCCTGGTGCTGGCTGTCGCCGGTGCTCTGGTCGGACTGGCCGGTGCCGTGCACGTGCTGGGCACCGAGAAGCGGCTGTCCGAGGGGGTCGCCGGCAACATCGGGTTCGATGCCATCACCGTGGCGCTGCTGGGTCGCTCGGGCCCGGTGGGGATCGTCCTGGCCGGGCTGCTGTTCGCCGGGCTGTCCACGGGGGGCCAGTTCATGGACAGCAACCAGAACGTGCCGCAGGAGCTCGTGCAGGTGATCCAGGTGCTCGTGGTGCTGTTCATCGCGGCGCCGCCGCTGGTGCGCACCCTGATCGGCCTGCGGGGCGTGGACGATCCTTCGGCGGGCTCCCGCCGGCGCCGGCGCGCTCGTACTGCCCCCACCGACCCGCCCGGCGCAGCGCCGGCGGCGGCATCGCCCGCGCCCCCGCCCGGGGCCGACCCGCCCCGCGAGCACGGACCCGGCCATCGAGACGACGCGCAGGGAGAGGAACGATGACCGCTGCACCCGCCGTCGTGCCCGACGGGACCGAGACCGCCGCGGAGGCCGAGGACCGTCGCCCCGACAACTGGTGGCACCTGCCGGCCGCCACCACCGTCCTGGGACTGATCGCCCTGGTCGTGTTCGGGCTGCGCGGGATCCCCGGTGCCGAGTCGACCTTCGCCCTCGCCCGTGAGGGCGACCTGAACCCGCTGGGCATCGTGCCCGAGCGCGTCACCGTCCCCTCGATGCCGGCCGCCATCGGGCTGTCCGTGATCGCACTGCTCGCCTCGGCCGCCCTGTGGTCGCTGCACGCCCGCAGCGCCCGGCCGTCCGCCAGGGTGCGCGGCGGGCTCGTGGCCGTCTTCGCGCTCGCCTGGGTTCTCGCCTTCCTGACCTGGGTGATCTCGCAGCGGCTGCTGGATGTGACCTCCCTGCTGCAGGGCACCCTGATCCTGGCCGTGCCGCTCGCCTTCGGCGCCTTCTCCGGGGTGCTGTCCGAGCGTTCCGGCGTCATCAACATCGCGATCGAGGGACAGCTGCTCTTCGGCGCGTTCGGGGCCGCCCTGGTCGGCTCGCTCGCCGGGAACGTCTGGGTGGGCCTGGCAGCGGCCCCGATCATGGCGCTGCTGATGGGAGCCCTGCTGGCACTGTTCGCCGTCGGCTACCGGGTCCAGCAGATCATCGTCGGTGTGGTCCTGAACGTCCTGGCCATCGGCCTGACCTCGTTCTTCGCCGGCACCGTCATGGACCAGAACCCCGGCCGGTTCAACTCGCCGCTGAAGCTGCCCACGCTGCGGATCCCCCTGCTGGCGGACATCCCCGTCGTCGGCCGGGTCCTGTTCGAGCAGAACGTGCTGGTCTACCTGATGTGGATCATCGTGGCAGGTCTGACCGTGGCCCTGTTCCGCACCCGCTGGGGCCTTCGCGTGCGAGCGGTCGGCGAGCACCCGCGCGCCGCCGACACCGTCGGCATCCCCGTCAACCGCACCCGGTGGTCCAATGTGCTGCTCGGCTCCGCCGTCGCGGGTCTGGGCGGCGCCACACTGACGATCGGCACCGGTGTCGCCTTCGGCGAGGAGATGTCCGACGGCAAGGGGTACATCGCCCTGGCCGCGATGATCCTCGGCCGCTACCACCCCGTCGGCGCCCTGCTCGCGGCACTGACCTTCGCCTTCGCCGACTCCCTGCAGCTGCGGCTGGGCACCCTCGCGGCCGCGGAGGGCGGGGTCTCCATCCCCGGCGACTTCCTGCTCATGCTTCCGTACGTGGTCACCCTGTTCGCCGTCGCCGGCATCGTCGGCAGAGTGCGCGTGCCCGCCGCCAACGGCACCCCGTACGTCAAGCAATGAGACTGCCGGCGCTGTGACAGGCTGGGGCCCTGATCGGCACATCGGCAAGGAGGAACGATGACGGGGTCTGCTGTCCGGGTCGACGCACCCGGAGCGCCATTCACGCAGCTGCTCGAGGTGGCGCGGGACATAGCCTCACGCGCCTACGCGCCGTACTCGGGCTACCACGTGGGAGCCGCCGCGCTGGTCGACGACGGGCGCACGGTCTCCGGCTGCAACGTGGAGAACGCCGGGTACGGCGTCACCCTGTGCGCCGAATGCGGCCTGGTCGGTGACCTCATCGCCGGAGGGGGCGGCAAGCTGGTCGCCTTCACGTGCGTCAACGGCGCCGGCGAGGTGATCATGCCGTGCGGCCGCTGCCGCCAGCTGCTGTCCGAGCACGCCGCGGCGAGCATGGAGATCCTCACCCCGCAGGGCGTGCTCGGCATGGACGCCGTGCTGCCGCAGGCCTTCGGCCCCCACGACCTCGAGGAGACACGAGCACATGACTGATCGCGCCGACCGCGACGAGAACACCGGCGTCGAGCCCTTCGACGTCGTCGACATCATCCGCACCAAACGCGACGGCGGGGTGCTGGAGGACGAGCGCATCGATTGGGTCATCGACGCCTACACCCGCGGCGTCGTCGCCGAGGAACAGATGTCGGCCCTGGCCATGGCGATCTTCGTGCGCGGGATGGAGCGCGGCGAGATCGCCCGGTGGACCCGCGCGATGATCGCCAGCGGTGAGCGGATGGACTTCCAGGCGCTGTCCAAGCCCACCACCGACAAGCACTCCACCGGCGGCGTAGGGGACAAGATCACGCTGCCCCTGGCCCCGCTGGTCGCGTCCTACGGGGTGGCCGTGCCGCAGCTGTCCGGTCGCGGGCTGGGCCACACCGGAGGCACGCTCGACAAGCTCGAAGCCATCCCCGGATGGCGCGCGGACCTCACGGCTGGGGAGATGATGTCGCAGCTGGAGAGCGCCGGCGCCGTCATCTGCGCCGCCGGCTCCGGGCTGGCCCCGGCGGACAAGAAGCTCTACGCCCTCCGCGACGTCACCGGCACCGTCGAGTCGATCCCGCTGATCGCCAGCTCCATCATGTCCAAGAAGATCGCCGAGGGCACCGCTGCGCTCACGCTGGACGTCAAGACCGGGGCCGGCGCCTTCATGCGCGAGGAGTCCGACGCCCGCGAGCTCGCCCGCACCATGGTCGAGCTCGGCACCGACGCCGGCGTGCACACGGTCGCCCTGCTGACCGACATGTCCGCGCCGCTGGGCCGGACCGCGGGCAACGCCCTGGAGGTCCGCGAGTCCCTCGACGTTCTCGCCGGCGGAGGACCGGCCGACGTGGTCGAGCTGACCTGCGCCCTCGCCCGCGAGATGCTCGCCGCCGCCGGGGTCCACGACGCCGACGTCGAGGCCGCGCTCGCCGACGGACGCGCCATGGACTCGTGGCGAGCGATGATCTCCGCCCAGGGCGGCGACGTCGACGCACCGCTGCCGGAGGCGAAGCACGTCGAGGAGTTCCGGGCGCGCGAGGACGGCGTGGTGACGGGCCTGGACGCGATGGGCGTGGGCGTCGCGGCGTGGCGTCTGGGAGCGGGGCGCTCGCGTCCGGGGGAGGCCGTCCAGGCCGCCGCGGGAGTGGAGATCACCGCCCACATCGGGGACAGGGTGCAGGCCGGGGACGTCCTGGCGCGCCTGCACACCGACACCCCGGAACGTGTCGCCCGGGCCGTCGAGGCGATCGACGGGTCCTGGACGCTGGACCCCTCCGGGGAGGCGGTGCCGTCGCGCAGCATCGTCAAGGACCGCATCGCCTGAGCGAGCCGTACAACCACAACCACGCGGGTCAGCGCGCTCGAGGTGGGAGCTTTCGCAGCGCAGGCAGGATGTGATCGGTCATCAGCGGCGCCAGCCGAGTACCGGTTCCCGGCTCGTCGACCCCGAACCAGCGGTGCCCGTCGATCTCGGCGCGCACGGTCAGCGGCTCCGGCAGAGGCGTGCGGGCGACGAACACCGTCGAGTGCACGATGGTGTTCGGCTCGTTCGCGGCGACGGCCTCGAACTCGCCGAGCAGCTCGAGATCGGCCGGATCCAGGCGGACGTCGAGCTCCTCCTCGACCTCCCGCGCAGCTGCTTCGAGTGCCGATTCGCCCGGCTCCAGCTTGCCTCCGACCTGCATGTACGAACCGGTGCCGCGCTTGCGCACCGCCAGCACCTCGGTGCCGCGGGAGCCCTCGCGCAGGAAGCTCACGGCGGTGATGCGCAGGAGGTCGGTCGGCTGGCCGAGGCGTCGCTGGCTGATCTCCGCGGTGGCCATCTCCGTCAGCCGATGCAGGTGGCGCGTGCCTGCCCGCAGATCTTCCGGGCGCATGCCCGCGCGGATCCACCCCTGCACCTGGCCGGGCTGCTCGCGCGCCAGTGCCCAGCCCCGGCGCAGCAGCGTCGCGGGCGGCTTGCGGTTCTCCCGCAGATCCCGGACCAGTCGCAGCGTGAACACGAGCGGCACGGGGCGGTGCAGCACGATCGCATCGGCGAGCAGCCCGGCGGCGGCGAGCGGTGCGATCAGCTCGGCGGCGAAGATCCCTTCCGCGATGATCAGGGGTGCGTCACCCGCGTCGACCCGTCCGGTCCCCACCCGCCGAGACTCGGAGATCGAATAGACGGGCACCTCCGCAGTGCCGTCGTGGGCGAGCGCCGTGAGGGCATCGAGGGCCGCGCCGGCATCCCACGAGGCGGGGTCGTCCCAGTCCACGATCCCGAATCGATGCGGCAGGCCGGGGGCGTCGGCGTCGCAGTAGAAGTCGTCCAGGCTCAGCACCGGCAACCCGGAGCGGCGGGACATCTCGCCCTTCCCGCTGCCGGAGGGACCGGCGAGCAGCACGATGCGTCGCGGCGGGCGAGGGCGGGAGGCGGGTTCGGTCACGGGCGACGAGTCTAGGCGCTCGAGGGGCCGGATCCGGGGCCGACGGGCGGTTCGGGCGGTGGTGAGGCGAACCGCTCACGTGCGCTCGGCGAGGGGTCAGCTCAGTCCGCGATCCAGCAGCATGTTGTAGGCGGCCTTGGCGGAGCCGGACTCGGTCATCACCCCGAAAGTCTCCTCGCTCTCGTCCCGGGCGGAGCGGTCCCGCAGCTGGTAGAAGAAGACGTCGGTCAGTTCATCGCCGGCACCTCCGAGCACGTCGAGGAAGGTCGCGTAATGCTCCGCCTGCTCCTGCTGGGTGCTGCAGATGGAGCACGTGGGATCTCCGAGCTCGCCGATGGCGACGGGTTTGCCGTATGTGCTGTGCAGCCTCGCGATCCGGTCGACGAGGCCGCCCAGAGTCTCGGCCCCGGTATCGGCCCAATCGATGTAGGCGTCCACGGTGAGCAGATCCAGGGTCGGAGCGAGGACGGTGAGCACCTGGTGCCATCGGTCCTCGATGTCGTCGCCCACCGGCCAGCCGTAGAGGTTCGTGGTGATCTGCACGTCCCGGGAGTGGGCGCGGAAGATCCGGCCGGCGTCTGTGATCCGAGACGCCAGCTCCCTGAGGTACGCGGCGGGGGGACGGTCGCCCACGGCCTCGTAGCGCCGGTAGTGCAGCGCGTCGGCCTCGTTGAAGACCTGGATCTGCTGGACCTGTGCTGCGAAGCGCACGGCCAGGCCTTCCCACCAGGCGGTGGTCTTCGCCAGCCAGCGATCCTCGCTCGCGTCGGGGACGTCGTAGTGGTTGATCACCATGAGGCACACGCGGAGCCCGGCGTCCGCGGCGGCGGCCAGGATCCGGTGCATCTCGGCGACGGCGCTCTCGTTCCAGACGAGGTCGTCATCGGGGCCGTCGAAGGTCTCCAGGAGTGTCCCGCTCCCGGCGTTGAGCCGGACGCCGGATCCGCCCAGAGTCGCCACCTCCGCGACGTCCTCGAGCACCCGCTCCACCGACGACCCCTCGCCCTCGGGTCCGAGGGAGCCGATCGTGAAGCCGAAGCGACCCGCGGGCGATGACGGCTCGTCGCCGGCGGTGATGGACGACGTCGCGGCGAGGGTGCCGAGGGCCGCCACGCCGGTGACGCCGAGCGCCGCGGAGGTGAGGACGGTTCGACGACGGGGGACGCTCATGGTCGGAAGCTCTCGAGAGGCCAGTTCGGCGTCGTGCTGGGGCCGTCGCGACGAGTACCGGCTGCCGTTCGCAGGCCCAATGGGAATGTACACCGGCCTGGGTCACGCTGCGAGGGTGACGACGTTCTGGCACAACGCATCGACGCATGCCGACAAGCTGAACCCCTGCCCGCCGGTCCGCGCCGCGATCCGGCGCGGATCTGCGGAGCCTGGTGGCGGAGTGTCGTGACCGTCGTCCTTCCCGGCTTCGGCGGCCTCGCCGGCCTCATCGCCCTGGACGCCGGGCGACGGCCTGGTCCGGACTCTCTCGAGCATGGCGGGCCAGCGTGCCTGTACCGGTCGGTCTTCCGCGTCCACCACCGTGAAGCGCGAGAGGCCGGCAGCTGATGCCGGAAGCGGCTGGAGGCGGAGCCCGCCTTCGTGGACGATGACGTGGTGGCGCCGGCACAGCAGCGCGAGTCCGTCTATATCGGTGCGGCCGCCCTCGGACCAGGGGGTCACGTGGTGAGCGTCCAGATGCCTGCTCTGGTGGCAGCCGGGAAACACGCAGGTCTCGTCCCGCAGCCTCAGGGCACGACGTTGGGCGCGGGAGGCGAGTCGGCGCGACCGGCCCAGATGGAGGACCTCGCCGGTCGTGTCGGTGATGGCGACGGAGACCTTGCCGGTGCAGGCGAGACGCTCAGCGGTGCGGGTCTCGAGCGGACCGCCGCCGGTCGTGCTGCACCGCTGGGACGTTCCCGCGGGAACGTCGCGGCTCAGGGCGTCGGCGCTGACCTGGACCACCACCACATGCCGGTCCTCCCCGGAGCGGTCGTCGGGCGCCGCGGCGAGGTAACCCCGCGCTACATCGAGCAGCGCATCGGCGCGGCGCTGTTCGAGAGTGGCCGTGGTGGTCACCTCCGCATCGGCACGGTCGGTGCTGGTCGCTTCGCCGGAGGCCTGACCCGCAGCAGTCGGCGGGACATTCCGTGCGTCCGGCGTCACCGTCGTGGCGGCCGGCGCGTCATCGTGCCCGTCCCGGGCCATGGCAAGCTCCAGGGCGGTGGTCACCTCGGCGCCGACCTCTGCCGGCAGCACCGCCCGCAGTTCGACCATGCCATCGTCCCGGGTCGGCCAGCGCGCCTCGCGGATCATCTCCTGGTCCAGTCGGCTCCCATCAGCCGCTCGGAAGGAGGAGATGGCGCGGGCGAGCTGAGAGGCCGTGGAGTCGCGGGCGAGCTCGACCAAGGCGTCCTCGTCGATGCGCCCGGCGACCCGGGTCATCTCGCGCACCTTGGAGAACGAGAGCCGTCCGGCACGGAACTCCCCGAGAGTTCGCGGCATCGTGGGCAGGACCCGCGCGATCCGCACGTGCTCGCGGGCGGTCCCGGCCGACATCGAACATGCCCACGCCAACCAGTGCGCCGTCGACTTCAGGCCGACGAACCAGCTCAGCCCGCCGCGGGCGTCGAACTCACCGACCATGAGCAGCAGCTCGCAGGTGGCCTCGGCGATGCGGGCCGCCTGGTCCTGGATACGGGACCCGAGACGTTCAGCATCGGTGCGGGACAGCGGGCCGTCCGGTACGGAGGGCGGGCCCGGTGCTGCGTGCTCGGCGGATGGCGCGGCCGCCCTCTCTGCGCTGAGGCGGTCCGGCGGCGTGGACGGCGGGGCGAGGGACATCGTGACCTCCCGGTCGGGGAACGCGTGTTCGACCAGCCGACCAGGATCCGGTGCCGCGCACCAGGCGCCGCGGCGAAATGTGGACACCAGCGCGTTGTGGAGGAATGGGTGCGGGTGCTCGTGGATGCGCGGGGACCGGCCGGTCTGCCAAGATCAGCGCATGACGAATCTCGACCGCGACCAGCTCGCCGCACTCATCGATCACACCCTGCTGAAGCCCGAGGCCACGCCGGCCGACGTCACCGCACTGCTGCGCGAGGCCGAGGACCTCGGCACGTACTCGGTGTGCATCTCGCCGTCGATGCTGCCGGTACGGACCACCGTGAAGGTGGCGACCGTGTGCGGGTTCCCCTCCGGTCAGCATGCCCCCTCGATCAAGGCGGCCGAAGCGGCCGACTCCGTCGAGAAGGGAGCCGACGAGGTCGACATGGTCCTCAACGTCGGACTCGCCCGTGCCGGGGAGTTCGCCGACGTCGAGGACGAGATCCGCCAGGTCCGCGCCGCCGCGCCGCAGCCCGTCGTGCTGAAGGTGATCATCGAATCGGCAGCGCTCACCGACGAGCAGATCGTCGCGGTGTGCGAGGCCGCCGAGCGTGCCGGCGCCGATTTCGTGAAGACCTCGACCGGGTTCCACCCCGCCGGTGGGGCCAGCGAGGAGGCCGTCGCCCTGATGCGGCGCACCGTCGGCGACCGGCTCGGGGTCAAGGCCTCCGGCGGGATCCGCACCCGCGAGGCCGCCGAGGCGATGGTCGCCGCGGGCGCGAGCCGGCTGGGACTGTCCTCGTCGCGCGCAGTGCTCGAGGGCGGCACCGGCACCGGCTACTGAGCCGGGGCGCGAGGTGACGACCGGCTGGGCTCAGGCCTGGCCCAGAGCCTCCCTCAGCTCGTCCTGCAGGGCCCCGAGCCGATCGGCGGCGCGACTCCGGATCGCGCCCAGCTGGTCCGGGGACGTTCCCGCGGGAACGCTTTCTGCGACCTCGAGGTAGCACTTCAGCTTCGGCTCGGTGCCCGAGGGACGCACGACCACGCGGGTGTCGTCCTCGCTGAGAAGCAGCATGCCCTCCGTCGGCGGCAGGCCGGTCGTCTCGACGGATCCCGCGGAGAGATCCTGGGTCTCGACCACGGACGACCCGAGCAGCTGAGCCGGCGGCGCGGTGCGCAGCTGCTGCATCATCACGGAGATCTCGGTGAGGTCCTCGACGCGGATCGAGAGCTGCGCGGTGGAGTACAGGCCGTGCCGCTGCGCGAGCTCATCGAGCCTGCCCACCAACGTGGTGTCCTCCGCGCGGGCCAGCGCCGCCATCTCGGCGACCATCAGCGCCGTGGAGAGCCCGTCCTTGTCGCGCACCACGTCCGGCAGCACGCAGTACCCGATGGCCTCCTCGTAGCCGAAGACGATTCCCGGCGCGCGGGAGATCCACTTGAAACCGGTCAGCGTCGTGGCCGGCTCGAGCACGGAAGCTGCGTCCTGCCCATCGTGGCCAGCCGGGGCGGCCGCCTGCACCACGCGATCCAGCCAGCGGCTGGAGACGATCGACCTGGCGAAGACGCCGCGGTACTCGTGCCGGCGGATCAGGTGGTCACCGAGCAGCACGCCCAGCTCGTCGCCGGTGAGCATCCGCCAGGCGTCCAGATGCGGATCGAGCACCGCGGCGGCGCAGCGGTCCGCATCGGGGTCATTGGCGATCACCACGTCGGCCTCGACGGATCGGGCCAGCTCCAGGGCCAGATCGATCGCGCCGGGCTCCTCGGGATTGGGGAAGGCCACGGTGGGGAAGTCCGGATCGGGGTCGGCCTGCTCGGCGACGGTGTGGACCTCCGCGAACCCGCTGCGGTGCAGGGCGGCGAGCGCGGTCTCCGTGCCCACGCCGTGCATCGCGGTGTGCACGATGCGCACCTCTCGTGGTCCCTCCAGATCGGGCAGGGTGCAGATCGCCGCGAGGTAGTCCTCACGCAGCTGCTCGCCCAGCAGCTCCCAGCCGGACCCGGCGACGGGGATCTCACGAACGGGGCCGACGGCAGCGATGCGGGCGGCGATCTGCTCGTCCGACGGCGGCACGATCTGAACGCCCCGACCGCCTGCCGCCGCGGCGCGGCCGCCGAGGTAGACCTTGTAGCCGTTGTCCGCAGGCGGATTGTGGGAGGCGGTGACGACGATGCCGGCGTCGGCCTCGAGGTGGCGGACGGCGAAGGCGACCAGCGGGGTGGGGCCGAAGCGGTCCAGCAGCTGGACGCGGGCGCCGGCAGCGGTGAGGATCGCCGCCGAGCGGTGGGCGAAGTCCTGGGAGTTGTAGCGCGCGTCGTAGCCGATCACCACCAGCGGCCGGTCGAGACCGAGGTCGCCGATGAGGTGGTCGGCCAGGCCGCGGGCGGCCCGGGAGACGACGGCGAGGTTCATGCGGTTCGGGCCGGGGCCCATGCGGCCGCGCAGGCCGGCGGTGCCGAACTGGAGATCCCCGGCGAAGGCGTCGGTCAGCTCGTCGAGGACCGAGCCGGCGGCGGACTCGTCGTCGGCCGCCGCCTCGTCATCACCCGACACCTGCTCGAGCAGGGAGGTGAGGGCGGCCCGGGTGGCCGGGTCCGGGTCGTCCGCGATCCAGTCCTCGATGCGCGAGCGCAGCGCGGGGTCGAGGCGGGGAGTCATCGCGCCGTCGCCCCGTCGTCGCCCCCGGCTGGTGCACCGGTGAGGCGGCGGACGGTCTCGGCCAGCAGCCGGGAGATCCGGGGACCCGCGTCACGGCCGGCCTCGAGGACCTCCTCGTGGCTGAGCGCCTCCGGGCTGATCCCGGCGGCGAGGTTGGTGACCAGGGAGATGCCGAGCACGTCCATCCCGGCCTCGCGGGCGGCGATGGCCTCGAGGGCGGTGGACATGCCGACCAGGCTCGCGCCGATGGCCTTTGCCATCTGCACTTCGGCCGGGGTCTCGTACGTCGGTCCCGGGAACTGCATGTAGACGCCCTCGTCGAGCGAGGGGTCGACCTCGCGGGCGATCTCGCGCAGGGCGGGCGTGTACAGGTCGGTGAGGTCGAGGAAGTTGGCGCCCTCGAGCGGGGTGGTGCCGGTGAAGTTGATCTGATCCGAGATCAGCACCGGGGTGCCGGGGGACCAGTCCGGAATGATACCGCCGCAGCCGTTGGTCAGGACCATGGTGCGGGCACCGGTGGCGGCGGCGGTGCGCACGCCGTGGACGACCGCGTCCACGCCGGCGCCCTCGTAGAAGTGGGTGCGGGCGCCGAGCACGAGGGCACGGGCGCCGCTGCCCTCGACCCGGATCGAGCGCAGGGTGCCGATGTGGCCGGCCACGGCGGGGGGCCGGAAGCCGGGAACGGTGGTGGCGTCGGCCTGCCACACCGTCTCACCGAGCAGGTCCGCGGCGCCGGCCCACCCGGAGCCCAGCACCAGGGCGAGGTCGTGGGAGGGGACACCGCTGGCCTCGGCGATCGCAGCAGCGGCGTCGCGGGCGAGCAGATACGGGTCAGGGGCGGATTCCGTCATGGATCGAAGGTAACGCAGGCGCTCCCTCGTCCGCGCCCGATCGTGCCCCGCAGAAGGCGTCGTGCCCCACAATGGAGAGGTGAGCGATCCCAGCACCGCCCTCCCGTCGGACCCCCACCGTCTGCCCAGCGCCGGGGACCGCCCGCGCGTGGTGATCATCGGCGGCGGCCCCGGCGGGTACGAGGCGGCCCTGGCGGCGGCCCGGCGCGGTGCGGAGACGGTGCTCATCGAGGAGCGCGGCCTCGGCGGCGCCGCCGTCCTGACCGACGTGGTGCCCTCCAAGACCCTCATCGCCACGGCCGATGTGCTGGACGTGGTCGCCGGCTCACACGGCCTCGGGATCCGCGACGCCGACACCGGCTCCGCCCCCACCGCACAGACCCTCAACGTCGACCTCGCCGCCGTCAACGCCCGGGTCAAGCGGCTCGCCGCCGCACAGTCCGCCGACATCCGCTCCAGCCTGAGCGAGGCCGGCGCCCGGATCCTCGAGGGCCGCGGACGCCTGGCCGGCCCCGAGACGGTCGAGGTCCTCGACGGCGAAGGGGGCGTCAGCGCGAGCCTGCACGCCGACGTGGTGCTGCTGGCCGTCGGCGCCCGCCCCCGCGAGCTCGACTCGGATCCGTGCGACGGCGAGCGGGTGCTGAACTGGACGCAGCTGTACGAGCTCGAGCACCTGCCCGAGCACCTGATCGTGGTCGGCTCCGGCGTCACCGGCGCCGAGTTCGCCAGCGCGTACCGGGCGCTCGGCAGCGAGGTCACCCTGGTCTCCTCCCGCGAGAAGGTGCTGCCGGGGACGGACCCCGACGCCGCCGACGTGCTCGAGGACGCCTTCGCCCGTCGCGGGGTGAGCGTGCGCTCCCGGTCGCGGGCGGCCTCCGCCTGCCGTCGGGGCGACGGGGTGGTGGTGACGCTGACCTCCGGCGAGGAGATCGCCGGCAGCCACGCGCTGATGGCCCTCGGCGGGATCCCCCGCACCGGCGACCTCGGGCTGGAGCAGGCGGGCGTGCGCATCACCGAGCGCGGTCACATCGAGACCGACCGGGTCTCCCGCACCTCGGTGCGCGGGGTGTACGCGGCGGGGGACTGCACCGGCGTGTACCCGTTGGCCTCGGTCGCGGCCATGCAGGGACGGATCGCGATGCACCACGCGCTCGGCGAGGCGGTCTCACCGCTGATCGCCGCCCAGGTGTCCTCGGCCGTGTTCACCAGCCCCGAGATCGCCACCGTCGGCGTCAGCGAGCAGGACGTGGCCGACGGGGTGATCTCCGGGGAGGTGCTAGTGCTGGGGCTGGACACCAACCCGCGCGCGAAGATGCAGGGCATCTCCGAGGGGTTCGTGAAGCTGATCGTGCGCCCCGGCTCGCACACCGTGATCGGCGCCGTCGTGGTCGCCCCGCGCGCCAGCGAGCTGATCCTTCCCTACACGCTCGCCGTCGCCCATCGGCTCACCGCCGAGCAGGTCGCGGGGACGTTCACCGTCTACCCCTCGCTGGCCGGGTCGCTGGCCGAGGTGGCGCGGCGGCTCGACGGCGCGGACGACTGACGCGCAGCGGCGTCGAGCCGGCCGGGTCTCAGTCCTCGATCGAGCAGAGCACCGCGCCGGCGGAGACCGTCGCCCCGATCTCGGCGCTGAGCCCCGTGACCACCCCGGAGCGGTGGGCGGTGATCGGCTGCTCCATCTTCATGGCCTCGAGCACCAGCAGCAGGTCGTTGTCGGCGACGGTCTGCCCCTCCTCGGCGACGAGCTTGACGATGGTGCCCTGCATCGGCGCGGTCACCGAATGGCCGCCCGCGGCGCCCTCGCCGACACCCCGGTGCTGCCGCTTGCGGCGCGAGCGCACCGCGGCCTGAGGCGCCCGCAGCGAGGCGGGGAGGCTGATCTCCACGCGCCGGCCATCGACCTCGACCACCACGGCCTCGCGATCCTCCGGCTCCTCGGGCTGGGCCGGCAGCGCGGCCGGAGGGATCTCGTTGGAGAACTCGGTCTCGATCCAGCGGGTATGGACCGTGAACGGCTGCTCGGGGTCCGCGGGGGCGAACGCCGGGTCCTCGACCACCGTGCGATGGAAGGGCAGCACCGTGGGCACCCCCTCGATGTGGAACTCGGCCAGCGCGCGGCGGGAGCGCTCGAGGGCCTCCTGGCGGGTGGCGCCGGTGATCACGAGCTTGGCCAGCATGGAGTCGAAGGCACCGGAGACCTCATCGCCGGCGCGCACGCCCGACTCCATGCGCACGCCCGGGCCCGAGGGCACGTCGTAGCGCTGGATGCGGCCGGGGGCGGGCATGAAGCCGCGACCCGGGTCCTCGCCGTTGATGCGGAACTCGAAGGAGTGGCCACGGGCGATGGGGTCCGTTCCCGAGATCGTCTCCCCGGCGGCGATGCGCAGCTGCTCGCGCACCAGGTCGACGCCGGCGACCTCCTCGGTCACCGGGTGCTCGACCTGCAGGCGGGTGTTGACCTCGAGGAAGGAAATGGTGCCGTCGGCCCCGACGAGGAATTCGCAGGTGCCGGCGCCGACGTAGCCGGCCTCGCGCAGGATCGCCTTGGAGGAGGAGACCAGCTGGGCCTCCTGCTGGGAGGTGAGGAACGGCGCCGGAGCCTCCTCGACGAGCTTCTGATGGCGGCGCTGCAGCGAGCAGTCGCGGGTGGAGACCACCTGGACGTTGCCGTGCATGTCCGCCAGGCACTGGGTCTCGACGTGGCGAGGTGCATCGAGGTAGCGCTCCACGAAGCACTCGCCGCGGCCGAAGGCGGCAGTGGCCTCGCGCACGGCCGAGTCGAACAGCTCGCGCACCTCGGATTCCTCGCGGGCGACCTTCAGACCGCGGCCACCGCCGCCGAAGGCTGCCTTGATCGCGATCGGCACGCCGTTGGCGCGGGCGAAGTCGACGACCTCGTCCGAGTTGGCGACCGGGTCCTTGGTGCCGGCGACCAGGGGAGCGCCGGCCTTCTGGGCGATGTGACGGGCCGAGACCTTGTCGCCGAGCTTCTCGATCGCCTCGGGCGAGGGGCCGATCCAGGTCAGCCCGGCGTCCATCACGGCCTGGGCGAAATCGGAGCGCTCGGAGAGGAACCCGTAGCCGGGGTGAATCGCGTCGGCCCCGGAGCGCTGGGCGATGTCGAGGATCTTGTCGACCACCAGGTAGGAGGAGGCGGCGGTGGTGCCGCCGAGCGCGTAGGCCTCGTCGGCGATCTGCGTGTGCAGGGCGTCACGATCGGGATCGGCGTAGACGGCGACGGAGCGGAGCCCGGCGTCCCGGCAGGCCCGTGCGATCCGCACCGCGATCTCTCCACGGTTGGCGATGAGCACCGTGGACAGGGGGCGGGGCTTGACGGAGCGTGCGGCCATGGGGCGGGGGTTTCCTTCCGGGAGTCAGCAGAGGTCGAGTGTAGTACCGCGGCGGGTCACATCGTCGCAGGGCCCGGGCGGGTCTCAGCGGCATCGGCGAGAGCCTCGCCACCTTGGGGCTCGCTCTCCCACAGCTCGTGGACGGCGAGCCCGATCTCGCCGAGCAGGCGGCGCAGCAGCGGCAGCGAGAGACCGACGACGGCATGCGGATCACCCTCCACGCCCTCGATGAACGGGCCCGCCCGCCCGTCGATCGTGAAGCCGCCGGCCACGCCGAGCGGTTCGCCGGTGGCGACGTAGGCCTCGATCTCCTCGTCGGTGACCTCGGCGAAGGTGACACGGCAGCTCGCCGTCGCGCCGAAGGTGCCGCCGGTCCCGCCGTCGGCCTCGTCGCGGTCGTCGATCAGCCAGTGCCCGGAGTGCAGGATCCCGGCGCGGCCGCGCATCGCCCGCCAGCGCTCCGCGGCCCGCTCGGCGGTGTGCGGTTTACCGATGACCTCGCCGTCCAGCTCGAGCATCGAATCGCAGCCCAGGACCACGTAGCCGCCCTCGCTGCGGGACGTCGCGGCCTGCGCCTTCTCGCGTGCCAGCAGCAGCACCTCATCGGCGGGGACGAGGAGGTCCTCGGGATCGCCGGAGGCGGCGGCGCGCTCGCGGGCGGCTGCGAGAATCCCCTCCTCGTCCAGATCGACCGGGAGGGTGCGGTGCTCGATGCGGGCGGCGCGCAGAGTGGCGCGGCGCCCGGCGGAGGCGGAGGCCAGCAGCAGCAAGGGGTCGTGATCGGTGGTCATCACAGGGCTCCTTCGAGGACGGACAGCGGCAGGCTTCCCAGTTCGAGGGCGCGGCGGTGGAAATCCCGGAGGTCGGTGGTGCGCGCGGCCAGCTGCTCCCAGACCCGCTGCCCGATCTTGTACGAGGGAGCCTGGCCTGGCCAGCCCAGGTACCGGTTCAGCTCGAAGCGCTGCTCGGCCTCGCTCACGCCCCAGTGGGCGGACATGAAGTCCCATGCCTTCTCGTACGTCCAGGCGCCGCCGGCCGAGCCGGCGATGCCCTCGGGCATGGGCAGGCCGACGTGGAAGCCGATGTCGAGGACCACGCGGCCGGCACGCAGGCGCTGCGCGTCGAGCATGCCCAGGCGGTCCCCGTCGTCGAGGTATCCCAGCTGATCCATCAGGCGTTCGGCGTACAGCGCCCAGCCCTCACCGTGACCGGAGACCCAGCACATCAGGGCGCGCCACCGGTTCAGAGAGCCGGCCTGCAGGGTCTGCGTGCCGACCTGCAGGTGATGGCCCGGCACCCCCTCGTGGTAGACGGTGGTCGTCTCCAGCCAGGTGTGGAACCGGGACGTTCCCGCGGGAACGTCCCACCACATGCGGCCGGGCCGGGTGAGGTCCTCGCTGGGGCCGGTGTAGTAGATGCCGCCGGAACCGGTCTGCGCGATGCGGCACTCGAGACGGTGCAGCGGCTGGGGGATGTCGAAATGGGTGCCGGCCAGGTCCGCGATCGCGCGGTCGCTGAGCTGCTGCATCCAGGCCCGCAGCTCCTCGGTGCCATGCAGCACCCGCGCGGGATCGGAGCGCAGGGCGTCCTTGGCGGCCGCGACGGAACGCCCGCCACCGGTGCCGTGGCGCTCGTTGATCCGGGCGGCGACCTCCTCCTGCTCGGCGACGATCGCGCGCAGCTCGTCGATGCCCCAGGCGTAGGTCTCATCCAGATCCACCTCCGTGCCCAGGAAGGTGCGGGAGGCCAGGCGATAGGCGTCCCGGCCGATGGCGTCCGCGGCCGGTGCCCGCTCGGCGAGCGAGTCCAGGAAGTCCGCGAGCTCGAGATAGCCCTCGGCGGCGGCGCGGGAAGCGCGGGCGACCCGCTCCCGCTGGGTCCCGTCGCCCACGGCCGAGGCGGCGAACGTCTCGAAGAAGCCGTTCTCCGCGGCGTAGCCGCGGGCCTGCTCGGCGCCCAGGACGAGCTGCCGCCGGGCCGAGATCACGCCGTGGTCCGCGGCCTCGCGCAGCGACTCGGCCCAGGTGGCCAGCGAGCCCGGCATCGCCGCCATACGCTCGGCGATGACCTCCCAGTCCTCGGCGGTCTCCGCCGGCATCTGGTCCAGCACATCGCGGGACTGCAGGGGCGAGGCGAGGTTGTTCACCCCGGCGACGTCCAGCCGGAGCTCGGAGCGCTCGATCTCCAGTCCCAGCCGCTCCGTCAGAGCGGCCCGCGTGACGGAGTCGGTCTCGTCCTGATCCGGCACCTCGCCGATGGACGCCAGCAGGGCACGGGCGGCGTCGGTGCGTTCGGCGACCGCTGCCGGGGAGAAGTCGGTGACCTCGCTGTCGTGACCGGCGATCCCGAGCTCGGTGGCGAGATACGGATCCAGCCGGGCGACGGAGTCGACGTACCCGTCGGCGAGCCGGTCCAGGGCCGACGGCGTGCGGGTCGCCGCGGGACGGCCGGGCGCGGGGGAGGGGAGGGCAGGCATGCGGCGCAGTCTATGCGGCCAGAGCCGGGCTCAGCGGTCGGAGAACTGCCAGGCGGTGGGCGAGGGATGCGAGCGCAGACCGTGGGCGCGCGGATGGGTGTGGACCGGGTCGCTCCAGGCGCTGGGGTCCCCGGTGCGGCCCTCGGCCAGGTCGCGCTCCTCGGCTTCCAGACGGCTGGTCACGCTCATGGCGGAGACGACCACGGCGATCGCCGCGAGCTCGTCGCTGGCCAGCTGCCCGCGCACCAGGCGCACGTCGGCGCGCGGCTGCTCGGACGGTGTCTCCTGGTTCACAGCGGGATGTTCCCGTGCTTCTTGGTCGGCAGCGAGTCGCGCTTGGTGCGCAGCGCCCGCAGCGCATGGGCGATCTCGACGCGGGTCTGCGAGGGCTGGATCACGCCGTCGATCCAGCCGCGCTCGGCGGCGGTGTACGGCGTGGCGAACTTCTCCTCGTACTCGGTCTCCAGCCGCGTGCGCGTGGCCTCGACGTCGCCACCGGCCTCCTGGACCGAGCGCAGCTCCTGGCGGTGGAGGATGTTCACCGCGCCCTGCGAGCCCATCACCGCGATCTGCGCCGTCGGCCAGGCGAGGTTGAGATCCGCGCCGAGCTCCTTGGAGCCCATCACGATGTAGGCACCGCCGTAGGCCTTGCGGGTGATCACGGTGACCAGCGGCACGGTGGCCTCGGCGTAGGCGTACAGCAGCTTGGCGCCGCGGCGGATGATGCCGCCGAACTCCTGATCGGTGCCGGGCAGGAAGCCGGGCACGTCCACGAACGTCAGCACCGGGATGTTGTAGGAGTCGCACAGGCGCACGAAGCGCGCCGCCTTCTCCGAGGCGTCGATGTCCAGCGTGCCCGCGAGATGCGAGGGCTGATTGGCGATGATGCCGACGCTGTAGCCCTCGACCCGTCCGAAGCCGACCAGGATGTTGCGGGCGAACAGCGGCTGGACCTCGAGGAACTCCTCGTCGTCGAGCACCGCGCGCAGCACCTCGAGCATGTCGTAGGGCTGGTTCGGGGAGTCGGGGATCAGCGTGTCCAGCGCGGTGTCCTGCGGCGTGAGGGCCTCGTCGAAGCGCACCGGGAACGAGGGCGCCGGGCTCAGCGTGTTCGCCGGCAGATAGCTCAGCAGGTCCTTGACGTACTCGATCGCCTCGCCCTCGTCGGGCGCCATGTAGTGGGCCACACCGGAGCGGGAGGAGTGGGTACGCGCACCGCCGAGCTCCTCGAAGCCGACGTCCTCCCCGGTGACCGTGCGGATCACGTCGGGGCCGGTGATGAACATGTGCGAGGTCTTCTCGACCATCACCACGATGTCCGTCAGCGCGGGGGAGTAGACGGCCCCGCCCGCGGCCGGCCCCATGATCAGCGAGATCTGCGGGATCACGCCCGAGGCGCGGGTGTTGCGGCGGAAGATGCCGGCGAACATCGCCAGCGAGGCGACGCCCTCCTGGATCCGGGCGCCGCCGCCGTCGAGGATGCCGATGATCGGCACCCCGGTGCGCAGTGCGAGGTCCTGGACCTTCTGGATCTTGCGGCCGTGGGCCTCGCCGAGGGAGCCGCCGAAGACGGTGAAGTCCTGGGAGTACACGCACACCTGGCGGCCGTCGATCGTGCCGTACCCGGTGACGATGCCGTCTCCGTCGGGGCGCTTCGCCTCGATCCCGAAGTTGCGGGCCTGGTGCCGCACGAAACGGTCGGTCTCGACGAACGAGCCGTCGTCCAGCAGATCCGTGATGCGCTCGCGGGCGGTCTTCTTCCCTCGCGCGTGCTGCTTCTGGACCGCCACCTCGTCGGCCGCGGAGACCGTGGCGGCGTCACGCTCGCGCAGGTCCTCGAGTCGCTGGGCGGTGGTGAGCGGCCGCGGGGCGTCGGTCACGGGGCCTCCTGCTGCGGCCTGCGCGGCCGCCATGAATCCTTCGGTGATGAACACGGGGATACTACGCTACCGCTGGCCGGGAACGGCTGGTCCGCGGCGAGGACGGGCACGGGCACCGGTGAGGCAGCAGTGACGGGACGAGGCATGGGACGAGGCACGGCACGGGGTCGGAGCGACGGCGAGCAGGCCGGCGCGGCGATCCATTCGATGGGAATCCTCACGTCCACGCAGGATGAGGCCCGGCGCCGCCTGGAGGCCGGCGAGCAGGCTCCCTTCGCGGTCAGCGCGCGCGAGCAGACGGCCGGCCGGGGGCGGCTCGGGCGGGCCTTCGCCAGCCCCGACGGAGCCAGCCTGTCGTTGACCTACGCCCACCGCTCCGCCCTCGGACCGGACGGTCGCGGGTGGATCCCGCTGGCAGCGGGGCTGGCGGCGATCGACGCCCTGGCCGCCGCCGTCGGGACCGACGGGGCCGCGCTGGGACTGAAGTGGCCCAACGACATCCACACCGCCGACGGCCGCAAGCTCGGGGGCATCCTCGTCGAGGGACACGGAGCCCGTGACGTGCTGATCGGCATCGGCCTGAATCTGCGCGGGCCGGTGCGTGCGGTCGACGGCTCCCTCGTGCCCGGTACCGCCTGGCTGCTCGGCGCGGACGGGATCCGGCCCGGAGCGGACGACCGGACGGGTGCTGCCGATGCCGCCTCGCTCCGTGAGGCGATCGCGGGCCACCTGGTCACCGCCCTCGCCAGCGAGCTCGACGCGCTCGAGTCCAGTGGGGGAGACGGGGATGGTGCGGGTACTCGTCGGCGGTACACTATGACGTGCCTCACAATCGGGCGTAAGGTGCGGGTCGAGCCCGTGGGAGACGTCGCCGGCGCCCTGCACGGCATCGCGCGGACGATCGAGGCCGGCGGCAGGCTGGTCGTGGACCTCGAGGCCGGCGGCGAGGCCACCGTGGATATCGGCGACGTGAGACATCTGAGGCCGGGCGGGCCGGAATGGCCCGCGACGGACGCCGGCGACGGCGTCGAGAAGGAGGAGCACGGCAGGTGACGGGCGGAATGGAAGACCTGGAGCGCGACGGCGCGGAGCGCTCTGCGCCCTCGGACGGGACCCGTCCGCCCGGCGAGCCGTCGCTCTCGCCGGAGGACTCTCCCGATCTCGACGCGACCCCGCTGGGGGACCAGGAGATCCTGGACCTCAATCGCCGCTTCGCCGCCGTGCGCCGCAGCGTGGGAGCGCTGGAGAAGGTGCTGCTGCAGGGGTCGCGCAAGTACTCGCGCCGTGACCTCGCCCAGCAGCACGACATCCCCGAGCGCCTCACCTCCGTGTACTGGCGCTCGCTGGGCTTCACCCCGGTGGACGAGGACACCGTCGTGTTCACCGAGGAGGACGCCTACTCGATCGGCGACCTCGCCGCCATCGTCGAGGACGGCGTGCTCTCCGAACGGGCCTTCGCCAGCATCACGCGCGGGCTGGGCTTCCACATGGGCCGGCTGGCCATGTGGATCACCGAGGCGCTGGTCGATGAGGCCAAGCACGCCGACGGCACGGACGACGCCGAGGCCCGCCAGCAGATGCTCGACACCATCCCCGAGCTGCTCGAGACCCTCGAGTCCCAGGTGATGTTCGCCTTCCGTCGCCAGCTCGCCGCCTACGCCGCCCGCGCGGGCTCCGAGGTCCTCCACCGCGACACCGACGAGCTGTTCCCGCTGCAGCGGGCCGTCGGCTTCGCCGACCTGGTCCAGTTCACCCGTCTGGCCCAGGACCTCACCGGCGCCGAGCTGGCCGACGTCGTCGGCCGCTTCGAGGCGGTCGGCCGCGACGTCATCTCCGTCGGCGGCGGCCGCGTGGTCAAGACCGTGGGCGACGAGATCATGTTCCTCGCCGACACGCCGGAGGACGGCGCCCAGATCGCCGTCAGCCTCGCCGAGATCATCACCGCCGACCAGGGCCTGCCGCCGGTGCGCGTGGGCCTGTCCTGGGGGTCGATGTTCTCCCGCTACGGCGACGTGTTCGGGCCCAAGGTCAACCTGGCCGCGCGCATGGAGTCGGTGGCCCGTCCCGGCACCGTGGTGGTCGACGACGAGACCGCCGCCGCGGTCGAGCGGGCGCTGCCGGGCGGATTCGCCACCGCCGACGGCGAGGACGTCGAGCTGCACGGCATCGGCACGGTGCACGTGATGGAGATGCGCCGTGACCGCTCGGCGCCGCTGGACCTGAGGTACTGACCTGGGCATCGGAGCAGGCAACACCCCGGTTCAGGGCACGACCAGCCCGCTGTGAGGGCGGCGACGTACGATGGAGCGCGTGACACGACTGCTACTCGTCGAGGACGACTCGGCCATCGCTGAACCGCTCTCCCGCGCACTCGACCGCGAGGGGTACACCGTCGCGCGCGCATCGCGGGGCATGGACGCGCTCGCCATCGCCGCCGGAGGGGACCCGATCGACGTCGTGATCCTGGATCTCGGCCTGCCCGATGTCGACGGGCTCGAGGTGGCCCGGCGACTGCGCAAGGGCGGCCTCGAATCGCCGATCCTGATCCTGACCGCACGGGCCGACGAGGTCGACGCCGTGGTCGGCCTGGACGCCGGGGCCGACGACTACGTCACCAAGCCCTTCCGCCTCGGGGAGCTGCAGGCCCGGATCCGCGCCCTCATGCGGCGGTCCCAGGCCATGGAGGAATCCGGCGACGCCTACGACGTCAACGGCGTGACCCTCGAGGTCTCCGCCCGCCGCGCCTACGCCGACGGGCACGAGCTGAGCCTGTCGGCCAAGGAGTACGACCTGCTGACCGTGCTGGTGCGCGAGGCCGGGAGCGTCGTCACCCGTGACGACCTGATGCGCGAGGTGTGGGGCGCCGAATGGTGGGGCTCGACCAAGACCCTGGACATGCACGTCTCGTGGCTGCGCCGCAAGCTCGGTGACGACGCCACGGACCCGCGCCGGATCACCACGGTGAGGGGTGTCGGTTTCCGGTTCGAGACCGGCGCGGAGAGCTGACACGTGTGGCAGCGCGTGCTGCAGGCCACCATCATCACGGTGGTCCTCTCGGTGCTCCTGCTGGGTATCCCGCTGGGGTACTCCTGGCTGAAGCTGAACGAGCAGTCCCTCTCGAGCACGGCGAACCAGATCCTCGACGACGTGCGCGTGGACACCGAGGAGAGGCTGTCCGAGGGCCGTCCTCTCGATGAGGCGATGCTGCAGCGGCGGGTCGACGAGCAGGCCGACCTCGACGTGGCGATCACCGTCGTCCACGACGGTCAGACCCTGCAGGCCGGGGAGCCGCCCGGCAAGAACCCCGTGGAGGTCTCCACCTTCGGCACCGACGGCCAGGAGATCACCGTGGCCATCCCGGAGTCCGACGTGGCCGCCCACACCGCGAGCGCGTGGGTGCTCATCATCGTCGCCGGGCTCTCGGCCGTCTCCATCGGCGTCTCCGTCGCGCTGTGGCAGGCCCAGCGGATCTCGATGCCCCTGGCCCGGCTCAGCCGGCGCGCGGAGGAGATGGGCAGCGGCCGCGCCCGCGGGCCGTGGACGCCCTCGGGGATCGCCGAGATCGATGACGTCGCCGAGGAGCTCACCCGCTCCGGTGCGATGCTCACCGAGCGCCTCGAGGCGGAGAGCCAGCTCGCCTCGGACGCCTCCCACCAGCTGCGCACGCCGCTGACCGCCCTGTCGATGCGGCTCGACGAGATCCTGGCGACCAGCTCCGAGGAGTGGGTGCGCGACGAGGCCCGCATCTCGCTGGAGCAGATCGACCGACTCACCGAGGTGGTCCACGACCTCATCAACGCCCCGCGCTCGTCCCAGCGCCGCACCCCCGGCGTGGTCGAGCTGCGCACGGTGCTCACCCAGCAGAGCGAGGAGTGGTCGCCCGCCTACCGCCGCGCCCAGCGCGAGCTGCGGATCCAGGTGCCGCGCAGCGCCGCCGTGTGGGGATCGCCGGGGCCGCTGACGCAGGTGCTGGCCACCCTCATCGAGAACGCCCTGATGCACGGCGACGGTCGGACCACCGTCAAGGTGCGCCGCAACGAGCACTCGACCGTCATCGAGGTCATGGACGAGGGGGGCGGCATCGACCCGGCGCTCGGCTCGAGGATCTTCGAGCGCTCCGTCTCCGGCCGCAGCTCCTCCGGCACCGGCGTGGGTCTGGCCCTGGCCCGCACCCTGGTCGAGGACGACGGCGGCCGGCTCGAGCTGCTGACCGAGCGGCCCGCGACCTTCGGCGTGTTCCTCATCTCCGCCCCGGGGGAGGACGACGTGCCGCCCCCGGAGGGCACCGACGCCGAAGCCGACGGCGAGGGCGAGGACCTCCCCGCCCCCGACGAGCTTGAGGAGCTGCCGCAGGGGTCCGTCGTCCGGCGCCGCCCGCGGTCGCGCGCCTGACCTCGTACACTGACCGCCGTGTCCGAGACCCCGCAGCCCTCAGAACATCGTGCGCCATCGCCCCATGCCGCTGCCGTCGGCATCGTCGGCGGCGGGCAGCTGGCCCGGATGATGCTGGGCCCGGCCATCGAGCTCGGCCTGGCCACCACCGTGCTGGCCACGGCCCCCGAGGAGAGCGCCGCCGCCGTCGCCGGCCGGGTGCGCCTGGGCCGCCACGACGACGAGCAGGCCGTGCGGGGCCTCGCGGGGGAGGTCGACGCGATCACCTTCGACCACGAGCACGTGCCCACCGCGATCCTCGAACGCCTCGAGGCCGACGGCGCCGCCGTGCGCCCCGGCCCGGCCGCCCTCGTCCACGCCCAGGACAAGCTCGTCATGCGCGAGCGCCTGACCGCGCTCGGGCATCCCTGCCCGCGCTGGTGGCGGATCGGCTCCCGCGAGGATCTCGCCGAGACGCTCGCCGAGACCGGCGGCCGGGTCGTGGTCAAGACCCCGCGCGGCGGGTACGACGCGCACGGGGTGCGCATCGTCGAGGCGGACGACCAGGCCGACGACTGGCTCGCCGCGCACGGCGAGCTGCTGGCCGAGGAGCTGGTGCCCTTCACCCGTGAGCTCTCCGCGCAGGTGGCCCGGCGTCCCGGGGGAGAGGTCGTCGCCTATCCCGTCGTCCAGTCGGTCCAGAAGGACGGGGTCTGCTACGAGGTGGTCGCACCTGCTCCGGGGCTCGACGTCGCGGCCCAGCGCCGCATCCAGCGCCTCGCTCAGGACATCGCGGAGGACCTCGGCGTCGTCGGCATGCTCGCCGTCGAGCTCTTCGAGACCGAGGACGGCGAGGTGAGCGTCAACGAACTGGCCATGCGCCCCCACAACACCGGGCACTGGTCCATGGACGGCGCGGTGACCGGGCAGTTCGAGCAGCATCTGCGCGCGGTCGCCGATCTGCCGCTGGGCTCGACCGATCCTGTCGCGCCGGTGGCCGTCATGGTCAATCTGCTCGGAGGCGGCGCGGAGGACCTCGCCCCCGGCGCCTGCGCCGCGCTGGCGGCCGACCCGCAGCTGAAGCTCCACCTGTACGGCAAATCCGTCCGGCCGGGGCGCAAGCTCGGTCACGTCACGCTGATCGGGGACGACGCGGAGGATCTGCTGGAGCGTGCCCACCGCGCCGAGAAGCTCATCATCGACGGCCCCGAGAAGGAGATCCGATGACCGCGACCGAGACCCGCCCCCGGGTGGGCATCGTGATGGGATCCGACTCCGACCACCCGGTGATGGAGGCCGCCGAGGCGGCGCTCGCCGAGTTCGGGATCGCGGCCGAGGTCGACGTGGTCTCGGCCCACCGGATGCCCGAGGACATGGTCGCGTGGGGCCGGTCCGCCGCCGACCGCGGCCTGCGCGTGGTGATCGCCGGCGCGGGCGGCGCCGCGCACCTGCCCGGTATGCTCGCCGCCCTCACCCCGCTGCCCGTGATCGGCGTGCCCGTGGCGCTGAAGCACCTCGACGGCATGGACTCCCTGCTCTCGATCGTGCAGATGCCCGCCGGTGTGCCGGTGGCGACCGTCTCCATCGGTGGGGCCCGCAACGCCGGTCTGCTGGCGGCGCGCATCCTCGCGGCCGGCGGGGACGAGGAGGCCGCTCGGCTGCGTGAGCGCATGGTCGCCTTCCAGGAGGAGCTCCGCGAGATCGCGGTGGGCAAGGGCGAGGCGCTGCGGGCCTCTCGGTGAGCGAGCACGCTCCGGCGACGTCGCAGGGCCGGGTCGCCTGGCTGGACCTGGCACGGGCGGTCTCGATCATCCTTGTCGTCCTCTACCACGTGGCCGTCTCCGGGGGAGCGGACCTGCTGGGCGACGGGCGGGCCGCGGCCTGGTGGGCGAGCGCGAATCTCGCCCTGATCCCGCTGCGGATGCCCCTGTTCTTCCTGGTGGCCGGACTGCTCGCGGCAGGCGCCCTCCACCGGTCGTGGCCCCGGGTGCTGCGACCGCGCGTGCTCGACATGCTCTGGCCCTACGTGCTGTGGAGCCTCCTGTTCGCCGCCACCGGGTGGCCGCGCTACGCGCCCGAGGACCCGCTCGGCTTCGTCCGCGGGGAGATCGCCGGGCTGTTCGTGGTGGGCTCGCCCTACTGGTTCATCGCTGCGCTGCCGGTGTTCTTCGTGCTCTCGCGGCTGCTGCGTGCTCATAAGGGCGTTCTGCTCGCAGTGACCCTGGTCCTGTACGCGGCCGCACCGGTGATCCAGGAGTCGATGGAGCGCGCCGAGATGTGGGGTGATCTCGTCTACGGCGTCTTCCAGCTCACCGACAACGCGCTGTGGTACGCGGCCGGATTCGCCCTGCGGTCGACGATCCTGGCAGTCGGGGAGCGTCCGCGACCGGTCCTGGGACTCGGGCTGACCGCCGTGTTCTGCCCGCTGGCCCTGATCGTGCTGCGCGCAGAACTGCCGCTGCCCCTGTCCCGCGGGCTGGAGCTGGTGGCATCGATGAGTGGGATCGGGGCCTGCATCGCCCTGCTGCCACTGCTGGCCCGCCTGGGGTCCGTGGCTCGCGCCGGGTCCTTCGTGGGCAGCCGCACGCTGGTGATCTACCTGGTCCATCCGATCGTGCTGAACCTGGTGGTGGTCGCGTGGCGCCGCGCCGACGGGCTCTCGCTGACCGCCGGACCGGCCGGGGAGCTGCTGGTGGTCCCGGCAGTGGCGGTCATGGCCCTCCTGGCCGCCGTCGGGATGCAGGCCGTGATCGACCGCTGGGGTCCGCGCTGGCTGATCGAACTGCCCCGTGTGCGCGAGATGCGCAACAGCTCCGCGCGGACGGCAGGTCATCCCCGACCGCGGTGAGCGCTCGCGGTATCGTCGGGCCCATGAGTGAAACCCCTGCCTACCGGGCAGCCCCGGGGTCCGACATCTCGGACGATGCCACCATCGGCGACGGCAGCTCCATCTGGCATCTCGCACAGGTGCGCGAGGGCGCGAGGCTCGGCACCGGCTGCGTCATCGGTCGCGGCGCCTACATCGGCTCCGGCGTGCGGATGGGCGACGGCTGCAAGGTCCAGAACTACGCGCTGGTCTACGAGCCCGCGGTGCTCGCCGACGGCGTCTTCGTCGGCCCCGCCGCCGTGTTCACCAACGACCACTTCCCCCGCGCGGTGAACCCGGACCTGTCGCCGAAGTCGACGTCGGACTGGGAGCCCGTCGGGGTCACCTGCGAGACGGGATCGTCCATCGGCGCCCGCGCCGTGTGCGTCGCCCCGGTGACGATCGGCGCCTGGGCGATGGTCGCCGCCGGTGCCACCGTCGTCAAGGACGTGCCCCCGCACGCCCTGGTTGCCGGCGTCCCCGCCAAGCGCCTCGCCTGGGTGGGCCGCTCCGGGGAGAAGCTGATCCCCTCCACCGACGGCACCGACGCCTGGGTGTGCCCCACCACCGGCGAGTGGTACATCCACGACGAGAAGTCCGGCGGGCTCCAGCTCGCCTCCTCCCCTCAGGCCGGGGCCCCGCGCCCGGCCGCGCTCGACGACTCCGACGAACAGGACGGACCCACCGCATGAACACGGAACCGACGATGATCCCGCCGGCGAAGCCGATCATCGGGCAGGAGGAGCGCGACGCGGTCGATCGCGTGCTGGCCTCCGCGATGCTGGCGCAGGGCCCGGAGGTCGCGGCCTTCGAGCAGGAGTTCTCCGCCGAGCTGGCCGGTGGCCGCGAGGTCGTGGCCGTCAACTCCGGCACCTCGGGTCAGCACCTGGGGATGCTCGCCCTCGGTCTGCGGCCCGGCGACGAGGTCATCGTGCCCTCGTTCACCTTCGCGGCGACCGCGAACACGGTCGCCGTCTCCGGGGGTGTCCCGGTGTTCGTCGACGTCGACCCGGAGACCTTCACGGTGGACCCGGCCGCGATCGAGGCCGCGATCACCGAGCGCACCGTCGGGATCCAGCCCGTCCACCTCTACGGCCACCCCGCGCCGATGGGCGAGATCACCAGGATCGCCCGTGAGCACGGGCTGTGGGTGTTCGAGGATGCCGCGCAGGCGCACGGGGCCACGTGGGACGGATCGCTCGTGGGAACCCTCGGCGACGGCGCGATGTACTCGCTGTACCCGACCAAGAACATGACCTCCGGCGAGGGCGGCATGGTCGCCTGCGCCGATGCGGAGACCGCCCGCCAGGTGCGGCTGCTGCGCAACCAGGGCATGGAGCGGCAGTACGCCAACGAGGTCGTCGGCTACAACAACCGCATGACCGACGTCCACGCCGCGATCGGCCGGGTGCAGCTGACCAAGCTCGCCGGGTGGACCGCGCAGCGTCAGCAGCTGGCCGCCCACTTCGACGCCCACCTCGAGGGTGTCACGACGCCTGTCGTGCGTGAGCAGGCCACGCACGTCTACCACCAGTACACGATCCGCCTCGAGGGCGCCTCCGCCGCCGAGCGCGACGCCTTCGCGACCGCGCTGCGCGAGGAGCACAAGGTCGGCTGCGGGGTGTACTACCCCACGCCCGTGCATCGCCTGGCGACGTTCGCCTCGTCCGCAGCGGACGCTGCGGACGCGGACCTGCCGGTCACCGACATGCTGGCGCGGGAGGTGCTGTCGCTGCCGGTCCACCCGAGCGTCAGCGACGAGGACCGGGATCGGATCGTCGAGGCCGTGAACGCGGTCGCGAAGGCAGGAGCGTGACCATGAGTGCGAGCACGAAGCGACTGCGGGCCGGGCTGATCGGCCTGGGCATGATGGGCCGCCACCATGCGCGCAACCTCCAGGCCCTGGACGGTGTGGATCTCGTCGCCGTCGCCGATGCCCACGGCGACCCGCACGGTGCCGCCCCGGGGTACGACATCCTGCCCGACGTGCAGTCCCTGATCGCCGCCGGCATCGACTACGCCGTCGTCGCCGTGCCCACCCAGTTCCACCGCGATGTGGCCCTGACCCTCGCCGAGGCCGGGGTGCACACACTGGTCGAGAAGCCGCTCGCCTTCGACATCGGCGAGGCCGAGGAGATCACCGCGGCCTACGAGAACGCCGGCCTGGTCGGCGCGGTCGGCTACATCGAGCGGTACAACCCCGCGCTGCAGGAGATGCGCAAGCGCATCGCCGACGGGCAACTCGGCGAGATCTACCAGATCGTCACCCGCCGCCAGGGCGCGTTCCCAGCGCGCATCGCCGACGTCGGCGTGGTCAAGGACCTCGCCACGCACGACCTCGACCTGACCGCGTGGGTCGCGCAGTCGCGGTACGCGCACGTCGCGGCCACCTCCACCCGCCGCTCCGGGCGCCGCGACGAGGACATGGTCTCGATCGCCGGCGGCCTCGCCGACGGCACCATCACCAACCACCTGGTGAACTGGCTGACACCGTTCAAAGAGCGCGTCACCGTCGTGACCGGCGAGAACGGCGCCCTGGTCGGTGACACCATCAACGCCGACCTCACCTTCCACGCCAACGGCGAGAAGGCCACCAACCTGTGGGAGTCCATGGCCTCCTTCCGCGGCGTCAGCGAGGGCGACTCCATCCGCTACTCGCTGCAGCGCAAGGAGCCCCTGGCCACCGAGCACGAAGCTTTCCGCGACGCCATCGGCGGAGACACCTCCAACATCGTCACCATGCGCGAGGGCCTGCACACCGTGCGCACCGTCGAGGCCGTCCTGGAATCGGCTCGCGCGGGGGAGGTCGTTCGGCTCGACGGGGACACCGACGGTGCCTGACCTCGCACCGCTTCGCGCCCGTGCCCTCCGTGCGGCCACCGGGGCCGCCCGTCGGCTCCCCGGCCGCGCAGGGGGGATGGGCGTCTATTTCTCCGCGCAGCAGCGACTCGCGGCCGACCCGCGGTACGGCCGATGGCGCCAAGATGTCGCGACGTTGCTGGGTCTCGCCGACCGATGCCTGGAGCGAGGGCGCGTCGACGCCGCCCTGCGCTGGTTCGACAAGGCGTTGCGTGTCTCCTACGACCCGTCCCTGCACCAGGCGGGCCGCTCGCCTCTCGCCGCCGACCCCGCCGAATTCCTCCGGCCCCTTCGGGAATCGGCGACCGGCACGCTCATGCTCGGCCGGACGGTGCCGTTCTCGAGCGCTCCGTCGCGACCGGCCCCGCGGGACCGCCGCGGTGGCGAACCTCTGCGCCTGCTCGTCATCGCGCAGGAGAACTGGACGTTCGTGCGGCCGCTCATCGATGCACTGCGTGCCACCGGGCGGTTCGAGGTCCGGGAGCTGGACGTCGAGGACCTGCCCGAGGGTGGGTTCCCCGATCGCGACCGGATCATCCGCGGCCGGTACGACCTGGTCACCTCCGGTCGCCGGATGCCGACGCCGCCTGCCCTGGCCGAGAGCTACGACTGGGCCGACGTCGCCCTCGTCGAGTGGAGCCATCACGTCCTGACCTGGATTACCCTGCTGGATCGGGCACCGCGAGCCCTGATGTCCCGGGTCCATCGCTTCGAGGCCTTCACCCCCTTCACGCTGCTGCACGATCACGCCCGGATCGACCGGATGCTGTACGTCTCGCCCCCGGTGTGGAACATGCTGACCGTCATCGCTCCCGACTTCGCCGATATCCAGGCCGAGCACGTGGGCAATCTCCTGGCGCGCGGTCTGGAGACCCCGCCCCGTGAGGACCACGATCCGCGGCTGCTGGTGCAGGTGGGTTGGGTCAGGGAGGTCAAGGACGTCCTGTTCACGATCGAGGTCCTCGAGCGCCTGCGCCGGCACGACGATGCTTACAGGCTGAGGCTGGTCGGGCCGCGCCTGCCCGACTCGGCGTCCCGGGACACGCCGTATCAGCGGTTGGTGCGCGAACGACTCGAGCAGCTCGGCCCGGGCCCGGTCGAACAGCTCGGTGCGCGCGCCGATGTCCCGGCGTTGCTGGCGGAATCAGGGATGATCGTCTCCTCCTCCCGGCACGAGGGCACGCACGAGTCCGTCATGGAGGCTCTCGCGGTCGGGTGCCCGGCGGTCATCCGCGACTGGCCCGACACCGTGCCCTACGGAGGAGCGGCGAGCCTCTACGATCCGGACTGGGTCGTCCCCGACGTCGACGGGGCCGTCCAGCGCATCCTCGAGCTCCGCGACCCCGAGGTCTACGCGGCGGCCTCCCGCCTCTCGCGAGAATTCGCCTTCGCGCAACGCGATCCGTCCGTGGTGACGGCGGGGTATGAGCGTGCCCTGCAACCTCCGCCCAGGATCTCATGAGCTGCTGCGCATGACCGAGTTGCTTCCGGTGCTGGCCGCGTGGGCGCTGCTCGCCGTTCCCGGCCACCTGCTGCTGATCGCGCTTGCATCCCGTGTTCCCGTGCGGTGGGGCTGGGCCCCGGTGGTCACCGTGCTGCTCACGGTGGTGCTCACTGCGCTCTACCGTCTGCTGGGGATCCCCTGGACCATCCTCAGCGCCGTGATCGGATACCTCGCCCTGGTGGGCCTTGCCCTGCTCGCTCGGCTGCTGATCGCTCGCCGTCTCGCGCACCCCCCGCCGGGGGACCCGGCGTCGTCCGCGGCCCCCTGGACCCTGCGCAGCGTGTCGCTGGTGACGGGAGTCGCGGTTCTGTCGGGCGTGCTGGTCGTGGCCTCCAGCAGCCAGCGCATGGGCGGTATCGGGACGCTCAACGGCAGCTACGACTCCTTTTTCCATCTCTCCGCGATCGCCTTCATCCGCGACGTGGGCGATGCCTTCCTCACGACGGCGCTGACGGAGATCTACGGAGCCCCGACGTACTACCCGGTGATGTTCGACGCTCTCGCGGCGCTGTTGCCGTTCGACACGGTCACGGCGGCGAACGCGATGATGCTCTCGCTGCTGGCGGCACTGCCGTCCTCGGTGGCGGCGCTCGCCGCGTCGGTCGCGGCCGGTCGTCGCGAGGCCCCCGTGGGTGCGGCGCTTGCCGCGGCCGCATCGACTCTCTTCCTCAGCGTCGCCGCGACGGCTCTGGTGATGGGACTGTGGCCGACGGTGCTGGGGGTGGTGTGTCTGCCCGTGGCGATCGCCTCCGCCCTGCGCCTGCTGGAGCACCGGCATGGCGTGCGCGGGCTCCGCCGGCTCGGCGGGCTCACCGGTCATGCCGCGGTCCTGGTCGGCACAGCAGTCGCGCACCCGTCGATGCTGTTCTCGGTCGCCGTCGTGGCCGGTCTGTACGTCCTGGTCGGGGGGATCGGTCATCTTCGCGCCGGCCGCGGACGTCGCGGCTGGTGGCAGGTGGGGGGCGCGCTCGCCGCAGCGGGTGGTTTCCTCGTGGTCTCGAGCACCATGCTCAGCGGGATGAACCTGACCAAGCCGAGCGCCGACGGAGTGGGCTCCGTGGCCTGGAAGATTCTCACCGACACCCCGCGGATCCCGGTGGTCGAGACGGCGGCATGGCCCCTGCTGCCGGTGTGGATCCTCGCCGCGATCGGTGCCGTCGCAGCGGTGCGTCGCTGGGAGGTCGTGGGCACGAGCTCGGCGGTGGCGGTCGTCGCCTCCGTGCTGCTGGGTCTGGCCACGGAGATCGAGTCCCCGGCGGCCGCCGCGCTGGTGAACCCGTGGTACGGGGCGCGGGAGCGGATCGCCCCGCTGATGATGTGCATGCTCATGGTGCTCCTGGTGCGCGGTCTGGACGCGGTCGTGGACGTCGACCGGATCCGAGGTCGTCCCGTATTCGGGACGGTCGCCGCGGTCGGTGTGCTCGCGATCGTGCTCGTTGCCGTCGTCGTGCCGCCGCGGCTGCCGCTGCTGGGATCGCTCGCCTACACCGCCTACGGTCTCCAGCTGGAGCCGTACGTCACTCCGCAGGAGCGCGCCTTCATCGAGCGCACGGCCGCAGCCCTGCCGGACAGCGCCGTGGTCCTCGCCGATCCACTGGATGGAGCGCCCCTGTACTGGTCGATCGGCGGAACCCGGACCGTCTACCCCACGATGGCGCGCCCCCTGACTCGGGACCAGACCCTGGTCGCCAACTACGCCGGGAATCCGGACATCTACGGCGAGGTGTGCTCGGCCCTGACACGACTGGGCCCGACCCACCTGTACCGTGATGTCTCCGCCGCATCCGGCGCCGCCATCAATCCTGAGGCCTCGAGACGTTGGAGTGGGGTCCACGACATCCCGCCCTCGCGACTGACTCTCGTGGCCGAGGAGGGCCCGTACGCTCTGTACGAGCTGGAGCCCGTGTGCTGAACGAGCGGCGCACCGGGTGCCACGCCGTGGACCGGCGCCCGCCCGTCCCGAGCGAAGAGGAGAACCCCAGGTGAAGCAGACCATCAGGATCGTCCGACGCACCCTGTCGGTGCTGCCGCCGGACTCACGGCGATTCCTGGTGACCTTCGGCGTGGTCATGAGCGTCCTGGCCCTGCTGGACGTGGTGGCGCTGGGAGCGATCGCCGTCGTCATCCCCGGTCTGATGGAACCGGGCACCGCCGTCACGGTCCCCGTGCTGGGATGGCAGCTGCGCACATTCGAGGAGATGCTGGTCCTCGTCGCGGCGTTCGTCGGCCTGATCATCATCAAGAGCTTCCTGAACCTGCTGACGATCCGGATCGCCACCCAGCGTTTCGCGCAGCATGAGGTCGCGATCGGCCAGACCCTCTTCCGCTCCTACATGTCAGCCTCCTGGGTGGACCGCGCCTCCAAGTCGACGCAGGAGATCATCCGCATGGTCGACTCCGGCGTGGCGGCCGTGGTCGCAAACGTGCTGATGCCGTCGATGACCGTCGTCGCGGAGTTCGCCACGATCACGGTCATCAGCATCGGCCTGATCGTCCTGGACTGGCAGATCGCGCTGGCGACCTTCGTGTATCTGGGGTTCATCGCGCTGATCCTCTCCCGCGTGATCACCCCGAAGGCCGTCGCCAATGGCGCGAGCAACCGCGACAACTCCATCCGTGTGGTCCGCCTGCTGGGAGAGGTCCTCGCCGCCCTGAAGGAGCTGACGCTGAAGGGCAACGAGGGCGAGGTGGCCGACATCGTCGCCGAGCGTCGCGCCACGGCCTCCCGCACCCGGGCCTTCGCCCAGTACTACAACCAGATGCCCCGGTTCGTGCTGGACGCCGGCATGGTCGGCGGGTTCGCCGTCATCGGCGGGGTCGGGTACCTCTCCGGGGGACCCACTGGGGCGATGACCTCGGTGGCGGTCTTCGCCGTGGCCGGATTCCGTCTCGTGCCGTCACTGACCCGATTCCAGTCCACGCAGAACCGCATCCTGACCAATGCGGCCTTCGCCGACTACATCATCGACGACATCGAGTTCGCTCGTGAGGCGGTCGCGCGCAAGGAGCAGCCGGACTCGGGCACCCTGGAACGGGGGCTGCATGACATCGTGCTGGAGGACGTGAGCTTCACCTATCCCGGCCGTGAGGAGCCCGCGGTGCACAACGTCTCGCTGCGGATCCCCGCCGGCTCGTCGGTGGCCTTCGTCGGCAGCTCCGGCGCCGGCAAGTCCACGCTGGTCGACCTGTTGCTCGGACTTCTCACACCCAGCAGCGGCCGGATCCTCGTCGACGACGTCGACATCACCACGGTGCTGCGCCAGTGGCGCTCCTCCGTGGGATACGTCCCGCAGGAGGTCTCTCTGTTCGATGTGTCCGTGGGCGAGAACGTCGCACTGACGTGGAATCCGGAGGAGGTCGACGAGGACCGGGTGCGCACGGCGCTGCGCCGGGCGCAGATGCTTGAGGTGATCGAGGATCGCCCGGACGGGATCGAGGGCAGGCTGGGGGAGCGTGGCATGACGCTCTCGGGAGGGCAGCGACAGCGCATGGGCATTGCCCGCGGCCTGTACACGGAGCCGTCCGTCCTGGTCATGGACGAGGCCACCAGTGCCCTGGACACCAAGACCGAGGCCGCGGTCACCGATGCGATCCGCGGTCTGGGCGACGAGGTCACCACCATCACCATCGCGCATCGCCTGGCGACCATCCAGCACTCCGACATCGTGTTCTACATGTCCGAGGGCACGGTCGCCGCGGCCGGCTCCTTCGACGAGGTCGTCGCCGCCGTGCCCGCCTTCGCCGAGCAGGCCGCGCTCGCCGGCCTGACCCGCTCCGCGGATGCCCCGATCGATCAGGAGCAGGAACGATGACCTCAGTGCTGATCCTGTCGTTCTCCGAGCTCGTGCGGGACCCGCGGGTCCAGCGCCAGATCGGACTGCTCGCCCGTCGTTACGAGGTCACGACCGTCGGATTCGGGCCCACGCCGCACCCCGACGTGACCCACCGTGAGCTGCCCGCGAGCACCCGTGCCTGGCCCAGCAACAAGCGATATCTGCTCTCGAGGCGGTACCGGCACGTGTACTGGGACATGAGCGCGGTGCGGGCCGCACGGCAGCGACTGGCGGACCTCGCCGGCGCCGTCGACGTCGTCCTCGCCAACGACGTCAACACCCTCCCGCTGGCCCTCTGGCTCGCCCCGCGCCGGGGGATCCACGCCGACCTGCACGAGTACGCGCCGCGCGAGAAGGAGCATGTCCGCTCCTGGCGCTGGTTCGTCGCGCCCTATCAGCGGTGGATCTGCCGTACCTGTCTGCCGCGGGTCGATGCGATCACGACCGTGTCCCCGGGGCTGGCCGGTGAGTACGCGATCCGATTCGGCGTCGACGTCGAGGTCGTGACCAATGCCGCAGCTTACGAGCAGCGCTCTCCGCGGCCCACCGGCGAGACGATACGGCTGCTGCACACCGGGGTGGCCCGAGCCAACCGTCGCCTGGAATCGATGATCGACGCCATGCGCGGTGCTCCCGAGAACTTGACGCTGGACCTCATGCTGGTGCCGAGCGAACCGGGGTACATCGAGACGCTCAGGGATCGAGCGGCGGACCTGCCGTCGGTGTCCTTCCGCGATCCGGTGCCGTACACGGACCTGGTGGAGGCCGTGGCGGGGTACGACCTCTCGATCGTGGTCTTCCCGGACAGCACCTTCAACCTCCAGCACAGCCTGCCCAACAAGCTGTTCGAAGCCGTCCAGGCCAGGACCGGCGTCCTCGTGGGGCCGTCACCCGACATGGCCGCTCTCGTGCGGGAGCACGGGATCGGTCGCGTCCTCGACGGGGCTGACGCCGATTCCCTGCGCGCAGCGCTGTCGACGACCACCAAGGAGGATGTCGATCGCTTCAAGCAGGCCGCGAACGCGTCGGCGCGTGAGCTCTCGGCCGAGCGGCAGATCGAGGGCTGGCAGAGCTCCATCGCCCGGATCGCCGGGGACGCCTGAGACCCTCGGCTCCGGTCAGCCGCGGATAAGCCCCACCAGGCGCGGAAGGTGCCGGACGGCCAGGGACGCGGCCATGAACCGCACCGGAGCCTCGCGGTCCAGGGCGTGTCGCCACCGCCGGGGCAGCAGCGTCGCCGGGCGGCCATGGCGTCGACGCGCCTTCGCCGCACGCACCAGGTCCTCGGCCGGGATGGTGGGGTCCAGACAGGCGTCGACCACGTCGCGGTCGGCTCGGGACAGCGGCCCCAGGCACCCCGGGCACTCGACGATCACACCGGCCGTGATCTCCGCGAGATCCGTGCGCTCGGCCTCGGTCCAGATCGAGACGTCGCTGCGATAGAAGACCGCCCCGAAGACGTGGATGCGCAGGAGCTTGACGCCGATCGCCCGTCGAGCGCCCCGCGGCAGCGCCCGGAACCAGCCCGCGGTCAGCACGTCGGGGAAGAAGCCGAGCTGCTCGCGGATCGGACGGACCACGTAGGTGACCCGGTCGCCGGCATCCTCGCCGATCACATAGGGCGGGCCGAAGCGGTCGTAGGCCGTGGGGCGTGTCGCCATGAGCTGCGTGACCATCCCGACGTCACCGCCGACTCCGGCCCCTTCGACGAGCCACGCGCCGGTCGCGGCCAGCATCTCGCGGCGCATCAGTCCCAGTGGTGCGGAGCGGTAGCTCAGCCGGTCGGCCACGAGGTCGACGAGACCGGCACGATGCATGCGGACGGCCGGCGTGGGGACGCCGGATCCGGCGGTGCCCAGGGCGAGACGGGTGACCACGAAGTCCGCGCCGGTGCGTTCCTGGACCGTGAGCCAGGAGGCGACCGCGCCGGGCGCCAGCATGTCGTCGGAGCCCATGATCGCCACGAACGGCGTGGTCGCGGCGCGCATTCCGGCATTGAACGGGCCCGAGGCGGATCGATGCCGGTCCCTGTGCTCGAGGAACGTGACTCGCGCACGATGGGCGGGGTCGATCGCCGAGGCGATATCGCCGGCGTCACGGTTGTGGCACACCACGGTGACGTGGGCGTGATCGGCATTGCCCTCCAGGATCGAGGCCACTGCTCGGCCGACGGGACGTTCCGGCGTGTGACAGGCGATCACGACGGTGACCGGCTTCTCCGCCCCGGTGCCGCTCATCGGCGGCTTCCCGGTCGGCCGGGCAGCAGCTCGTACTGTGCGGCGTAGCCGTGCCCGACGGCCGCGGCGGAGAACCGGTCCCCGATCGTGCCCGCGATCTCGTCGGCGGTGAGGTCGCGGGTGCGCTCGTCGACCTCGAGGATCGCCGTCGCATAGGCGGCGACGTGCTGTGCGGGGACCAGGGCGCCGACTGACGGCTCGACGTACTCGCCCTGGCCGCCCGTCGCCCCGAGCACCACCGGACGTCCGGCGACGATCGCCTCCGCGGCGGAGACGAAGAAGTTGTCCGCACGGGTGGGGCCGAAGAACAGGTCGGCGCGGCCGAGGGCCTCGCGGACCCCCGTGCCGTTGACCGTGCCGGGCAGCGCGAGCTGCCCGGTGACACCGAGCTCCTCGGCGCGGCGCAGGGTGTCCTCTCGCAGCGGCCCGTCACCGAGCCATTCCAGATGGGCATCCACGCCGCGCTCTCGCAGGTCGGCGAGCACCTCGACCGCCAGCAGGGGGTCCTTGCGGGGGATCAGTCCGCCCGTCGAGACCATGCGCAGGGCGCCGTCGGATCGATCGCGGCGCGGCACGAGGGGTCCCGGCTCGACGATGCACGGCACGACGGCGGTCGGGCGGTCGGCGCGGACGGCCCGAATCGGGCGGGCAAGGAACTCGCACACGGCGGTGACCCGGTCCGGCCGCGCCAGCAGACGACTCAGCAGCGGCAATCCGGCGCGGGCCGGCGCGGGGAGCGTCGACGGAGTGGTCAGCGCGGACCAGTGCTCGGTGTGGATCCACGGCACCCGCGGCCGTCGCAGCGTCATCGGCAGCAACGCGGAGAACGCCATCGAATGGACCACATCAGTGCCCTCGAGCGCCACGGCGAGCACGCGGGCCGCGGCCAGGATCTGGTCCGGCCGACGCGGGTCCATCGGCACCCGCAGCACATCGATGCCCTCGTGGACGAGCCTCCTCGTGCCGTCGTCGTCGGCCGGCGGCACCAGGTGGATCAGGCGCACGTCGTGGTGCCGGGCGATGGCGAGGGTGTCGCGGACGACGAACGAGCCGCGCGAGGGGGACGTCCCGGTCGGGAACCAGGTGGTGACGACCGTGATGCGCATCAGCTGAGCCTCCCGGTCTCGCTCATCACGCGGCGGTACAGCGCGAGCATGCTCTCCGTCTCCCGTTCCCAGGTCAGGTCGTCGGCCACCTGGCGGGCACGCTCTCGGTAGGTGTCCGGATCGTCCAGGATCGCCCGCAGCGCCTCGGCGAGATCCTGCGGACTGGAGCCCTGGAAGACCTCGCCGACGCCGAGCTCCTCGACCACACGTCGCATGTCCGGCAGGTCGGCGGCGGCGATGGGCAGTCCGGCGCGGATCGATTCGAAGAGCTTGTTGGGGAGGGCGAACCGGTAGGAGAGGCAGATGGGGCGCACGTGGACGACGGCGACGTCGCCGTCGGCCAGGGAGCGCGAGACGGCGTCGGGCTCGACGGCTCCCACAAGATGGACGCGCTCGGCGACGCCGTGGTGCGCGGCCTCGGCACGGACCTGCTCGAGCGCGGCCTGCTCCCCGTACCCCAGGAGCACGAAGTGGACATCGGCCGGCAGATGGGGGAGCGCGGCGATGGTCTCCTCGATGCCGCGGGCGGTGGTGATGCGCCCCCCGTATGCGATGACCCGGTCCTCGGCGCCGAGCCCGGCGCGAGCGCGGAGCACTCCGCTGGCGGGGTCCGGCAGGTCGTCGGCGACCGGGACGTTCCGCACCAGCGCCGGTCGCCGCGGCAGACGGTAGGTGCGCTCGAGCCAGTCCGCGATGGAGGGCGAGACGGTGATGACCCCGTCGACCCGGCGGATGCCGACCGCTTCGATGAGGGCCTCGACATGAGGGGCCAGGAGACGGCCAGGGCGGACGTTGCGGTGACGCCACAGCTCGTGCGAGTCGTAGACGATCCCGATGCGGCCGCGGCTCGCGGCACGGATCGCCAGTGCGGGGACCAGCGTGTTGGCGTCGTTGGCGTGGATCACGTCCGGTCGCACGCGCAGCCCTGCCTGTGTGACGTTCTTCCAGTACGTGCCCAGGGCGACGGTGCGGTAGGCGCGTTCGCCGAGCCCGCGCAGGGCACGCAAGGCGTGGGACCTGATACCGGCCAGCGCGGCCCGCGGCTGTGTCGGCGGCGCCAGGGGGGCCGGGGGCGGAGGCGCAGAGACCCGGGAGGCGGGCTCGAGGTCCTGGCTGATCAGCCCGCGCCACACCGGCGCCAGCGCCGGCACGATCCGCTCGAAGGCGAACTCCGGGACACGTTCCAGCGTCAGGCGCTCGCCGAGGCGGCTGACGGCCGCGGGCCGGTCCAGCTCGCGGCGTTCGACCGCGAGGATCCGGACGTCATAGCCCTCGTCACGCAACGACGCGGACTCCTTGAGCACCCGGGAATCGTTGGCGGCGTCGTTGTAGACGAGCACAGCGACACGAGGCTCCGGCGTGCCCTGGCCTGACGTCATGCATCTTCCGTTCCCGAGCGGGGCACGCGCGCGGCGCGCTGTCCCTCGATGGTGTCGTGGTGTGCCGCACGGCCTCGGCCGTTGGCTATGGTGGGGCACGCTTACTGTACCTGCGACCCGGGCCGCGTCGCCTGTGACCTGCCGGGGCCGAGAGGAAGAGATCCGTCCATGAAGATCCTGTCCGTCGTGGGCGCGCGCCCGCAGTTCGTCAAGCTCGCCGCGATCGCCGATGCAGCCGCGCAGCGGGACGACGTCGAGCACGTCATCGTCCACACCGGGCAGCACTACGACGCCGCCATGAGCGACGTGTTCTTCGCGGATCTGCGGATCCCCGCCCCGGACGTGAACCTCTCCGTCGGCTCCGGGTCGCACGGGCGTCAGACCGGTGCGATGCTGGCCGGCATGGACGAGGTGCTCGAGGAGCACCAGCCGGACTGGACCCTGGTCTACGGAGACACCAACTCCACCCTCGCCGGCACCCTCTCCGCCGTGAAGATGCACCTGAAGGTCGCCCATCTGGAGGCCGGGCTGCGCTCGTTCAACCGCCGCATGCCCGAGGAGCACAACCGCGTGGTCACCGACCACGCGGCGGATCTGCTGCTGGCTCCCACCGAGGTCGCGCGCGGCCACCTCGCCGCCGAGGGACTCGCCGAGCGCACGCTGGTGACCGGCGATGTGATGACCGACGTGTGCCTGCGGGTCGCGGCCGCCGTCGAGGGCACTCCGCTGGCCCTGCCCGAGGGCATCGACCCCGCCGGAGAGTTCGCCGTGGCCACGATCCACCGCGCCGACAACACCGACGACCCTGAGCGGCTGCGGGCGATCATCGAGGCCCTGCAGGCTCTCGAGATCCCCCTGGCGCTGTTCGCCCATCCGCGTCTGATGGCGAAGGCGAAGGAGGCCGGCATCGAGCTGGCCGGTGGCGCCGTCCGCGTCGGCGAGCCCGTCGCCTACCCGGACCTGGTGGGCGCGGTGCATGCCGCGAGCGCCGTGGTCACCGACTCCGGTGGTCTGCAGAAGGAGGCGTACCTGCTGGGGACCCCGTGCTCGACGGTGCGCACCGAGACCGAGTGGGTCGAGACGCTGGAGAACGGCTGGAACCAGCTGGTCTCGGACCCGGCCGAGCTGACCGCCGCGGTGGCACGGCCTCGGCCCACCGCCGAGCGCCCCGCCCACTACGGCGACGGCAGGGCGGCCGAACGGAGCGTCGACGCCCTCCGGGAGCGCGCCTGATGGCGAGGTCGCGCACCGCACGACGCCCCGGGCCGAACCGCCCCGCGCACGTGGTCGTCGCCACCCGCGTCTACACCCCTGAACCCGTGGCCGCCGCCTTCCGCCAGGAGGCGCTGGTCATCGCCCTGGAGCGGGCCGGCGCGGAGGTCACCGTGCTGACCACCTCCGCGCCCGGGGCGGGTGGGGTCCGGTCCCGGGCCCGCCGCGTCTCCCGCTGGCCCGTCAAGCGTGATCACCAGGGCCAGGTCCGCGGGTACGTCTCCTATCTCAGCTTCGATCTGCCGCTCGCGCTGCGACTGCTCCTCCAGCGCCCGATGGACGCCCTGGTGCTCGAGCCGCCGCCGACGACCGGGATGGTGGGGATGGTCGCCGCCATGATCCGCCGGGTGCCGTACACCTTCTACGCGGCCGACGTCTGGTCCGACGCGACCGAGAGCGTCGAAGGTGTGCCGACCTTCGTGCGCTCCGTGGTGCGCTGGGCGGAGAAGACCGTGTGGAAGCGTGCCTCGCGCGTGCTGACCATCTCCCCGGGTGTGCAGCATCGGGTCCGGGAACTGATCGGGCCACGGCCCAGCATCGTCATGGTGGGCAACGGGATCGACACCGAGACCTTCACACCCGAGGGCTCGGATGCCGGCGAGGCCGGACCGTACTTCGTCTACGCCGGGACCGTCTCCGAGTGGCAGGGCGCCGCTGTGTTCATCGACGCCTTCGCCCGAGTCCGCCAGCAGCATCCGCAGGCGCGGCTGCTGTTCTTCTCCGAGGGGTCCGGGCGCGACGAGCTCGAGGCCCGGGTGGCCGAGGAGGGCATCGCGGGCATCGAGTTCCGCGACAAGATCCCGCCGGCCCAGGTCGCCGCGCATCTGCGGGGCGCGGTCGCCGGGCTGTCCTCGATCACCCCGGGGCAGGGCTACGAGTTCGCCCTGCCCACCAAGATCTATGCCGCCACCGCGACCGGGACCCCCGTGATCCACGCCGGGGAGGGCGCCGCCCACGACCGGATCCGTGACAACTCCCTGGGCTGGGCCTGCGACTACGACGCCGCCCAGGTCGCCGAGGCGATGCGGGCGGCGCTGGAGGGCGAAGGCGCTCCGGAGCGGGAGCACCTGCGCCGGTGGACGCTCGAGAACGCCTCCCTGGCCGGCTGCGCCACGAAGGGCGCCGAACAGGTCCTGGCGGAGATCCGGCGCTGAGCGTCAGAGGATCGCGCGCAGCCCCGGGACCTTCTTGCCCAGCAGCGAGACTGCGAAGGCGAGGACGGTGACCACGACGATCAGGGCGAGCACCGTCAGCAGCGAGCCCTCGGGGAAGCCCAGCTCGCGCAGCGGCACGAGGATCGCGAAGTGCACGAGGAACACGCCGAAGGTGGCGTCACCGATCGTCCGCAGGAGGTTCTCGGCGCGCGCCGAGACCGTCCACGCACCTCCCAGGCTCAGCAGGGCGATCACCAGGGCGAGCGAGAGCAGCATCACCGTCGGCGCCACATAGGTCGGCAGCAGGAACTGCCCTGGCGGGGTGTCGGTGACGCGGGAGAGATACGCCCACACGGTCGCCACGGTCAGCACCGGCGTGGCCACGAGCAGCAGGAGCAGCGCCCGGCTGCGGCTGACCGGCAGGGCCCACGCTGCCCGTCCCAGGATGTAGTAGCCCAGGAACGGCAGGAAATAGGTCAGGGTGCCCATCTGCAGCGGGACCACCGCTTCGCCGAGCAGCCCTTGGCTGAGCGGTGGGACGGCCATCACCACCAGCGCCCACCCTGTGGCGACGCCGCCGGTGATCCAGGCCCGTCGCGGACTGTCGCCGATGTAGACGGCGATCACCGGAGTGACGACGGTCAGTCCCAGGATCAGCGGCAGGAAGTACAGATGCGGGTACGAGGAGGCTGTCAGCAGGTCCAGGATCTCCTGGCGCCAGTCCAGCGGCTCGTCCGTGAACAGGGTCCCCATGATCAGGGCATAGAAGGCGGTCCACACCACTGTCGCCGGCAGCAGTCGGCGCAGTCTCCGGCCGAGGAACCGGCCGGAGCCGTGGCGCATGGCCGCCGGCGCCAGGTTCAGGGCGCCGGAGATCATGATGAAGGCGGGCACCGTCGTGGCCAGCAGCGCTCGGACCACGTGGATCGCCACCCGCCCCTCACCGTCGAGGTGATCGGCGATCACGTGCACGCAGATCACGCCGATCACCGCGACGATCCGGATCACGTCCAGCAGCGGCGAATACCGGCGGGCGGCACCTGTGACCGGCGGGGCGGTGGCTGTGGGCGGGTCAGGCCGGGTCATAGCTGCCGTCCCCGGGGTCGCAGTCGATCTCGATCATGGTCGAGTGCTCGGTCGTGAACAGCACGGCGCCGAGGTCCATCCCCGCATAGTTGACCGAGTCGGAGGTCTTGTGCCGGTTGTAGGGCAGGCGCTCCTGATAGACGTACGTGATGCCGTTCTCCTCGAGCAGCCGGCAGTCGGCCGGGTCCGTGGCGGCGTTCTCCGTCGCGTAGATGAGATCCCGGTCCAGGTCCGTGTATGCCATGCCGGCCACGGGCAGGCGGACGTCCTGGCCGAACATGGCGTACAGGTGGGCGGCGCCGGAGAACGGACTGGCCAGCACCGTGCCGTCCTGGTCCATCTCCGGGACATGCTGCTCGAACAGGGCGCGCTCGTCGGGCTGCAGGAAGCGGCCGCGGCCGGGATAGTCCGCGGCCAGGTTCTTGGCGGCGTTGTCGCTGCGGGCCGGGATCGAGGCGAGTGCTGCGATGACCGCGGCGACGATCAGCACGAGGGCCACGGGCCGGGACGCCCCGGGCTGCCGGCGTCGATCGGCGGAGGGAGCCAGCAGGCGCGCCCATGCCTGCAGCCCCGGGACCACCAGGACGGCCGAGAGCATGGCCAGCGGCATGGAGATGCGGTCCTGGCCGCGGTAGTACAGCGCAGAGAGGTTCAGCGGGGAATCCAGTGCCGCGTCGAGATAGATCACCGCGACGACGATCCAGGCGACGGCGAGCCAGCGGTGCGGCCGGGAGCGCAGTGAGACGACCAGGCCGGGCCACCACAGCACCGCGAGCGCGGCGCCCAGGGCCATCGGCCACACGGTCAGCAGACCCAGCAGGATCTCGCCCAGCGCCCTCCACCACACCACCGCGAGGCCGCCGTTGAATCCGGTCACGTGCGAGCCCAGCGGGGTGTAGGAGAGCAGCACCACCGGCAGCAGGGCGAGCACGGGCACGGCGATCAGTGCCGGACGGGCTCTCCACGAGGGCAGGCCGGTCACGGTGGTCAGCACCGCGAGCAGGATCAGCGCCGTGACCGCGACATTGGGGTGCATGATCCCCAGTCCGGCGCCCGCGAGGCCGACGGCGAGGAGCGAGGCCAGTACGGGGCGGAGGGCAGGGCGTTCCAGCAGCGCACCCCACAGCGCGGCAGCGGCCGCCAGCGCTCCCGGCAGGGCGGCGAATCCCGCGAGGTTCGGGATGGGGGAGAGGTGGATCCACAGGTCCAGCGGGGTGGCCGGGATCAGCGCCGCCGCCATCGCCGCGGCGAACGGGGCCCACGGTGTGCTCGGGAACAGGGAGCGAGCGAGCAGCGCGATGCCCAAGATCCAGGGAGCAACCGCGAGCGCGAGCACGGTGGCGTTCAGCAGCGTGGGGGTTCCCACGCCGGGCACCAGGGCGGCGAGGGCGTGGAAGGCCGCCGGGTAGAACGTCGGATCGCCGGTCGTGTTCGAGACCGCGCCGACGTGGAGGCTGGAGGCATCGCCCGTCTCGCGGATCCGCTGCAGGGCCGAGAGATGGTAGAGCGTGTCCCACCGCTCGAGGATCGCGTCGGGCCGTCCCGCCTGGCGCGCGATCGGCACCACCGCGACGGCGACGGCGCCGGTCAGCCAGGCGGCCCCGCCGGGCACCGCGCGGCGGGGGGACAGCCGGCCGTCCAGGACCGTCGCTGGCAACCGGACATCGAGCCGGCGCAGGCCGTAGGCCGCGGCGGCGAGGACGAGGGCGCCGAGCAGGAAGGGCAGCAGTGACCAGCGCAGCCCGACCAGGGACGCGGCGACGGCGCTGACGCCGGCGATCGCGGCGGCCAGGGCAGGCGCGAGGGCGAGGGCGATCAGGCGGGAGCCGTCGAGCATCCGGACGGCGGCGTACCCCGGCAGGTACGCCGCCGCCAGGACGACGAGGATCGCAGCGATGAGGGCGAGCACGGACAGCAGACCGGTCACCCCTCGGGCCGGTGCAGGGCTCTCTCGCGGTACTCCGCCGCCGGCTCGGCCTCGTCGATCGCGAGGCGCCGGGCGAGGTAGGTGGTGCGCTTCTCCGCCGCCTTGGTGCGGGCCTCCTGGAGGGCGAGGAAGCCGAGCAGGACGACGACGGTCGCATAGAGCAGCAGATCCGCCCCGCGGCCGACCCCCACCAGATTCGCAGCCCGGCTCAGCATGCCCGGGAACAGGACGGTGAGCACCGCGAAGATCGCGAAGGCGATGATCAGCAGGCGCCGCACCGCGAGCTGTTTCGCGCCGCGCTTCATGAACAGCCAGGCGACGATCACCACGATGCCCAGCACCAGCAGGAGCTGGATGATGAAGGTGCGGCTGCCGACCCCGAGCGAGGGGCCGAGGGCGAGGATCAGCTCATGCTCACCCATCGGGTCAGGAGTCCTGGTCCTGCTGGTGGGTGGAGGCGGAGCCGTCGCCGAGGACGAGGCGGGGGGTGCCGGCCCAGTTCTCGGCCGTGGTGATGTTGCGTCCGTCG
>NZ_JBHTDM010000031.1:0-76921 GCF_042666535.1 Brachybacterium sp. GCM10030252 | reverse complement strand
GACGGAACGTGCTACGACCCCACCATCCACGAGCGGCGCAGAACCGACAGAAACGACCACAGCAGCGCTCTCACGGCCTAGAGGTTGACTCAGGGAACTCATGCGTGCTCCTGCTGGGGTGGGGTCTGCACCGGCACGTCGCCGGGCAGGCCGAAGGTCTGGAACGCGGTGCGGCGTTCGAGGGGATAGGGCTCGCGCCCGGTGATCGCGGCGAGGATGACGCCGGCCCGCCAGGGGCCGAAGCCGAGGTCGGGGGCGGTCAGGCCGTGGCTGTGCTCCTCGGCGTTCATCACGTGGACGCGCCGGGCCGTATCGACGGTGTAGTCCTCGGCGGCCACGTCCAGGCGCCCGCGGGAGTCGCGGCGGATGCTCTCGCCCAGCGGTGCCAGCAGGTCGGTCCCGCGAGCCCGGTACCCGGTCGCGGAGACGACGGCATGGGTGCGGTGCTCGGCCGTGGTGCCGAGCAGTTCGTGCTCGAGCGTCAGGACGAGCTCACCCGTGGCGGCGTCATGTCGGGCGGCGGTCACGGCGGTCCCGGTCAGCAGGGTGCTCGGCACCTCACGGCCGCCGCTGCTGAGGCGGTAGAGGAGATCGTGGATCTCGTCGACCAGGTCGCCGCTGATGCCCTTGTACAGGCTGCGCTGCTCGCGGCCGAGCTGCTCGCGCCGGCTCTCGGGCAGGGACCGGAACAGAGCGGTGTGCTCCGGGGAGGTCAGCTCGAGGGTGAGCTTGGTGTACTCCATGGGGAAGAACCGCGGCGAGCGCGTCACCCAGTCCACCCGGGTGCCGCGGGCGCCCGCGTCCTCGAGCAGGTCGCGGTAGATCTCCGCGGCGGACTGCCCGCTGCCCACGATCGTCACGGAGCCGGCCTCGCGCAGCTGCGCCCGGTGCGAGAGGTAGTCGCAGCTGTGGAGAACCCGGTGCTCCCCAGGAGCGCTCTGCGCGAGCTCGGCGAGCGCCCGCGGCAGCGCCGGAGCGGTCCCGATCCCGAGCACGACGTGCCGGGCCCGATGCTCCTCGAGACCGCTCACCTCGCCGCTGGGGTCCAGGACCTCCGCCGTCACCAGCAGGTGGTCCGCTTCCTCCTGGACCGAGACGACGCGGCGTCCCCAGCGCAGCGAGTCCAGCTGGTCCGCGACCCACCGGCAGTAGTCGTCGTACTCCGTGCGCAGCGGATAGAAGGATTCCCGCACGTAGAACGGGTAGAGCCTGCCGATGTGCTTGAGGTAGGCGAGGAACGAGTAGGGCGAGGTCGGGTCGGCGAGGGTGACGAGATCCGCGAGGAAGGGGACCTGGATGGTCGCACCCTCGATCATCATCCCCGGGTGCCACCGGAACTCCGGGGCCCGGTCGAGGAAGACGGCGTCGACGTCGGCGAGGGGCTCGGCGAGCGCGGCGAGACCGAGGCCGAAGGGGCCGATGCCGATCCCGACCAGGTCATGGATCCGCGCGCTCATCGTGCCGCCGTCGTCGCGGCGAGCTGCGCACCGGCCAGGAGGCCGCGCCCCGTCGCCCGCACCAGGTCCAGGACCGCGGCGACGTCGGTGAGCGTCGCCTCCGGGTTCAGCAGCGTGAGTTTCAGCCAGGGCCGGCCGTCGACGGTGGTGCGGGCGACCATGGCGCGGCCGGACTGGAACAGGGTCCGGCGGATCACCGCGACGTGCTCATCGGCCGTCGCGTCGTCCACGGGGGCCGGCTGGAAGCGGAACAGGACGGTCGAGAGATCCGTCGCTCCCAGCACCGTGAAATCCGGATCCGCCGCCAGAAGCTCATGGACCTGGGCAGCGAGATCGCAGACGGCGTCGACCATGGCCCCGACCCGTGCCGGGCCGAGCGAGCGCAGGGTGGTCCACAGCTTGAGGGCGTCGAACCGCCGGGTGGTCTGCAGGGATTTGCCGACCTGGTTGGGTTCGCTGTGCTCGGAGGCGGCCTCGGCGGCCGGGTGGAGGTAGTCGGCGTGCCAGGTGGTCGCCGCGAGCTGCGCGGGATCGGCCACGATCAGGGCGCTCGAGGAGACGGGCTGGAAATAGGTCTTGTGGAAGTCGATCGTCACGGAGTCCGCCCGCTCGATGCCGGCCAGCAGGTCGCGCCGTGACGGGGAGACGAGCAGCCCGCCCCCGTAGGCGGCGTCGACGTGCAGCCACAGGCCGCGTTCGGTGGTGACGACGCCGATCTCCTCGAGCGGATCGATGAGGCCGCGATCCGTGGTGCCGGCGGTGGCCACGACCGCCATCACCTGCGCACCCTCGTCCTCGACGGCTCGCACGCAGCGGCGCAGGGCCGCGGGGTCCATGCGCCCGTCGGCATCGGTGGGGACCTCGAGGACGGCGTCCCGCTCGAGCCCGAGCAGGAGCGCGGACCTCGCGACGGAGAAGTGGCTGGCCGCGGTGGTCAGCACTCGCAGGCGGGCGACGCCGGGGCCGCGGGACTCCCCGGCGCGCTCCTGGCCGCGCAGCGCGCTCTCGCGGGCGAGGAAGAGTGCCTGCAAGTTCGACTGGGTGCCGCCGGAGGTGAACACCCCGTCGCCGCCGGCGAACCCGATGAGATCGGAGGCCCAGCGCACGAGGCGCTGCTCCATGTGGGTCGCCACCAGCGACTGGTCGTACGTGTCGACCGACGTGTTGATCGCGGCGAGCATCGCCTCGGCGGCGACCGCGGGAACCGCGACCGGGCAGTTGAGGTGGGCCAGGTAGGAGGGGTGGTGGAACCACACAGCGTGGGCGGCGTAGAGCTCGTCGGCCTCGCGCAGTGCGGCACGGTCACCGATTCCCTCCCCCTCGAGGTCGGCGTCGGCCACGAGACCTTCCAGCAGAGAACGGTCCGCGCCCGAGGAGGGGGTGCGCACCGTGCGCAGACGCTCGGCGAGGTCGTCGACCACCTCGTGCAGGAGGGCGGCGTACGTCCCTGCGGTGCGAGCACCCAGCAGCTCTGAGGCCTCAGCGGGCATCCGGGGTGCGGGGGCGGTCTGCGGGAGGGGCTGAGACATCTGCATGGGCCTTCCTGCCGGTCGGGGCGGCACCCCGAAACGGTGAACTACTTAGGTTTGGCTACCCTAAGCCGGTCACGGAATGGTCACGCAAGAGCGATCGTCATGTTCAGCGGTGCGAAGGATCACAGAGCCCTGCGCCCAGCCGCCTCGTCGGCCCGTATCCAGCAGCGCCATGAGCCCGCCCGGCGCCCAAAAAAAGCAGCGCCGCGCCCTCGTTACAGGGCGCGGCGCTGCGGGAGGAAAGGCGGTCAGCTCAGCTGACGCCGAGCTTGTCCATGATGATCTCGCGCACGCGGCCGGCGTCGGCTTGACCGCGGGTGGCCTTCATGATCGGGCCGATGAGGGCGCCGATGGCCTGAACCTTGCCGCCCTGGATCTTGGCGACCACGTCGGGATTGTCGGCGATGGCCTGATCGACGGCGTCGGTGAGCACGGAGTCGTCGGAGACGACGGCCAGGCCCTCCTTCTCGACGATCTCGGCCGGGTCGCCCTGACCCTCGAGCACCTTCGTCAGAACCTGCTTGGCGATCTTGTCGTTGATCTTCTTCGCCTCGACCAGTCCCTGGAGCTCGGCGACCTGCGCGGGCGTCACCGGCAGCTCGTCCAGGTCGGCACCCCGCTCCCCGGCGGTGCGGGCCAGCTCGCCCATCCACCACTTGCGGGCGCTCTGGGCGCTCGCCCCGGCGGTCACCGTGGCCTCGATCAGGTCGAGCGCGCCGGCGTTGATGGCGTCGCGCATCTCCAGGTCGCTGAAGCCCCACTCCCCGAGCAGGCGGCGGCGACGTGCGGCCGGCAGCTCCGGCAGTCCGGCCCGGATCTCCTCGATCCACTCACGGCTCGGGGCGAGGGGGACCAGATCCGGCTCGGGGAAGTAGCGGTAGTCCTCGGCATCGGTCTTCACGCGGCCCGAGGAGGTCTCGCCGGTGTCCTCGTGGAAGTGGCGGGTCTCCTGGGTGATCGAGCCCCCGGCGTCGAGGATCCCGGCCTGGCGGGAGATCTCGAAGCGCACCGTGCGCTCGATGGAGCGGAAGGAGTTGACGTTCTTGGTCTCGGTGCGGGTGCCCAGCGGCGCGTTCCTGTCGGCCCGCAGGGAGATGTTCACGTCGGCGCGGACGTTTCCGCGCTCCATCCGCGCCTCGGAGACCTCGAGGGTGCGGAAGATGTCCCGCAGGGTGCGCACGTAGGCGGCGGCGACCTCAGGGGCGCGGCCACCGGTGTCCGGGATCGGCTTGGTGACGATCTCGACCAGTGGCACCCCCGCACGGTTGTAGTCGACCTCGGAGTGGGTCGCGCCGTGGATGCGTCCCGTGGCGCCGCCGACGTGGGTGTTCTTGCCGGCGTCCTCCTCCATGTGGGCGCGCTCGATCTCGACGCGCACGATCTCCCCGTCCTCGAGCTCGACGTCGACCCAGCCGTCGAAGGCGATGGGTTCGTCGTACTGCGAGGTCTGGAAGTTCTTGGTGAGGTCCGGGTAGAAGTACTGCTTGCGCGCGAACCGGCAGGTCTCGGCGATGGAGCAGTTCAGCGCCAGACCGATCTTGATCGCGTACTCGACGGCCTTGCGGTTGACCACCGGCAGGGATCCGGGCAGTCCGAGCGAGGTCGGGGTGATCGCCGTGTTGGGCTCGGCCGCGAAGATGTTGGGGGCGCCGTCGAACATCTTGGTCTCGGTGCCGAGCTCGACGTGGACCTCGATGCCGAGGACGGGATCGAAGCGGGCGATGGCGTCGTCGTAGTCGACCAGGGCGGTGTTCTGAGCGCTCATCATCACTTCGCTCCTCCTGCGATCGCGGTGAGCTCGGGGGCCTTTGCCAGCAGGGGCCCTCCCCAGGAGTCCTCGAGCAGGGCCTCGAGGGCTCCGCCGACCTGGTAGAGGCGCTCGTCGGCCCGGGCCGGGGCGAGGAACTGGATGCCGGCGGGCAGGCCGTCCTCGGCCAGTCCGCTGGGCACCGAGATGCCCGGGGTGCCGGCGAGGTTGGCGGGGATGGTGGCGATGTCGTTCATGTACATCGCCAGCGGGTCGTCGACCTTCTCGCCGAGGCGGAAGGCGACGGTCGGGGAGGTCGGCGAGGCGAGCACGTCGACCTGCTCGAAGGCGGCGGCGAAGTCGCGCTGGACCAGCGTGCGCACCTTCTGGGCGCTGCCGTAGTAGGCGTCGTAGTAGCCGGCCGAGAGCGCGTAGGTGCCCAGCAGGATGCGGCGCTTGACCTCGTCGCCGAAGCCGGCGCCGCGGGTCGCCTTCATGACCGATTCCGCGGTCGGGTGATCCTCGGGGACCACCCGCAGGCCGAAGCGCATGCCATCGAACTTCGCGAGGTTGCTCGAGGCCTCCGAGGGCATGATCAGGTAGTAGGCGCCCAGGGCGTACTCGAAGTTCGGGCAGGAGACGCGCACGATCTCCGCGCCGGCGCGCTCGAGCTGCTCGAGCGACTCGGTGAACCGCGCCTGGACCTCGGGAGCGAAGCCCTCGCCCTCGAGCTGCTCGATGACACCGATGCGCAGGCCGCTGACGTCCTGGCGGCGGGCCGCGGCGGCGAAGTCGCCGACGGGGTCGGGCAGCGAGGTCGAGTCCCGCGGATCGTGGCCGGCGATGAGCTGGTGCAGCAGCGCGGCGTCCTCGACGGTGCGGGTGACGGGCCCGGCCTGGTCCAGGGAGCTGGCCATGGCGATCAGGCCGTAGCGGGAGACGGAGCCGTAGGTGGGCTTGACGCCCACGGTGCCGGTGACCGCGCCGGGCTGACGGATCGAGCCGCCCGTGTCGGTGCCGATGGCCAGCGGGGCCTCGTAGGCGCCCACGGCCGCGGCACTGCCGCCGCCGGAGCCGCCGGGGATCCGCTCGCGGTCCCAGGGGTTGCGGGTGGGGCCGTAGGCGCTGGTCTCGGTGGAGGAGCCCATGGCGAACTCGTCCATGTTGGTCTTGCCGAGCATCGGCAGGCCGGCCGCGCGGAGCTTCTCGACCAGGGTCGCGTCGTAGGGCGGGACCCAGCCCTCGAGGATCTTGGAGCCCGCGGTCGTGGGCGTGCCCTCGGTGACCATGACGTCCTTGACGGCGACCGGCACGCCGGCGAGCTCGTGGAGCTCCTCACCGGCGGCGCGGCGGGCGTCGACGTCGCGCGCGGCGGCCAGCGCCTGCTCCTCGCTGACGTGGAGGTAGGCGTGCAGATCGCCGTCGACGGCGGCGATCCGGTCCAGGTGGGCGCGGGTGAGCTCCTCGGAGGAGAGCTCTCCGGCCTGCAGCGCGGCGGCCTGGGCGGCGGCACTGCGGCGGATGATGTCACTGGTACTCACGGGCTCGATCACACTCATCATTCTTCGCCCAGGATCTGCGGGACGGCGAAGCGCCCGTCCTGGGCCTCGGGAGCGCCGGCGAGCGCCTGCTCCTGGGTCAGGGTGTCCGCGACGACGTCTTCGCGCAGCACGTTGGTCATGGCAATGGGGTGGGAAGTCGCGAGAACGTCCTCGGTGGCGACCTCGGAGACGGAGGCGACAGCGTCCATGATGGAGTCGAACTCGCCGGCGAAGCGGTCGATCTCCTCATCGCTGAGCTGGATCCGTGCGAGGTCGGCGAGGCGTGCGACGTCTTCTCGTCCGATCGAAGGCATACCCGCATTCTAGGTGGACTCAGCCCGGCGGTCGCACGCGGTAGTGGTAGCCGCCGAGGCGGCGGAAGCCGAGCGTGCGGTACAGCGCCAGGGCGCCGGGGTTGTCGGTCTCGACCTCGAGCAGGGCGCGGGAGGCTCCCTGGACCGCAGCGATCGACAGCAGCGTCTGCGACACGGCCCGCCCGAGGCCTCTGCGCCTGCGGCCCGGGTCGACCGCGATCGCGTTGAGCACGGCGGCCTGCTCCCGGCCGGCCTCGACCAGGGCGGCACGGCCGACGGCGGCGGGGCGGCCCGCCGCGCTCCCCTCGCTGCCGTCGGCCCCGTCGGCCCCGCCGGCTCCGTCGGCTCCGTCGGCTCCGTCAGGCAGCAGCACCTGGACCGCCGGCGTGCCGGCCATGATGGCGTGCAGGGTCTCGCGGGCCTGGTCACCCTCGCGGGGCGCCAGCCGCCAGAAGGCGTCGAACCACTCCTGGTCCAGGGCCCCGGTGCAGATCACGGCCGACGGGGACGGCTCGAGCCGGCTGGCAGCGGTCAGGTCCAGTTCCAGCAGCTCGCTGGGCCCGGCGGTGCCGTAGCCGCGAGCGGCGAGGAGGTCGTCGAGCCCGGGCGGCCCGTGCACGTCGAGCACCCGGAAGGTGGCGGCCTCCCCCGCCGTCTCGCACAGCATCTCGATGCGCTCGATCGCGGAGGTCAGCGCTGCGGTGGACGACGGCGCATCCACGGCGACGGCGCTGTTGGCGCGCCGGGTCACGCCGCGGGAGCGCAGGAGGGCGAAGCCGTCGACGTCGAGGCGGGCCAGGGGCCGCCAGCCGGCGATCAGCGCTTCGCTGAGGTGGTACCCGCCGAGCGGGCGGGAGGTGCGGGATCGACGGGAGCTCATCGCAGAGATCGTAGCGATCGATGCCCCCTCCCCGCGCCGGTAGACTTCGCCCGTCCGCACGAGCCAGAAGGGACCCAGCCATGTCTGTCGACCCCAACATCGATCACGATTCCCACGATCCCGAGGATCGCGAGGAGAGCTCGAACGACAAGGCGATTCGTGAGGCCGAGGAGCTCGAGGCGCGCATGCGCCGTGCCCTGGCCACGAAGGACGATCCCCTGCGTGAGGGAGAGTCGACGCCGGAGCGTCTGCGTCGTCTCGCCGAGCAGGAGGCCTCCGGCTCCCAGGAGTGACCCCTGCCCTGCTTCAGCCGCGCGGATCGGGCGGCGGCATCAGGAGCAAGGGCAGGTAGAGCACCCCGGAGAGGTTGTACGGGAAGGTGATCCGCATGATCGCCCTGATCCCCCAGTGCATCGCGAACGCCGCGCCGGCGAACACCCGTCCCGCCCTCCGGTCCAGCACCGCCAGCGGCGCCCCGAACTCGACGGCCAGCGAGGCCGCGGCCATCGCGGTGAACAGGGCCGGGTAGGGATAGAGCCGCTTTCCCAGCGCCGAGGATCGCTCGCCCAGCATCTCCTTGCGCAGCGCATCGAAGGCGACCTGATCGCGCATGTGACCGCCCCGGACCCAGCCCAGCCCGTCCCCACCGGTGAGCTTCGCCAGGCCGGCGAGCACGTAGGTTCCCGCGACGGCGGCGTTCATCACCGTCGGGGTCGCTCCGTACATCCAGGATCGCCGGCCCGGCAGCAGCGACCGGTCGCGCAGGAGCGCATCGATGCTGAGCGCATCGCCAGCGGGAGCGGCCGCGAGGACCATCGTGTGCAGGACGAGTGTGTTCTCGTGGTGGAAGACCATGGACCACGAGTTGCGGTAGGCGAAGTTCCAGGTCTGCAGGGCGGAGTGCACGGGAGCGAGCACCCGGTGGCCGACGCCGGCGGCGAACAGGGCGCCGGTGACGAGCGAGGCGTCCACGAGCCGGTCGGCGATCACCGGCGGCAGCGGCCGGCGGAGGATGCGGGCGGGGCCGACGGGGTCGAAGCTCGCCGGATCGGTGCGGTGGACCCCCTGGTAGAGCCTGCGCTTCCGGCCGACGTGCCACAGGTGGTAACCGCCGACGGCCAGGCGCAGCAGGCCCGGCCCGGCTGGTCCGGCGTGCGGGGCGAGCCGCCGCCCGGCGCAGACCGCGACGGCGCGCAGGAGGGTGCCGGCTGCTCGGCGCGCGCTCATGACAGGGCCTTCTGTGCGCCGGTGCGTCCCGGCACGTCAGCGCTGCCGCGCACGTCCAGCGCCGTGGTGAACACGTCCCTGCTGCGGCCGAGCATGAACGGTTCGACGAGGTACCGGCCGCGCACCACGTGCACGCGGTGCACGTCGCGGTCCGCCGGCCTGTCGCGGGCGGCGATCAGCGCCGCGACCCGCTCGGCGATCTGCTGGCCGTCGCCGTCCCGCACGCGTCGGCGCACCTGCCGGCGCACCGCGTTGAGTCCTCCGGTGCCCAGATATCCGTGGTGCAGCGGGCTGACGGATCCGTCCTCGTGCACGCCGAGCAGATGGGTCACCCAGTAGTGCGCCTTCCGTGGGGCCGAGAACATCGGATAGTGGCTGAAGGGGAACGAGTCGCGTGCCTCCTCGGATCGGGCGAACCGGCGCGCGGGCAGTGCCACGGCGCTCAGCAGCGCGGCTGTCAGCACCGCGGCCGCGAGGCGGACGGCCACAGTGTCCGGTCGCGACGCGCACTGGTGCGGGGTCGATGGGATCCGGGGCCGGGGAGCTGTGCTCATGCGCTCACGCTAGGAGGGGGCGATGAGAGCCGTGCCCTCCGGTATGAGAGAACGATGAGAGTCCTCTCAGGTTCCTCTCGATCCCAGGCTCCTCCCCACCGCCCGGGCGTCCACATCGGGCCACGGCGCCCCCGCCCGTCGGTCCCGGTTGGGAGACTGGGGCCATGGAATCCATCGGCTCCGCCCCCGGCCCGCCCCTCGCCCCGGTCGACTCCGCTCTGCGCCCCGAGGCCCAGGAGGCGCTCGCGGCCCTGACGGGCCGAGCGGACGTCGGATTCCGCGACGGCCAGTTCGAGGCCATCTCCGCCCTGGTCGAGGAGCGCCGGCGGGTGCTGGTCGTCCAGCGCACGGGCTGGGGCAAATCGGCCGTGTACTTCCTCGCGGCCCTGCTGCAGCGCCGCCGGGGAGCCGGGCCGGCACTGATCATCTCCCCGCTGATCGCCCTGATGCGGGACCAGGTGGCCGCCGCACGCCGGGCCGGGGTGCGGGCGGAGGCGATGAGCTCGGCGAATCCGACCCAGTGGGAGGACATCGAGCAGGCGCTGCAGGCCGATGAGCTGGACGTGCTGCTGGTCTCCCCCGAGCGCCTCGTCAACCCCCGCTTCCGGGCCGAGCAGCTGCCCCGGCTGGTTCAGCGCTGCGGTCTGCTGGTGATCGACGAGGCGCACTGCATCTCGGACTGGGGGCACGATTTCCGGCCCGACTACCGGCGTCTGCGCGATCTCGTGGCCGAGCTCGGCGACCAGGTTCCCGTGCTGGCGACGACCGCCACGGCGAACTCCCGCGTGGTGGCGGATGTGGCCGAGCAGCTCGGCTCCCGCGGGGAAGGCGCGAGTGCGGTGCTCACCCTGCGCGGGGCGCTGACCCGGGATTCGCTGCGCCTGGGCTGCCTCACCCTGCCTGACGACCGCTCCCGGCTGGAGTATCTGGCACAGCATCTCGACGAGCTGCCCGGCTCGGGGATCATCTACACCCTGACCGTCTCCGCGGCGGAGGACCTCGCCGATCTGCTGGATCGGCCGGGCCGACGGGTGCGCACCTATACCGGGCGCACGGACTCCGAGGAGCGGGCCGAGCTCGAGCAGGCGCTCAAGGACAACGAGGTCAAGGCGCTGGCGGCCACGAGCGCGCTCGGCATGGGGTTCGACAAGCCCGACCTGGGGTTCGTCGTCCATCTCGGGGCGCCCAGCTCTCCGGTCGCCTACTACCAGCAGGTGGGCCGCGCCGGCCGCGCCACCGATACGGCCGAGGTGCTGCTGCTTCCCGGCCGGGAGGACCGGGCGATCTGGGAGTACTTCGCGACCGCCTCGATGCCCGCCCAGGCCGACGCCGACGCGGTCCTGGCCGAGCTGACGAGGTCCGGGGCGCCGCTGTCGACGCCGGCGCTGGAGGCACGCGTCGACGTCAAGCGCAGCTCCCTCGAGCTGCTGCTGAAGGTGCTCGCGGTCGAGGGCGCCGTCGAGGCCGTGCGCGGCGGCTGGGTCGCCACCGGAGCGTCGTGGACCTATGACGCCGAGCGCTACGAGAACGTCGCCCGGGCACGCCGCGCCGAACAGCAGGCGATGCTCGAGTACGAGCGGCTCCAGCCGGGAGATCCGCAGCAGTGCCGGATGATGTTCCTCGCCCGCCAGCTGGACGATGACACGGCGGCTCCCTGTGGTCGCTGCGACGTGTGCGCCGGGCCGTGGTACCCGCTGCCGGAGTCAGGATCGCAGACGGCGTCCGCACCGGCGTCGGCGTCGCCATCGGGCGGATCGGGCTCCTCCCGCGAGGCGGTCTCGCGCCTGCTGGATCGGGTCGGTGTGCCCGTCGACCCGCGCAAGCAGTGGCCGCAGGGACTGGACAGGCTGGAGGTGACCTCCGAGGCGGGGGCACCGCTGCGCGGCAACATCCCGCCGGGCGAACGCGTCGAGGAGGGCCGCGTGCTGGCGCGCATGTCCGACCTCGGCTGGGCGGTGCCGCTGAGGCACCTGCTCGCGGTCGACGAGGACGGCCGCCGGGTCGACGCCGAGCTGACCCCCGCGATCGCCCAGCGCGTGGTCGAGGTGCTCACGGACTGGGATTGGGCGCAGCGGCCCGCCGCGGTGGTCTCGGTGCCCTCCACGACGCGGCCCACCCTGGTGCGCCGGCTCGCCTCGGGCATCGCCCGCACCGGGCGCATGCAGGATCTGGGCGAGCTCGGCCTCGCGCCCGGCGCCGCCCCGCTGCACGGGGCGCGCAACAGCGCGTTCCGGGTCGCCGCCCTGTGGGGCCGGTTCACCGTCCCACCGCAGCTGACCGAGGCGATCGCGGCGCTGGATGGCGCACCGATCCTGCTGGTCGACGATGAGATCGACACGCGATGGACGATGACCATCGCGGGACGGGCACTGCGCCGGGCCGGGTCGGGACCGATCCTCCCGCTGGCCCTGGCCCAGGTCAGCTGAGCCCCGGATCACCGGAGCCCCGGGTCAGTCGAGAGCGTCGGGGCCGCCCTCGAGCAGGGCGACGAATCCGTCCTCGTCCAGGATCCGCAGACCGAGCTCCTCCGCCTTGTCCGCCTTGGACCCGGCGTTCTCCCCGACCACGACGAAGTCCGTCTTCTTCGAGACCGAGCCGGAGGCCTTGCCGCCCCGGGCGATGATCGCCTCCTTGGCGCCGTCCCGGGTGAACCGCTCGAGCCCGCCGGTGACCACCACGGTCACCCCTTCCAGGGTCCTGACGAAGCCTTCCTCGACCTCGTCGACCATCCGCACGCCGGACGCGGCCCAGCCGTCGACCAGCTGGCAGTGCCACGGCACCGAGAACCAGTCGGTCACGGCCTCGGCGATGATCGGGCCGACGCCGTCGGTGTCCGAGAGCTGCTCGACGCTCGCCTCACGGATCGCCGACATCGACCCGTACGCGGTGGCCAGCGATCGCGCGGCCGTCGGCCCCACGTGCCGGATCGACAGGGCCACCAGCACCCGCCACAGCGGCTGCTCCTTCGCCTTCTCCAGCTCGCTGACCAGCAATTCGGTGTTCTTCAGCACCGTCGGAGCCTTCTGCAGCTTCCAGGCGCCCTCGCGCTTGTAGTACTTCAGCGCCGGCCGCGACCAGAAGACGGGCTGGATGCGCCAGTCGCCCGTGGGCTCCCCGTCGCGCCGCTCCGGCTGCCAGACGAAGACCTCGCGCAGGGACTCCGCGGTGAGGTCGAAGAGGTTGTCACCGATGGTCACCGCCGGTTCCTGCAGGCCGGGCAGCAACGGGTCCTCGAGGTCCGTGACGGCGAGCACCGGCACCCCGTCGGTCCCGTCGGTGATCACGCCGTTCTTGAGGACGGCGAAGTTCTCCTGCTCCGCGTCGGAGGGTTCCCGGATCGGCAGATGGATGCGGTGGCCGGCGCGCAGAGCGGCGAGAGCCTCGGGACGACGCTTGTCGGGATCGGTCAGGGCGATCGCGCTCTCCTCACCCAGCGACTCGATGTCGAAGGCGCCGCGGGAGGCGGCATGCTCGACCCTGCCGGTCACCTGCGCGGGACAGTCCTTCGCATTGGGGCAGCGCCAGTCCTTCTCCCCCTCGCGATCCGGGCCGATCGCGGTGCCGCACGACGGGCACCGGGACGGCATCTCGAACGGCCGTTCGCTGCCGTCGCGCAGCTTCTCCACCGGTCCGAGGATCTCGGGGATCACGTCACCGGCCTTGCGCAGCACGACGGTGTCCCCGATGAGGACGCCCTTGCGCTCGACCTCGAACTGGTTGTGCAGCGTGGCCATCTCCACGGTGGAGCCGGCGACCTTGACCGGCTCCATGACGCCGAAGGGGGTCACGCGGCCGGTGCGCCCCACGTTGACCTGGATGTCCAGGAGCTTGGTGGTGACCTCCTCGGGCGGATACTTGAACGCGATCGCCCAGCGCGGGGCACGCGAGGTCGATCCGAGCGCGCGCTGCTGGGCGAAGGAATCGATCTTGACCACGATGCCGTCGATCTCGTGCTCGACGTCGTGGCGGTGCTCGCCGTGGTGGGCGATGAACTCGCGCACCTCCGGAAGGCTCTCCAGCACCCGGGTGTGCGGGGACGTGGGAAGGCCCCATCCCTGCAGCGTCTCGTACACCTCGGACTGCGAGGTCAGCGTCATCCCCTCGTGGGCGCCGATCCCGTGGACGTACACCGCCAGGGCGCGGGAGGCGGTCACCGCGACGTCCTTCTGGCGCAGGGAACCGGCCGCGGTGTTGCGAGGGTTGGCGAACTCCGCCAGTCCGGCCTCGCGCCGCTGATCGTTCAGCGCCTCGAACTCCGAGGTGGGATAGAAGACCTCACCGCGCACCTCGAGCACCGCCGGCGGCGCGTCGGTCTCCAGCCGTTCGGGGATCGAGTCGATGGTGCGCACGTTGGCGGTGACGTCCTCCCCCACGCGCCCGTCGCCACGGGTCACGGCACGCACGAGCTCGCCGTCCTCGTAGACCAGCGAGATGGCCAGACCGTCGATCTTGAGCTCGGTGAGGTAGCGGACCTCGGCAGCTCCTGCGCCCAGGCCCTCGGCGGCGCGGTGGGCCCAGGTGTCGATCTCCTCGAGGGTGAACGCGTTGTCCAGGCTCATCATCCGCTCGATGTGCTCGACGGGCGCGAAGCCGGGAGCGACCGCCCCGTGGACGGTCTGGGTGGGCGAGTCGGCCTTGACCAGCTGCGGGTTCTCCGCCTCGAGATCACGCAGCTCCTGCTCGAGCTGGTCGTACTCGGCGTCGGCCATGGTCGGTGCGTCGTGGACGTAGTAATCCTCGATCGCCTGCTCGACCTGGGCGGTCAGCTCGGCGATGCGCGCCTGCGCGCCCTCGGCCGAGCTGCGCTCCTGGGGCGGGGCGTCCCGATCCTGGCTGTCCTGCGGGTCCTGTGGCTGGCTCACCCCACCATTCTTGCTCATCGCCATGACATCCGCAGGTGCGAGCCCCGCGGCCGCCCCTAGGATCCGTGCCATGAGCATCGCGCGCAGCATCCGCCTGGCCACGGAGGAGGACCTCGCCGCTGTGGAGGGCATCGAATCCGCGGCCGACGGGCTCTTCGAGCCGCTGCTGGGTCCCGAGCCGTTCGGCGCGGAGTCGGCGACCGCCGGCGACGCGCGGGCTGCTGAGCCCGGGTTCCTCCTGGTCGCGGCCGAGTCCGAGGGCTCCCCGGCGGTCGGCTTCGTCCATGTCCTCGAGCCGACCGGGCCGGCAGGGCTCGTCCACCTCGAGCAGCTCGCCGTGCTGCCCGAGCATCTGCGTCGCGGACACGGCAGGGCACTGGTGGAGGCCGCGGCAGCCGAGGCCGCGTCCCGCGGAGGCACGCGGCTCACCCTGCGCACATTCGCGGAGGTGCCGTGGAACCGGCCGTTCTACGCGGCGTGCGGCTTCCGAGTGGTCGGGCCGATCGACTCCGACTTCCATCGCGGCCTGGCCCGCACGGAGGAGGAGCTGGGGCTGACGCGGCTGGGGACCCGCGTGCTCATGGCCCGCGACCTCACGGCGCCGGCCGCGTGCTCCGCACCGCCCGCGGCGTCGAGCCGGTCCGCTCCCGGAAGACGCGGTTGAAGTGGGTGACGGTGGCGAAGCCGACGTCGGCGGCGATCCGCCCGACGGGCAGCTCGGTCTCCTGCAGGAGTCGGCGCGCCTGGTCGACGCGCAGATCGTTGACGTAGGAGATGACCGTGGTGCCGGTGTGCCGCCGGAACTCCCGTGAGAGGTGATGGCGGCTGACGAAGAACCTCTCGGCGAGCTCCCCGAGCTCGATGTGCTCGGTGTAGTGCCCGTGCAGGTGCCGGATGACTCGCGCGACGCGGGTCTCGCGGGCGGCGGTGGCGGCATCGACCTCCTCCTGCCGCAGCAGTACCAGCAGCAGCTGGGTCAGCAGCAGTCTCAGCTCGTCCTGCGAGCTCTCCCCCAGCGTCTCCTGCGTATGCAGCATTTGGTCGACGATCCCGCGCACCGAGGCCAGGCCCGACGCCGTCGGCCGGAACACCCGGGCATCGCAGCCGAGTGCCTCGCGCACGTGCCCGTACAGCACGGCGTCCGGGCGCGCATAGACCACCACGCGCCGGAAGGGCACTCCCGGTGGGCTGTAGGAGAAGTGCTCGTCACCGGGTGGGAAGGTGATCGCCTCGGGCGCGGAGATCCGGTGCACGTGGCCGCCGGAGACGTGCTCGCGCCGGCCCTCCTCCAGGACGTAGACCTCCAGGAAGTCATGGCGGTGCGGACGCGCCATGTTGTCGTCGACCCCGTGGACGCGGGCGACGGCGACCGCTCTCCCGCCCGCCATGAGCTCACCGGCCACGTCCTGCATCGATCGATCCCTTCCCCGGGGTGCCTACTCCAGCAGCCCCAGCATGCCCGGGATCCCGAGCGAGAGCGCGGGGACGTAGGTGATCAGCAGCAGGAGCACCACCAATCCGGCGAAGTAGGGCAGCAGCCGCGGGACGACGTCCTCGATCCGCACGCCCGCGACACCGGTGGCCACGAACAGCACCGAGCCCACCGGTGGGGTCATGGTGCCGATGCACATGGCCAGGATCAGCACCATGCCGAAGTGGACAGGATCCATCCCCAGCTCGGTGGCGATGGGCAGGAAGATGGGGGTGAAGATCAGGATCGCGGGCGTGATGTCCAGGAACGTTCCCACGACCAGCATGATCACGAGCATCAGGGCGAGGATCGCCACGCGCGAGTCGGTGGTCGATACCAGCGCGTCGGTGATCGCCGAGGGGATGCCGGTGAAGGCCATCACCCATGCCATCGCGGAGGACGCGGCGATCAGCAGCATCACCACGCCGGTCGAGCTCACCGTCCGCACCGCGATCTGCGTCAGCGCCGTGCTGTCCAGGGAGCGGTAGATCAGCGAGAGCACCAGGCAGTACACGACCGCGACCGCCGCGCCCTCGGTCGCGGTGAAGATGCCGGCGACGATGCCGCCGACGACCACGACCACCAGCAGCAGCGAGGGAATGGCGCGACCGAGCACGGTCAGCCCCTGGCGCAGGCCCACGCGCTCGCTGCTGCGGTAGCCGCGGCGGCGGGCGACGACGAACGCGATCAGCATGACCACCAGGCCCATCAGGATGCCCGGCACGTAGCCGGCCATGAACAGCGCCGAGACGCTCACCCCGCCGGCGACCGTGGAGTAGACGATCGCGGCCGTCGTCGGCGGGATCAGCAGGCCCACGGAGGCCGAGGCGATGTTCACCGACGCCGAGTAGGCGGGGTCGTACCCCTCCGTCCGCTGGCGCTCGTGCAGGGTTCCGCCGATCGCGGCGGCCGAGGCCACGGCGGATCCCGACAGGGAGCCGAACAGCATGTTGGCCAGCACGTTGGTGTGGGCCAGGGACCCGGGGACGCGGCCGGAGATCACCAGGGCCAGGTCCACCAGCCGCTGGGCGATGCCGCCGTTGTTCATGATGTTGCCGGCGAGGATGAACAGGGGCACGGCGAGCAGCGAGAAGCTCTCCACGCCCATGCTCATCTGCTGGCCGACGACGAAGGTGGTGTCCGCCCAGGGCAGCATCAGCAGGGCGGTGACGAAGGCGGAGACGATGATGCCGACGGAGATCGGCACACCGAGGGCCAGCAGCACCACGAAGGTGCCGAACAGGGCGAGGGCTGCGAGCAGCGGGTCCATCACTCGGCCTCCTTCGGGGCGGTCGCCTCGAGCGGGGTGCGGACGAGGTCGAGGATGTTCAGCACCTGTGCCAGGGCGATGGCCGCCCCGGTGATCGGGCCGATGAGGTAGACGAGGCCACGGGAGATGCCCAGCAGGGCGGAGATGTTCTCCCGCGAATCCCAGGCGAGCATCGCGCCGCCGATGCCGAGGACGAGCACGGCGAGCGCGAGGATCAGCAGGTCGATGGCCAGGACGAGTCCGCGCCGGGCGCGGACGGGGAGCCGGTCGCGCACGATGGTCAGCGCCATGTGCTCGCGCTGGAGGAAGGCATAGGTCGCGCCGACGAAGGAGACCCAGATCAGCGCGTAGCGGACCAGTTCCTCGGTGAAGGCGACGGGGCTGCCGAGCACGTACCGGGTGAAGACCTGGTACAGCACCAGGGCCGTCATCAGCACCAGCAGGGCGACGGCGAACCACAGCAGAGTGCCGGCGAGCACCCGGCGGAGGCGATGGACGGTGTCGGCGGAGGCGTTCATGCGCGTGACTCCTCACTGACCTGTTCGATGGTCTCCAGCAGCTCCGCGACCTCGGGATACTCCTCGGCGAACCGGTCGACCACAGGCCGGGTGGCCTCGCGGAACGCGTCGGTCTCGACGTCGTCGACGAACTCGACGCCCATGTCCCGCGCGTCGGCCTCCGCGGTCTCGATGGCCTCGGCCCAGGCGATCCGGTGGTCCTGCGAGGACTGTCGGGCCGCCTCGACGATGAGGTCCTGATCCCCGCTCTCGAGCCGTTCCCAGGCGTCGGAGCTGATGAGCATCAGGTCGGGGATGCGCGTGTGCTCGGTGCGCGAGAAGACCTTGGCGACCTCGCCGTGGGCGCTGTCGGTCAGGACCGTCTCGTTGCTCTCGGCCCCGTCGATCAGGCCCGTCTGCAGCGCGGTGTAGGTGTCACCGAAGGCCATCACCACCGGTGCGGCGTCCAGCTGCTCCATGAGATCGGTCTGGGAGCGCATGTCCTGGACCCGGATCTTCAGCCCCACCACGTCCTGGGGGCTGCGCACCGGGCTCGCGCGGGTGTAGAAGGAGCGCGCTCCGGAGGAGTAGTGGGTCAGGCCCACGAATCCGCGGTCCAGGGTGGAGCGGTAGAACTCCGCCATCTGCTCGGAATCCATCACGGCGTGCATCTGCTCCTCGGAGTCGAACACGTAGGGCAGGCCGAAGGTGTGGTAGCCGGCGTGGTAGCCGGCCAGGCCGGGGCTCGCGACGCGGGTGATGTCGACGATGCCCTGGGTGAGCTGGCCGAGCACGGCGGTCTCGGAGCCCAGCTGACCGTTGGCGTAGATGTCGACCCGGATGCGGCCCTGGCTGCGCTCGGCCACGGCATCGGCGAATGCGGCGATCGCCACCGAGGTGGGGTGCTGGTCATTGAGGTTGTGGGCCAGGCGCAGCACCAGCGGCCGGCTGCTGTTCGCGGCCGCGCTGGTCAGCTGCGTGCTGCGAGCGCTGCAGCTTGCCAGGGCCAGCGGCGCGCCCAGCAGCAGGGCGCGCCGTCCGAGGCGCGGCGTCGCGGGATCGTGGCGGTGGGTCGTCATGGCCTCACATTCCGATCATGTCGAAGGTCTCGAAGGAGATCTCGAGGTCGAGATCGTCCCCGTCGTCGGGCAGTGCGATCTGGACCGATCCGAGCGCGGCGTCGTAGTACCAGCCGCTGTCGTGGCCCTGGAAGTCGGCGGCCTCCGGACGGTGCTCGAGGCTCCGTCCGTTCGCCCGGACGTGCAGCGGGGCGCGCTCGGGATGGATGACGTCGAACCGGAACGCCTGCACGGCGCTGCGGTAGGGGCCGGAGCGCTCGAGGGTGATGCGCACGGTGGAGCCGGAGGTCATGGTCACGACGCTCTCGCGGCGCTGGCCGCGTTCGTGCGCTCGGGTGCGGCCGTCGTCCTCGTGCAGGACGAACCGTCCGTCCCGCTCGGGGGCGCAGATCAGCCGCAGGGTCCGGATCTCGTCGCGCACCAGCGAGGTCGGCTGCTCGACGGCGATCGGGATGATGCCGCCGGCGCGGATGTACAGCGGGATCGAGTCCCAGCCCACCGGCTCCGTGACCGTCGTGCCTCCCTCGTGCCGCGTCCGCGTGGCGAGGTCGTAGAACGCCTCGTCGGCCGGGAAGCGGACCGTGCGGGTGGTGGCGCCCTTCTCGAGCACCGTGGCCACCAGGAGGGAGTCGCCCAGCATGAAGGTGTCGGTGGTGTCGTAGCCCTCGACGTCGTGCTGGAACGCGCTGATCAGCGGCTCCATGATCGGAGCTCCCTCGCGGGAGGCGCGGACCATCAGCGAGTACAGGTAGGGCATCAGCCGGTAGCGCAGGTTGATCGCCTCGCGGATCGGCCCGGTGGTCTCGGGGTACATCCACGGCTCGGTGACGGTGTTGTCGGAGTTCACGGAGTGGATGGAGAAGCGGGGCTGGAAGATGCCGTGCTGGACCCAGCGCAGCAGCAGCTCCGGCTCGGGCCGGGGCCCGTGGAAACCACCGATGTCGCACCCCTGGTTGGCGACGCCGGACAGGCTCATGCCCAGGATGGTGGCGATGTTGGCGCGCAGGGTCTCCCAGGAGGTCGAGTTGTCCCCGGCCCAGGTCTGGGCGTAGCGCTGGATCCCGGCGTGCCCGGCGCGGCAGACGATGTAGGGGCGCTGGTCGGGGTGGGCCTCGGTGATGGCGTCCTGGGTGACGCGGCACATGAGGTTGGGCATCACGTTGCGCACCTCGGCGAGTGTGCTCGGGGCGCCGTCCCCGTCGACCTCGGAGTCCATGTCGAGCACGCCTTCGTACTCGCAGTTGTCGTTCCAGACCGAGGCGGTGCCCTTCGCGAGCACGGACTCGGTCAGCCACTGCTTCCAGACGTCCCGGGCTCGCGGGGAGGTGAAGTCGACGAAGTGTCCCGGTCCGCCCCACCAGGCGCCGACGGCGGGCGGGCGCGGGGCGTCGGGGTCCGCCTCTCCCCCGCCGGTCACGGACAGCGCGGGGGCGGTGGTCGCGGCCTGGTCCAGGGCGTCGTCGCTGGCCCCGACGAACACGCCGCGCTCGGCGAACTCGGCGCGCCGCGGGTGGACCGTGAGCACGCCGGGCTTCACGTTCGGGGAGACGACGACGCCGCGCTCGTCCATGGCGGAGAAGAAGCCAGCGGGATCGGGGAACCGCTCCTGGTTCCAGGTGAACACGCAGCGCTTGGCGCCGTCGGCCGTCTGCTGGGTGGTGTAGCCGCTGGAGAGCTGGAAGCCGTCCACCGGGATCCCGTGCTCACCGGCGAGATCGACGAACCGGGTGATGGCCCGGTCGCTGCCGGAGGTCAGCTCGGCGTAGTACATGGAAGAGGCGAGATAGCCCAGTGCCTGGCGGGGCAGCACGGGCGGACGTCCGGTGAGCTCGGTGTACCGGGCCACGACGTCCCGAACCTGCGGGCCGGCGATGAGGAACAGATCGACGTCGCCGCCGTCGGCGATCATCTGGGTGTGGTGGGGGAAGTAGTTGCTGTGCGAGCGGCCCAGGTCGAAGGAGACGTCGCGGGTGCCGTGGTAGAAGTACCCGACCGCCTGGCGGGAATCGCGATTGACCTTGAGGTAGAACGGGATGTGCTTGTACAGCGGTGCGCTGCGTCGGGCGTCGTAGCCGAGGCTGTCGCGCGGGCTGAGGGAGACCAGCTGCTTGGCCTTGTCGAGCTCGCCCGTGGTCTCGCCGAAGCCGACGAAGGCGTCGCCCGGTTCGAGCCGGGTGGTGTGGATCCGGCGGTGGTTGGTGTCCTCGCGGTAGGCGATGTAGGGCACATCGGCGTGCAGCACGCTGCCGTCGGCGTCCAGCACGCGGATCTCCAGCGGGGAGCGGCGCACCTCGACGCGCAGCCGGGGGCCGATGAGCACGGCCGTCTCGTCCGTCTCCTCCAGCTGCACGGGGACCGGGGCGATGCGCGTGCGCTCCTCCCCCAGCACCGGATCGAGGCGGTCCTGCCAGGCGGTGGTGGTGAGGCTGTAGGACTGCTCGGCGAAGTCCCCGTCGAAGCCCGCGCGGATCCGCACGATGTCCGAGGTCATCATGAGCAGCCGGATCTCGACGCCTTCGGTGACCACACGGAGCACACCGTTCCCGTCCAGCTCGACCCGCTGCACCTGGGTGCTCGTGCGCATGGCTCGTCCTCCATCGGAATCGTCGGGCAGTGCCGGGCCGCGTCGTCGATGCTGTCCACGTCGTTGCGGGTGCGTCAGTGCAGATCGATGCGCGCGGCTATGGCGTCCGACGCCAGCCTAGGCGGGGAGATCACCCCGTTCTCCACGGATCGTGATCATGACCGGCCCGAACTTGACCGATCGTGCTGCGTGCGCGGGGCGCTCAGGAGCTGACGCGTGCCGCCCATGCGGGAGCGGCGCGCAGCAGGGCCTCGAGCGAGGGTTCGTCGAGCAGCGTGGACCGCTCCGGCTGGCTGGAGGGGTCGATGCGCCCCGCCTGCACGTCGTGCGAGGCGCCGGTGTGCGCGATCAGGGTGAAGCCGGCGGCGTCGGCGTCGGTATGGCCCAGCCGGTGCCAGATCTCCAGCAGCTGGTCGAGCTCACGCGCCATGCTCCCGCCGGCGCGCGGGTCGACGACGAGTTCGAAGCGGCACCCGGCATCGTGCGCCTCGGCCAGGCCCTCCCACAGCCTGCGCCCCGAGGCCGTGTCCAGGGACGGCAGCTGGCGAGGCGCGAAGGCCACCCGGCGTGCGCCGGCCTCGCGAGCGGCGCGCAGGAGACCATGGTCCGCGCCGACGCCGATCGTGACCGACTCCGCGTCCAGCCCGCCCTCCTCGAGGGCGGTGAGGAGGCAGCGCCACAGCACACCGATCTCGGGCGCTGGGACGGCGGGGTACCGGCTGCGGCCCGATGGGGTGCTGATGAGTCCGGCGGAGACGGCCGCCACGGCGTCCTCCCGCAGCAGCAGATGCGGCTGCGCGCCCGGCACCCGCTCGCGGAGCAGATCGAGATGGTCGGTGACGCCCTCGGCGAGCAGCATCGGCAGGTCGCGCACGGCGCCGGGGTCGGCGAGGGTGCGCTCCCCCGACGGCAGGAAGGTGGCGCCGGCCAGGGTGGCCGGGCCCAGTGCCGTCGTCGACAGCGGCCCCTCGTACCCCAGCAGCGCGACGCGGGCGGCATCGAGGGTGCGCTCGCGCAGCTCCCGGGCGTGCTGCCAGGCTCGGCCCACGCCCGGACCGAGCCGCCATCCGTAGCTGACCAGGTCTCCCGTGGTCTCGGCGAGCAGCGCGAGGGTCGCGGGCAGCAGATGATCCGTGTCATCGGTGCCGAGCGCTGAGGGGAGGTAGGGCCGGGCGGCGATCTGCTCCTCGAGATCGTCACCGAGCAGGGCCCGGATCCGCATCAGCGCCGCGAGATGAGGGTCCTCGGGCACGTCGTACCGGGCGGCGTCGGCGGCCGCAGGTGCCCGGAAGGTGCCGTCCCCGGTGAGGGTGACCAGGTGGCTCATGCGCGGCGCTCGAGGGTGGCGGCGGCGAGGACGCGATCGTCGTCGTACAGCACCAGGGTCTGGCCGGGGGCCACGCCGCGGATCGGCGTCTCGAGCTGCACGCGCAGGCTGGAGTCCTGACCGCCCGCCGGCGCCTCGAGGATCGTCGCCGGGGTGGCCTCACCGTGGGCGCGGATCTGTGCGGTGACCCGGCGGCCCACCTCCAGCGGCTCGAAGGAGACCACGTCACCGGCGATCAGTTCGCGGGTGGAGAGCAGCTCAGCGGCACCGACCACGACCTGGCGCGAGGTGGGGTCGATGTCGACGACGTAGCGCGGCGCACCGTCGGGCGCGGGATGCTCGATGCCCAGGCCCTTGCGCTGGCCGATGGTGAATCCGTGGGTGCCGCGGTGGGAGCCGACCACGGCGCCGGCCTCGTCGAGGATCTCCCCGGGGGCCTCGCCGAGATTGCGCTCGAGGAAACCGCGGGTGTCCCCGTCGGCGACGAAGCAGATGTCGTAGCTGTCGGGCTTGGTCGAGACGCCGAGGCCGCGTGCCCTGGCTTCGGCGCGCACCTCCTCCTTCGTCTCGAACTCGCCGAGCGGGAAGACGGAGCGGCGGACGGCCTCGGGCCCCATGACCGCCAGGACGTAGGACTGGTCCTTGTCCATGTTCCGCGAACGGTGCAGCGAGGGGGCGCCATCGGGCCCGTCGGCGCGGATGGAGGCGTAGTGACCGGTGCAGACGGCGTCGAAGCCGAGCAGCGTGGCGCGCTCCATGAGCGAGGCGAACTTGATGCGCTCGTTGCAGCGCACGCAGGGATTGGGAGTGCGGCCGGCGGCGTACTCGGACAGGAAGTCCTCGACCACGAGATCGTGGAAGTCATCGGAGAGGTCCCAGACGTAATACGGGATGCCGATGCGGTCGGCCGCACGACGGGCATCGGAGGCGTCCTCGACGGTGCAGCACCCGCGCGAGCCGGTGCGGCTCTGGTCGCGGTTCTTCGACAGCGCCATGTGCACGCCGACGACCTCGTGCCCGGCGTCCGCGGCTCGGGCCGCGGCCACTGCCGAGTCGACGCCGCCGCTCATCGCTGCCAGCACCTTCATGCCGCCTCCACCTCCTGGGTCACCGTCCGCCTCCACTGGGCCACCGTCCGCCTGTGCACCCTGTCGAGTGTACGGATCGTGAAGGTCCCCGGACCGGCCGGCGAGCGTGATGTCAGCCGCCTCGCGCGTGCGATCGCTCTCCCCTCGTGCTCCCCTCGTGGCCGGCGCCCCGCATCCCTGCGCCGGGTGGCGCCCGTGCCCTACGCCGGGCGGGGTCCGTGCCCGGCGCCGGGTGGCGGCGCACGCCGATTCGGATGGCCGCTTTCGTGGATCGACCTGTTGCGCACCGCTCGCGTTCCTGTGGGGCCCTGGCACGGCGCAGCAATGGCTCCAGCACAGTAATATCTCCAGCACGGCAATATCTCCAACACCGCAATGCCCCTGTGGACGTCACGCCACCGCCAATACCGAGCCCTCCACATTGACCTCTTATCCACAATCTTCTTTGCGGGGTTGCAGGGACGTCTTTTCCGTGAGCGGAACACGGTGCCGCGCCTCCGCAAGTGCCATTCGCGGACGGTTCCGCGCCAGCGACCTCGGGCTGCGGCAGCAGAGCGCAGCGGGATCCGACGCCCGGGAATCACCGTCGTTGCGCACCCGGACACCGCCACCTTTCCTCCCCACCGCACCTTCGTCCACATTTTTGCACCGAGGAACCAGAACCGTTGACTATTTCGTTCTGGCGTTCGATACTGGAGCCATGACCCACCACGCGGATGATCACGAGCAGACGGCCGATGCGGCCGGCCGGCCCGTCATCCGCGCGGGCGCCGGCGCCACGACGGTGGGAGCGTACGACCTCGAGGGCGTCACCGATGCCCTCGGCCGGGTCGGATCGCTGGGCTCCGACTCCCTGTCACCCGGCAACGACTCGGCGCTCGACGCCGAGTCGTTGCTCGATCTCCTGGACCGCCTCCGGTCGCTGACGACAGCTGTCGCCGCGGTGGAGATCCGTGCGACTGATGCACTGGCGGAAGCGGTGAGCCGGGACGCCCATGGTTCGGGCGAGGAGTCCGAGTCGACGGATCGTGTCTCGACCCGCGAAGTCTCCGTGGTCTCGCGCATCTCGCCGTCCGCGGCATCTCGTCGGATGAAGGCTTCTCGGCGCCTGGTCCGGAACCTGCCAGGCGTGCTGTCTGCTCTGGCCGAGGGCGATATCGACGCCGAGAAGGCCTATGCCGCCGGGCAGGCTGTCGCGCCCCTGGATCCGACGCAGAGGGGCGAGGTCGATCAGGCGCTCACGGCACGGCTCGGCGAGCTCGCCGGCGCGGGGCAGCGACAGTGGCGTCGCGAGATCGAGGCGATCACCCAGCTCGTGGACGCCGACGGCGAGGAGCGGCGACACGAGGTCGCGCGGCGCCACCGGAATGTCACCCTGCGCGCTCGCGAGAACGGGATGGCCACGCTGGCCATCACGACCACTGCGCTCGATGCCTCCGCCGCCCGTGCCCGTCTCAGCCTCGAGGGCGAGAAGCTCCGCGCCGCCGGGGACACCCGGGGCCACAGCGCGATCATGGCGGATACCGCGGCGGACGCACTGGTCGGCCGCAGCGACGGGGTCGATCCGGTGAAGCTCGACATCGGCGTGATCATCACCGATCGCGCCCTGTTCTGCCCGCAGAATTCCGAGCCGGCTCTCATCGAGGGCTACGGCGCCGTACCGGTCTCACAGGTCAGCGCGTCCCTACGCCGGGCGACTCAAGAGCCGGATAGCGACGCGGGCGATCCAGACGTCGACGATCCGGACGCGGGCAATCCAGACGTCGACGGTCCGGATGCCGGCGGCGCGCACGTGGACGGTGCGCAGCGCGCGAACGACGCGGCGCTCCGCGCCACGCTGCGCCGCCTCTACACCCATCCCACCAGTGGCGAGCTGGTCGCCGTCGAGTCGCGTGCGCGAGCGTTTCCCCACGGCCTCTCGCGCTTCCTGCGATGGCGGTCGATGACCTGTTCGGGTCCGTTCTGCAACGCCGAGATCCGCCACGATGACCACATCCAGCCGCACAGCAGAGACGGCGCGACCAGTCTCGATAACGGCAATGGACTGTGCGCGCGGTGCAACGACAAGGAGAACCAGCAGCTCACCGCTCGGCCGGCGGGCTCAACCGTCGGCGACGGTCGCCATCGCGTGCGGTGGCGGACCCGGTACGGTTCGACCGTCGACGTCACCCCCACTCCGAGCGAGCTGGCGGCGCTGCTCCCCCATCGCCCCGGCCCGCTGAGCAGCGGTGGTACCCGTGGCACCGAGGACCCCGGCGTTGCTGCCGTCGCTGCCGAGGCCGAGCAGACCGGGCAGGCCGACGGGCCAGCGTCGCCGGAACGTCCTGACCGAGCGTCTCGGTGTCCGCACCGATGCCCGGAACACCGCGGCACCGGGACGCCCACCGAGATCACGGCCGTCCACCTGCACAACGTGCAGCTTCGGCTCCGGCACAGCACACGGGACCACCGCCGCCACGAGACGTGGGACCGCGTCCCGCTCCGCAATCCGGGACAGTCCCCGCAGTTCTGACGTACCGAGCCGGGAGAGCTCACGACCCGACCGAGAGGGCTCAGCCGAGCAGGGCTCCCACCGCGCGGGCCTTCTCCAGTGATTCCGGCAGCGCACTGAGAAGCACGTCGATGTCATGATCCGTGCTGGTCCATCCCAGCGACAACCGCAGCGCGCCGCGGGTCTGGGGGCCCGTGAAGCCCATCGCCGCGAGGACGGGGCTCGCCTGAGTGACCCCCGCCGAGCAGGCCGATCCGGCCGAGGAGTCCACCCCGCGCTCATCCAGCAGGAAGAGCAGCGAATCCGAATCGGCCCCCGGGAACACGACATGAAGGATATGGGGCGACGTCGGGGAGTCCTCCGGCAGGGTGAACCGCGCGCTGGGATCGATCTCGCGGATGCCGGCTCGGAGCTGGTCGGCCAGCGCCTGCACGCGCCGGCCCTCTCGGTCCCGTTCCGCCAGGGTCTCGCGCAGGGCTGCCGCGAATGCCGAGGCCTGCGCCGCGTCCAGCGTTCCCGAGCGCACCCCGCGCTGCTGGCCGCCGCCGGTGCTGGCGACGCCGAACGGCACCTCCGGCTTCGCCACCAGCACCCCTACACCCACGGGCGCCCCGATCTTGTGACCGGACAGCGACATCAGGTCGACGTCCTCGAAAGACGGCAGCTGGACGTGGCCCACGCCCTGGACCGCGTCGGTATGGACCAGGGTCCCATGCGGTCGCGCCGCTGCGGCGAGCGCAGCGATGTCCTGGCGTGCCCCGGTCTCGTTGTTCACCAGCGCCGCGCTGACCACGCTCACAGCGCCGTCGGCCAGAGTCTCGCTCACCGACCCCGGACGCAGCAGGCCCCGCGCATCGACATCGAGCACACGCGCCTGGACCGGCGGCGTCAGCGACGCCAGCGATCTCGCCGTGGCGACCACCGCGGGATGGTCGGTCGCAGCCACGGCCACGGCCGTGCGAGCCGGTTCCTTCGCCATCACGCCGAGCGGTACCGAGCGGATCGCCAGGTTGTCGGCCTCGGTGCCTCCCGAGGTCATGATCAGCCAGCTGCGGGGAACCCCGAGCAGCCCCGCGATGGTCTCGAGGGCCTCGTCCAGCACAGCGCGGGCGCGGCGTCCCGAGGAGTGCACCGAGGACGGATTGCCACGCACCGTCGAAGCCTCCAGGAAGGCGTCGCGCGCGACCGGCCGCAGCACGGTGGTCGCCGCATGGTCGAGGTATGCGCGCTCGTCGGGGTCGCTCACCATGGCTTCGCCGGATCCTGCTCCGATCCGCTGGGCTCGTCCTCGCCCTCGCCGCCCTGGGCGTCCTTGTTGCGCTCCTCGAGCTCGTCGTCCTTCTCCTGCTGCTCCCCGTCGCCCTCGGTGGGAGCCTCCTCCTCAGGGCCGTCCCCTTCGGGATCCTCCCGGCTCGGGTCGCCCGGGGGCGGCGGTTCGCCACCGCCGGGCTCCTCGCCCTCGCCCTCGCTGCCTCCTTCGGAGCCGCGCTCGTCGGGGTCGTTGCCGGCCTCCTCGTCGGCCTCGCGGCGCTTCTCCTCGACCCGTTCGCCGTTCTCCTCGGTGGTCTCGGACTCCTCGTTCCCGGAGCCGCCGCCCTGGCCGCCCTGGCCCTCGCCGTCGCCGCCACCGCCGCCACCACCGCAGGCGGCGAGCATCTCCTCGGCCTCGTACAGGCGATCGGCGCGGGCCTGGGGATCCTCGATCTGGTCTGCCTGGCGCTCGATGGCGATCGAGAGGTTGTTGATGATCTTGCACTGGGCGTGCATGGGCGCGTTGAGGTCGCTCGAGCTCTCCCATTCCTCCAGCGCGGTGCGCAGCTCCTCCTCGGCAGCGGCGTCCTCGCCCTGCTGCAGCAGCACGGTCCCCTTGGACAGGTGCGGCAGATACGGCTCGAACCAGTTCAGGAACTCGACCGGCGCCAGCCGCTCGATGGCCACCGGGTACTCCTCGTCCCCGTACGCGGAGAGATGGGTGGCCTGCGTGATCGGCATGGAGATGAACTTCGCGGCCAACAGGGCCAGCAGCAGGATCGGCAGCGCCAGGATCGCGAACACGATCATCCGCGTCCGCCGGAGACGGCGCACGTTCAGCCCGAAGTCCTTCGGCCTGCCGCTGGTGTCCTGCGCCAGCGCAGGCGGCGGGCCCGCGGGCGCGGACTGCTCCGTGCGCGGCCTCTCCGCGATCGGTGTGCTCATCTCTGCGCTCCTGAGATGTCGTGACGATCCAGCTTGCGCGGAAGTCTGTAGGTCATCTCCCCCAGCTCCCAGATCAGCAGGGCTGCGAGCGGGATCGAGGCGATCCAGTACCAGTCATCGAAGCTCGCCACGTCGCGGGAGGACTCCATGGGGATCGGCCGCAGCGTGACATCGTCCATTGTGCCCTCGATCGGCGCCTCCGGATCATCCCGGTGCAGATACGGCACCCCCATCTCGCCGGCGATGGTCTGGAGCTGCTCCTCGTCGATCTTCGAGATCCCCCGCTGACCGCTGTCATCGGTGATGTACTCGCCGTCCTCGGGGCCGCCCTCAGCCTTCATCGGGCCACCCTCGGCAGTGCCGTACCCGAGCACTCCCCCGCCGTCGACGAACTGGGCGAGCGGACTGAACGACTCCGACTCCCGCTCGTCGGTGTTCTCCCCGTCGGAGAGGAAGTACACCAGGATCTGCGACTCCGGGTCCTCGCGCGCGGTCTCGGACAGCTCGACCTGCAGCTGCTCGAGAGGACGGTCCACATTGGAGCCCTTGGAGTACGCGGTGGGCTCCGTCGTCAGCGTGTCCACCCAGGCCCGAGCCGCGCCGGCGTCGGTGGTCAGCGGCAGCTGCTGGGTGGCCGTCGAGTCGAAGGACATGATCGAGTACCGCGATCCCTCGGTCATGCCCATGATGCGGTTCATGTCGGCCTTGACGCCCTCGAGGCGCGGCTGGTCCCCGTTGTAGTCCTCGGCGTTCATGGAGCCGGTGCGGTCGACGACGAAGAACACGTTGGCATTCATGCGCTCGGTCTGCTCGCTCTCCAGCGGGGTCACCGGTCGCAGCGCCACCACCAGCAGCAGCAGGACCATCAGCAGCCGGCGCATCCACGCCACGCGCTGCCGCGGGCGCCGGATCAGCAGCACGACGCAGAAGATCGTCATCGCACCGAACAGCGGGATGCTCGCCCACAGCGGGATCAGGTGCTCCAGGCGCATCAGCGAGCCCTCCAGCCCAGCACCAGGATGCCGATCAGGGAGAGGAAGGTCAGCACGAACCCGAGGCCCGGGTGGTCCGTGCGCACGACTGTCGGCGAGGCCCCCATCGTCTCGGCCTGCGTCTTCTGGATCTCGTTGATGATCGAGGGGATCGCCTCCGGATCGGAGGATTCGTACAGCTCCCCGTCCTGATCCTCGGTGGCCGTCTTGAGCTCCTCGAAGCATTCGGGGCCGCACTCGTACGCCCCGGGGTAGAACGTGTAGAGGTCGATATCGCGCCCGGCGACGGCCTCGGTGGCCTCCTGGAGGGTGTAGATCGGCTCGCCGTTGACCTCGTTGTCGGTCGCGAAGATGATCGAGCGCGAGCGATCCTCCTCGGCCTGGTCGAACTCCATGCCGCAGGAGGCGAGGCCGTCCGGCACGATCGACGCCTGATCGGCGATGCCGCGGGTGCCCTCGACGAACTCCACGTACTGGCGGACCTTCTCATCGGAGTAGTCACGGGTACCCAGGCGATAGCCGAACTCGTCGAAGTCGATCGCCTCGGCGCCCTCCTCGAGCTCGCGCTTGATCAGGTCGTAGTCGTTGGTCAGCGGGAAGACGGTGCGGCTGGTCGAGTTGAAGATCGTCAGCGCCACCCGCTCGCCCTGGAAGTTGTCCACCATCTCGGCGAAGGTCTGCAGGATCTCGGTGTCGTACTCGTACATCGAGCCGGAGACGTCGAGGCACAGCACGATGTCGCGCGAGGAGAACTCGGGCGTCTCGATCCGCTCGGTGGCGATCCGCCCCGACAGCAGCGAGGCGGCGAGCACGCCGATCACGGCGATGCTCACCTGCAGCACCCGCACCGCGCGGGCCATGCGCTGGGCGCGCACGAAGCTGGGGATGCGGTCCATGTACCGCGAGTTGGCGACCAGGACGGGAGACTTGCGCATCGCGCGTCGGTTCCAGAACGTGATCGCCCAGACCGCCAGCGCGGCCAGCAGCAGCAGGGCGGTGACCCACCAGAAGATCATGACCATTGCCGGATCACCTCCCTCGCGCGGCGCACGGACTCACGCAGGTCGGCGTCCGAGGCCATCGCGAAATCGGGTTCGTACAGGTCCGCGATCAGGGTTCCCACCTCGCGGGTGCGGGGATCCGCTCTCAGCGTGGTGATGTCCTGGCTGGTCACGTCGTGGCCCGTGGTGCGGCGCACGAAGCGTCGCATCACCCCGGTCAGCTCATGATGGCCTTCGCGAGCGCCCACGTCGCCGGCGTCGTGCCGATCCGCGATGTCGTTGACGGCGCGCAGGAACTCGGCCTTGAGGTTCTCCACGTCGCTGGGGCGCCGACGGAAAGCGATGCGCTTCTCGATGGCACGGGTGATCTTCAGGGTGCCCAGGATCAGCGCCGTGATCACCAGCAGGCACAGCACGGCCAGGATGATCCAGGCGACGGAGTACTGGGGCGGGTCGATGATCTCCGGCGGAGCGGGCTCGGCCAGCAACGGCGAGGCCAGCAGCAGGTCAGGTACGGGCATGGCGGTACTCCCTCGCCCGGAGCATGGCGATCATGTCCTCGACCACGGTGGTCTCGCCCTGGGTGAGGATGTGGCTGACGTGCAGCCGGTCCAGCATCTCCGTGATCCCGTCCCGCCGCGCCCGCCGGTACGCCTCGACGTCCCGCGCGACCCGCTTGGAGGTCCGCACCAGGGACGCCACCTCACGGGGATTGTCGACGTCGACCACGTCGTGGTCCAGGTCGGTGCGCTGCAACGGGTCGGCATCGGCGACGCGGATGACCATCACGTCGTGCCGCGTGGTCAGGCGCCGCAGCAGGGTGAAGTCCTCCACCGAGGGTCGGGCCTCGTCGGTGATGATCGTCATCAGCGTCGAATGCTTGGTGACGCGGAAGGCCCGCTCCAGCAGCCAGGCGCTGTCCGGGGCCGACGAGGCGGTGGTGGTGCCCTGCTGGATGCTGCGCAGCAGCAGCTCGAGGTGGCCGTCGCTGGACCGGGAGGGCAGCTGGATCGGGCGGCGCTCGTCGCCCGCGACCAGTCCCGTCAGGTCCCCGTTCTTCTGCGCGAGGAAGCAGATCATTCCCGCGGCGAGGACCATCGCCTCCCGCTTGGAGGTGCCGTCGGCCGCGGTGGCGGCCATCGCGGAAGAGGTGTCGGCCACGATCGAGAGGTGGCGGACCCGCTCCTCGTTGAACTGCCGGATCAGGGGCTCACCGGAGCGGGCGGTGGCCTTCCAGTCGATGTCGGAGATCTTGTCCCCGGGCTGGTAGTACTTCAGGTCGTCGAAGTCCTCGCCGCTGCCCTTGAACAGGGAGCGTCCGCGGCCCTGGATGAGCCCGCGCGCCCGGTTCGAGGTGTGCAGGTCGACCCGGGCCTTGACCCGGGTCAGCAACGAGGTGGCCATCGAGTTCTCGCGCGCTCCGTCCGTGTCGTGGGAAGGGGTCGGGGAAGGGTCGACTTCAGGGCATCGGCACGGCGTGGAACACCGCGTCGATGATCTGCTCGGGCTTGACCCCGCTGGCCAGGGCGTCGAACGTGAGCACGAGCCGGTGGCGCAGCACCCCGTAGCGCATGGCCCGCACATCGTCGGGGGTGACGTAGTCGCGCCCCTGCAGCAGCGCGTGCGCCTGCCCCACGCGCATCAGCGCGAGGGAGCCGCGGGGGCTGGCGCCGACGCGCACGGACTGGGTCAGGTTCGGCACCGGGCGCGGACCGGACCCGCGGGTGGTGAAGACCAGGTCGATGATGTACCGCTTCACGGCCGGATCGACATAGACGGCGTCGACCATCGACTGCAGGAACTGCACGTCCTCCAGCGAGACGTTGCCCAGGGCCTCCCGGGGCCCGGTCAGGCTGCCCGAGGTCGAGCGGTCGAGGATCTCGTGCTCCTCGCCCGGCCGCGGGTAGGTCAGGATCTCCTTCATGAGGAAGCGATCCATCTGCGCCTCGGGCAGGACGTAGGTGCCCTCCTCCTCGATCGGGTTCTGGGTCGCCAGCACCATGAACGGTTCGGGCAGGTGGTACACCTCGCCGCCGATGGAGGTCTGGCGCTCCTGCATCGCCTCGAGCATGGCCGACTGCGTCTTGGCGCTGGAGCGGTTGATCTCGTCCAGCAGCACGACGTTGGCGTGGACCGGGCCCAGCTGGGTGGTGAAGGTGCCGGAGCCGTAGTTGAAGATCTGGGTGCCGATGATGTCGTTCGGCATCAGGTCCGGGGTGCACTGGATGCGCGCGAAGGACCCGGTGATCGAGGAGGCCAGTGCGCTGGCGGCGGTCGTCTTGGCCAGGCCGGGCACGGACTCGAGCAGCACGTGGCCGCCGGCGGCCAGGGCGGTCAGCAGGGTCAGCCGCAGGTTCTCCTGGCCGACCACGCGGGACTGGAAGACCTTCGCGATGGTGGAGACGATCGAGGAGCTGCGCTCGAGATCGGCGGGCGGGATCGCCGACGAGGAGGGGGCGAAGTCACCGGGCCGTCGCTGCGGCCCGCCCTGAGCGGACCCGCCCTGACCGGGCCGGCCGGGGCCCGGGGCTGCGCCGGGAGGTCCAGCTGGTGCTGCCTGCTGGCTCGGTGGATTGCTCATGCGCTGCGGCTCCCCCGTCGTGCGTACCTGTTGTGCCTGCTGGTCCGCGTCGATCCTAACGGCAGTGGGCTCCGGCGGTGTCGCCGCGTCCGCGGGCAGCGGTGGGCGAAGGTGCAGTGGCAGAATGCGCAGGTGCTAGCAGATCGTTTCGACCGCGCCACGCCCCCGGTCGCACCCACCGCCCCCGGACTCTCCGTGGACGACCAGGGACGCGGCACCTTCGCCGTAGCGGCTCCGCGTGCCGGTGCGGTGGATCTGTGCATCCGTCAGGGCACCGCCGAGCGCCGGGTGCGTCTGCGGCACTTCGACGGTGGCCTGCGCTGGGACCACGTCACCGGCATGCTCCCGGGCACGCGGTACGGGCTGCGGGTCCATGGCCCGTGGGATCCCGCGGCGGGCCTGCTGTCCAACCCGCGCAAGCTGCTGCTGGACCCGTGGGCCCGCGGCGTGTCGCACTCCTCGCCGCTGCTGAGCTCCTTCTTCCCGTTCGAGGTGGACGCGATGCTGGATCGCGTCGGCGACCCGCCGGTGGCCAGCGACATCGACGACGGCGAGGACGCGGTGTGGTCCGTCGTCGTCTCCGACGCCTTCGACTGGCAGGACGACCTGCGTCCCCTGGTCGACTGGGACGCCACCGTGCTGTACGAGGCGCACGTGAAGGGACTGACCCGGCTGCACCCCGACGTCCCGGCCGAGCAGCGCGGCACCTACGCCGGACTCGGCCACCCCGCGGTCACCGGCCACCTGCGCGACCTGGGCGTGACCAGCGTCGAGCTGCTGCCGATCCATGCCGCGATGGACGAGCCGCACCTGACCCGGCTGGGACTGCCGAACTACTGGGGCTACTCCACGCTGTCGTTCTTCGCCCCGGAGCCGTCGCTGGCCACGGCCGCCGCCCAGAACGCCGGCGCGCAGGCCGTGCTCGACGAGGTCAAGACCATGGTGCGCAGCCTGCACGCCGCGGGCCTCGAGGTGATCCTCGACGTGGTCTACAACCACACCGCAGAGGGCGGGGCCGACGGGCCGGCCCTGTCCCTGCGCGGGCTGGACAACCGTGAGTACTACTGGATGGACCAGGGCACCTTCGTCGACGTCACCGGCACCGGGGGCACCCTGGATCCGCGCTCGGTGCACGTGATGGACCTGATCCTGGCCTCGCTGCGCTACTGGGTCAGCGAGGTGCACGTCGACGGGTTCCGCTTCGACCTGGCCGCGACGCTGGGTCGCGAGGACCGCGGTTTCCGGCCCGACCATCCCCTGCTGGGCGCGATCGTCACCGACCCCGTGCTGCGCGGGGTCAAGCTGATCGCCGAGCCGTGGGACGTCGGCACCGGCGGCTGGCAGACCGGCGGCTTCCCGGTGCCGTTCGCCGAATGGAACGACGCCTTCCGCGACGACGTGCGGGCCTTCTGGCTCTCCGACCGCGCCCAGCGCGCACGCACCGGCGAGGACGGCATCGGCGGCGTGCGCGACCTCGCGACCCGTCTCGCCGGTTCCAGCGATCTGCTGACCGGGCAGGACCCCGAGCAGCTGCCGCCCGGCCGCAGCCTCCGTTCGCCGTGGGCATCGATCAACTACGTCACCGCCCACGACGGCTTCACCCTGCGCGATCTGACCGTGTACGAGACCAAGCGCAACCAGGCCAACGGCGAGGACAACCGCGACGGCACCTCCGACAACCGTTCCTGGAACCACGGTCACGAGGGAGAGGCCGGGCCCGAGGATCACCAGCTCGAGGCGTCCCGCCGTCGCACCGCCCGCGGCATGCTCGCCACCCTGCTGCTGGCGTCCGGGACCCCGATGCTGACGGCCGGGGACGAGATGGGCCGCACCCAGCAGGGCAACAACAATGCCTACTGCCAGGACAACGAGATCTCATGGGTCCCGTGGAGGCCCGGTCCCCTGCGTGAGACGGTCAAGCGCGTCCTGGCGCTGCGCGGTGAGCATCCCCAGCTGCGCTCGCCCCACTTCCTGCGCCCGGCGGATCCCGCCGCCCTGGATGCGGGAGCGGTGGCATGGTTCGGGGCCGACGGGCAGGAGCTGGACCATGCGGCATGGATGGACCCGTCCCGGCACCTGCTGTCCATGCTCCGTCCTGCGGTGCCCGGGCGTGAGGGATCCCAGCACCTGCTGGTGATCCTCTCGGCCGAGGCGGAGGCCACCACCGTGCAGCTGCCGGGCCCGCCGTGGCCGCAGGGCCGGGCCCGCGTGCTCCTGGACACCGCGCTCGAGCGCCAGGACGATCTGCCCGCCGCTCCGGTGCGCGACCGCGCGGTCGTGGTGGAGCCGGCCAGCGTGGTGGTCCTCGGGATCACCGCCGACGACCCGGGGGAGGTCCGCGAACAGCTATCGTGAGGACCGTCACCGCGTCCGACGCAGACACCGAGGTGTCAGGCAGGAGAGGCCATGTCCGAGACCACCGAGTCCATCCCTCGTCACCGGCGCCCGGCGGGCCTCGACGCGGGCATCGGCCGGATCCCGATCATGGACGTCCGCCCCGTCGTCGACGGTGGGCGGTTCCCGGCCTCCTGCGCCGAGGGCGAGACGGTGACGATCTCCGCGAACGCCTTCCGCGAGGGCCACGACGCGATGGGGGTCCAGGCCGTGCTGACCGACCCCGACGGGGCGGAGCAGCGCCTGCGGATGGAGTCGGTCAACCCCGGCCTCGACCTGTGGGAGACGACCGTGCGCACGGATCGCACGGGGCACTGGTCCTTCCGCATCGAAGCGTTCTCGGCGCCGTACGACACCTGGGCCCACACCGCGGAGGTCAAGATCCCCGCGGGCATCGATCCCGACCTGGTCTGCGCCGAGGGCGCCCTGGTCCTGTCCCGGGTGCTCGCCGAGGTCGAGGCGGGCGAGCGTCCCGCCGGTGACGGACCGGTGGTCCGCGCGGCGCTGGAGAGCCTGCGCTCCCCGGGCCTGCCCGCATCGGCCCGCGTGGCCCCCGCCCTGGCGGCGGATCTGCGCGGGCTGCTCGCCGAGCGGCCCCTGCGCGAGGGAGTGACCGTCTCCGGCCCGTACCGTCTGGTCGTCCACCGCCGGCGCGCGCTGTACGGCTCCTGGTACGAGCTCTTCCCCCGCTCCGAGGGGGCCCGCTTCGAGCCCGAGCGCGGATGGGTCTCGGGCACCCTGGCCACGGCCGCGAAGTCGCTGGAGCGGATCGCGGACATGGGCTTCGACGTCGCCTACCTGACCCCGGTCCACCCCATCGGCACCACCTTCCGCAAGGGCCGCAACAACACCCTGGATCCGCGGCCCGGCGATCCCGGCTCCCCGTACGCGATCGGGTCGGCCGACGGGGGCCACGACGCGATCCACCCCGATCTGGGCACCGAGGAGGACTTCGAGGCCTTCGTCGGCCGCGCGCAGGAGTTGGGGCTCGAGGTCGCCATGGACCTCGCCCTGCAGTGCTCCCCCGACCATCCGTGGGTGAGCGAGCACCCGGAGTGGTTCACGGTCCGGGCCGACGGCACCATCGCCTACGCGGGGAACCCGCCGAAGAAGTACCAGGACATCTACCCGCTCAGCTTCGACACCGACTACGAGGGTCTGTACGCGGCGATCCGGGACGTGCTGGAGCTGTGGGTCTCCCGGGGCGTGACGCTGTTCCGGGTCGACAATCCCCACACCAAGCCGGTGCGGTTCTGGGAGGAGCTGCTGGCGGAGTTCGACGAGAAGCACCCCGAGGTCATCTTCCTCGCCGAGGCCTTCACCCGGCCCACGATGATGCACACCCTGGGCAAGGTCGGCTATCACCAGAGCTACACCTACTTCACGTGGCGGCACACGGCCGAGGAGCTGCGCGAATACCTCGAGGAGCTGGTCGCGGCGGCGCCGTACATGCGTCCCAGCTTCTGGCCCACCACGCATGACATCCTCACCCCGTTCATGTCCTCCGGCGGGCGCAACGCCTTCGTGCTGCGCGCGATCCTCGCGGCGACCCTGGTGCCGACGTGGGGCATCTACAGCGGCTACGAGCTGGTCGAGGACGTGCCGCGCCCGGGCGCGCAGGAGCAGATCGACAACGAGAAGTACGAGTACAAGCCGCGCGATTACACCGGTGCCCTCGCCGCGGGCACGAGCCTGCAGCCGCTGCTGAGGGACCTCAACCGCATCCGTCGCGAGCATCCCGCCCTGCAGTCGCTGACCGCGATCCGCTTCCACGAGGCCGACGATGCCCAGGTGCTGGTCTTCTCCAAGCATCTCGACGCCCACGCCAGCGGCACCGGCGCACCGGACACGATCCTCGTCGTCTCCCTCACCGAGCACGACCGCGACGCCTGGACCACCCTGCACCTGGATCCCGCCGAGCTCGGCCTCGAGGATCCCGACCGCCCGTTCGAGGTCGCGGACCTGATGACCTCGGAGCGCTTCACCTGGACCCGGGATCCCTACGTCATCCTCAGCGCGAGCGACCGGCCCGCGCACATCCTGCGGATCATCCACCCCGAGGAGGCCTGACATGACCGGCCCGACAGACCCCGTCCCCTCACCGTCTCCCACCGCGCCGCATCCCCCCGCCCCGCAGGTGATGCCGCTGAGCGACCACGAGCGCGGCGCCACCGCGGCCGGCAGCTATCACGATCCCCATTCGGTGCTCGGGGCCCACGAGTACGACGGCGGCGTCACGGTGCGGACCCTGAAGCCCTTCGCACGGGCCGTGGAGGTGCTCCTGCCCGACGGCACCTCGGCCGCGATGGAGCACGAGTTCGAGGGCATCTGGGTGGCCTCGCTGCCGATGGCCGAGCTCCCCTCCTACCGGGTGCGCGTCACCTGGGCCGGCGGGGAATCCCCGGTCGAGTACGAGGAGCCGTACCGCTTCTGGCCGACGGTCGGCGAACTCGACCGGCACCTGATCGGAGAGGGCCGTCACGAGGAGCTGTGGCGGGCCCTGGGGGCGCACGTGCGCACGATCGACGAGGTCGCGGGGACCTCCTTCGCCGTCTGGGCGCCCAACGCCCGGGCCGTGCAGGTCGTCGGCGGCTTCAACGGCTGGGACGGACGCGGCCACGCCCTGCGCTCCCTGGGCTCCTCCGGGATCTGGGAGATCTTCGTGCCGGGGGTCGGCGTCGGCGAGACCTACAAGTTCCGCATCCTGGGGGCCGACGGGGTCTGGAAGGACAAGGCCGACCCGATGGCCCGACGGGCCGAGGTGCCTCCCGCGACCGGCTCCGTCGTCACCGACAGCGACTTCGAGTGGAGCGATGACGCCTGGCTCGCCGAGCGCGCCTCCCACGACCCGGTCTCCTCGCGGATGTCGATCTACGAGCTGCACCTGGGCAGCTGGAGGCCGGGCCTGGGCTACCGGGAGCTCGCCACCGAGCTCGTCGACTACGTCACCGAGCTCGGCTTCACCCACGTCGAGCTGATGCCGCTGGCCGAGCATCCCTTCGGCGGCTCCTGGGGATACCAGGTCACCGGCTACTACGCGCCCACCTCGCGCCTGGGATCGCCGGACGAGCTGCGCCACCTGATCGATACGCTGCATCGGGCCGGCATCGGGGTGATCGTGGACTGGGTCCCCGCCCACTTCCCCAAGGACGAATGGGCCCTGGCCCGCTTCGACGGCACCCCGCTGTACGAGCACGCCGATCCCCGCCGGGGGGAGCATCCCGACTGGGGCACCTACGTCTTCGACACCGGACGGCACGAGGTGCGCAACTTCCTGGTCTCCAACGCCTGCTACTGGCTCGAGGAGTTCCACGTGGACGGCCTGCGGGTCGACGCCGTCGCCTCCATGCTCTACCTCGACTACTCCCGCGAGGACGGCCAGTGGGTGCCGAACCAGTACGGGGGGCGCGAGGACCTGGAGTCCATCGCATTCCTGCAGGAGGCCACCGCCACAGCGTCCAAGCGTGCTCCCGGGATCGTGATGATCGCCGAGGAGTCCACGTCGTTCCCCGGAGTCACCGCCTCCACGGACACCGGCGGCCTCGGCTTCGACTTCAAGTGGAACATGGGGTGGATGCACGACACCCTCGTCTACCTCGGCGAGGACCCCATAAACCGTCAGTACCATCACGGCGAGCTGACGTTCTCGATGGTCTACCAGTACTCCGAGAACTTCGTCCTGCCCATCAGCCACGACGAGGTGGTCCACGGCAAGGGTTCCCTGCTGCGCAAGGCACCGGGCGACGAGTGGCAGCAGGCGGCCTCGCTGCGCGCGTACCTGGCGCTGCAGTGGACCCACCCCGGCAAGCAGCTGCTGTTCATGGGCAGCGAGTTCGCCCAGGGCACCGAGTGGTCCGAGCAGGACGGCCTGCCGTGGTGGCTGCTGGAGTACCCGCTCCACCGTGGGGCCCAGCAGCTGGTCACCGACCTCAACGCGCTCCAGGCCGAGCTGTCCTCGCTGTACGAGCGCGACCAGGACCCGGGCGGCTTCGAGTGGCTGATCGGGGACGACGCCGGCCACAACACGATCGCGTTCGTGCGGCGCAACGACGCCGGCGAGCCGGTGGTGGTGGTCCTGAACTTCTCCCCCGAGCCGTGGCACCAGTACCGGGTGCCGCTGCCCGAGGGCGGGACGTGGCTCGAGCTGCTGAACACCGATGCGCCGGTCTACGGCGGCAGCGGGATCGGGAACCTCGGACGGGTCGACGCCGAGTCCCTGCCGGTCCACGGCCGCGAGCACTCGGTGCGCCTGGCCGTGCCGCCGCTGGGCGCCGTGATCCTGGCGCCGCAGCGGCTGCGGGAGACCTGAGAGCCGCCCCGAGGGGCCGGCCGTCAGAACAGCAGGTTCGCCAGGCGCTTGCGGGCGGGGGCGACGCGAGGATCGGCGGGGCCGGCCACCTCGAACAGCTCCAGCAGGCGGGCGCGCACGACGTCCTTGGTCTCCTGGTCGGCACTGCGGAGCTGATCGAGCAGCCGGCCGAACGCGTCGTCGACGTGGCCGCCGAGCATGTCGAGATCGGCGGCCAGCAGCTGCGCGTCCAGGTCTCCGGGGCGCTGGGCGGCGTCCTCGCGGACCTTGGTGGGCTCGGCATCCTGCGTGCGACGCATCAGCGAGACGGTGGCCAGTCCTGCCTTCGCCTCGGCATCGCCCGGTGAGTCACTGAGCTGCTTCTCGTAGGCCGCGACGGCCGCATCGAGGTCGCCCTTCTCGATCGCCTCGTACGCCTCCGCGATCAGCGGGGGCAGCGGCTCCTCCTGCGGCTCCTGGTCCTCGCCCTGGCCGGCGCCGCTGGTGTCCATGCCCTGCTGACGAGCGACCTCGAGCACCTGGGTGATGAGGTTGTCGATCTCCGCGTCCGGCAGGACCGCCTGGACGATCGGCTGGACCTGGCCGAGGATGAGCAGCATCAGGGTGGGCAGCTGCTCGACGCGCAGGGCGGCGGCGACCCGCTGCTGGGTATCCGCGTCGACGGTGGCCAGGCGGATCGCTCCGCCCTGGGCGTCGACGGCGCGCCGCAGGGAGCCCAGGAACTGTGCTCCGTTCGTGACCCGCGAACTGGTCACCAGCAGCAGGGTCGGGATCTGCTGCGAATCGGCGACCAGCTGCTCCAGGCCCTGCTCGGTCACGGCCACCTCGTGCTTCGCGGGAGTGCCGGCGGTCCCGGCCGCTCCCCCGCCGTTGCCGCCCTGGCCGGAGCCTGCCGGCTGCTTCAGGGCTGCGAGGTCGATGATTCCGTACGGATCGGTCACGGGAGTGCTCCTTCGACGTGGTCTGATGCAGACAGTCTAGGGAATCCGGCAGTCCAGGAAATCCGGCGGGATCTCACTCGCCCGTGACGCTCAAGGTGGTCCGGGTCCCACCGATCGGCTGGACCTGGGCGTCCGATCCCTCGGGCGGAACGTAGAGGGCGACGTGATTGCCGTACTCGCGGACGTACTGCTCGGTGAACTCCTGGGTGCCCGCCGCCGCCGTGAACCTGCTCTCGGGATAGTTCACGGTCGCGTCGTTCCTGACGGTCATCGTGCGCGTGGACCGCAGGGTCCCCATCACGATGGCGCCGCCGTCATCGGTGCGCAGCCCGGCGAACTCCGCGTCGTCGACCTCGTAGGTCTCGCGGATGGTCGCGGCCTCGTCCTTCTCCACTCCCTCGTTCAGCGCGGCCCGTTCGGCCTGGATCCCCTCGTGCAGATCGGTGAGGTAGGGATCGGTGGCGAGCCGGTCGTCGGGATCCGCCTTGTCACCATCGGTGAGGGTGGCGGCGTACAGGCTCAGGGCCTCGGCGGGGGTCATGATCAGACCGTCGGCGTCGGTCGTGACCGGTTCGGAGCCGACGCGCTGGTCGGCCACGCTGGGCATCTCGACGTCCACGTTCTGCTCCGCCCATCCCCAGGTCGTGTACGGGGACTTCGCATCGGCCTGCTGCAGGGCCATGAAGAACGGTGCGCCGTCCTCCGCGGAGTTCTCGACCATGGCGATCGCGATGCGGGGGAACTCCGTGGTCACGGCGGTCATCGGCACGATGATCGCCGGGGCGGGCACGGTGAGCTCCTCGGCCCACGCCTCGGCCTTCGCGATCAGCGCGTACGTGGCGCCGCGGAACTCCGCCGCGGAGCCGGAGACCCGCGGGGCGAGCTTCTCGGCGTCGCGGGCCTCGTCGGCCTCGGTCACCGCCGCGTTGATCTCCTCGACGAAGCGGCCGAACTGCTCAGCGGTCTGGGCCGGTGTGGGCTCGGCGAGCGAAGGACCCTCGGGCGGGGCGGGCGGCGCCTCGGGCTCGGAGCCGCATGCCGCGAGCACTCCCGAGGCGAGCAGGGACCCGGCACCGAGGAACAGGCCACGGCGGGCGATGGGTCGGCTCGTCATCCGTTCATCCTTCCAGGCGGATCGGCGCTGGGGGCTCATCGGCGCTCCTCGCTGCTCGGCCCGTTCTCGTCCAGCGTGTCCTCGTCGAGGCGCCGGACCGGCTCATCGCCGTCGTTCCCGGGGTCGCGATCCTGGAACAGGCGGACCGGGGCCGACTCGTCGTCCGATGCGAGCTTGTGGTCCGGGACGACGCCGAGGGTCTCGGTCTCCTCACCGGCGGCCGGCTCGTCGGAGCCGGAGCCGGCCGCGGGTCGCCCGCCGGGGATCACCACGGGGGCCGTGTCGGCTTCGTGCGGTCCCGGACGCGGCCGGGACGGTTCCGTCGGGGCGGGCTCCTCCGGGGCGCTGTCGGTGTCGGCGGGCGCAGTGTCGTTCTCGATGGGCGCCGTGTCGTTCTCGATAGGTGCAGTGTCGCCCTCGGCGGGCGCTGTGTCGCCGATCTCGTCCGGTGCGTCGTCGGCCGTGGCAGGCGCGGCGTCGGCGGGCGCGGCGTCATCGGCCGCGGACGGTGCGCGGTGCGCGCCGGCAGCCATGGCGCCGGTCGCACCGGCGGCGCCGGTGGCCTCCGCTTCGTCCTCCAGCTCATCCTCGCGACGGCGACCGCCGAGCGAGACGACGAGCAGCACGAGGCCGATCACCGCGATCGCGGCACCACCCGCGTAGGCGTAGGGAACCCATTCGTTCTCATCGTCGACCGGCCAGGTGATGGAGACGGACTGCGCACCGGGATCCGCGCCGTCGGTGACCACGAGGATCGCGCGGTAGACCTGCTTGTTCTCCCCCGTCTCCCCCTCGGCGAAGTCCTCGACCGGCATCGTGAACGGGCTCGGCGACGTCTCCACGCTGCGCCAGAGGTCCGAGCCGGTCGGGTCGCTCAGCTCGCCGGCCCCATCGGGGTTGATCTCCTGGGTGCTCAGCGTGGTCCAGTCGCTCGCCCCGGTGATGCGGGTGTAGCGGGTATCAGCCAGGTAGGCCTCGATGTCGCTGTTGGCCGCGGTGATCACGGAGACGTCGGAGGCCCCTTCGATGCTGACCTCGCCCTCCGTCCCGCCGACGTAGAGCACGCCCGGATCGATCACCACGGCCGGGCCCGGGTCCTCGAGCTCCACCGTGGCGGTGGTCTCGGTGGCCGGCGCCCACGTCGTCTCGCCGAGGCGGCCCAGCACCAGTCCGATCAGGCCGACCAGTACCAGGAGGACGGCGAGCAGGCGTTGCACGGTAGGAAGCTCCTTCGGGGCGGCCCGGCAGCGGGCCCAGGCGGGGGACCTGCCCACGATAGGGCCGGGACGCGCTCGGCGACAGCCCCACGTGAGCATCTGCACCTGCGTAAAGATCGCCTCATGGCCTGCTCATCCGCGCCCCATGGGAGCCCCCGGCCCACCCCATCGGTGCCGTACCCTGTCGGAGTGCGTCTCGTCGTTGCTCGTTGTTCCGTCGACTACACCGGTCGACTCACCGCCCATCTGCCCGCGGCTCCCCGGCTGCTGATCGTCAAGGCCGACGGCAGCGTCCTGATCCATTCCGATGGGGGCAGCTACAAACCGCTGAACTGGATGAGCCCGCCGTGCACCCTGCGCGTGAGCACGCGCGACCCGGAGGAGGCGGCCGGCGATCCCGAGGGCGAGTGGCTCGAGCAGTGGGACGTCGTCCACGACAAGTCCGGGGACCGGCTCCGGGTGCGCCTGCACGAGACCTTCCAGGACACCGCCCATGAGCTGGGTGTGGATCCGGGGCTGCAGAAGGACGGGATCGAGGCCCATCTCCAGGCTCTCCTGGCCCAGAACATCGAGACCCTGGGCACCGGATGGTCCCTGGTGCGGCGCGAGTACGGCACCGCCATCGGACCGGTCGACATCCTCGCCCGCGACGGCGACGGGACCTCCGTGGCGATCGAGATCAAGCGCCGCGGTGAGATCGACGGCGTCGAGCAGCTCACCCGGTATCTCGAGCTGCTCAACCGCGACCCGCTGCTCGCCCCGGTGCGCGGCATCTTCGCCGCCCAGGCCATCAAACCGCAGGCCCGCGTGCTCGCCGAGGACCGCGGCATCGACTGCGTGACGCTGGACTACGACGCCCTGCGCGGAATCGACGACGTCGACTCGCGGCTGTTCTGATCCCCCGACCGAGGAGACCGCATGAACGTTCCCGTCGACCTCGCCCTGAGCGGCACCGCTGTGCTCGAGCGCGGCGTCCTCCCCGGTGCGCTGGTGCTGATCGCCGGAGGCGACATCGTCTGGTCCGGGCCGGCCGCCCACGCCCCGGAGCACAGCGCCACCGAGACGCTCGAGCATCCCGGGCTCATCCTCCCGGGCCTGGTGGATCTGCACTGCCACGGCGGCGGCGGAGCCTCCTTCCCCGACGCCTCCGGACCTCGTGACATGCTCACCGCGGTCCGCGAGCACCGTCGCCACGGCACCACCTCGCTGGTGGCCTCGCTGGTGACCGCTCCGGCGGCGGTCCTGCGCGACCGGGTCCGCGACCTCGCAGGGCTCGCGGCCGACGGGGAGATCGCCGCGATCCATCTCGAGGGTCCGTTCATCTCCGCCGACCGCCGCGGCGCGCAGAACCCCGAGCACATCGTGGCCGGAGACCCGGATCTGGTGCGGGAGCTCGCCGAGATCGCCGGCGGCGCGCTGGCGACCATGACCGTGGCCCCCGAGGCGGAGGACGCCGATGCGGTCATCGAGGCCCTCGCCGAGGTCGGGACCGTGCCCTCGCTCGGGCACACCGACGGCTCCAGCGCTGCGATGACTCGCGCCGTGGCACTCTCCCGCGAGCAGCTGCGCCGTGAGCACGGCCGCTCACCGAGACCGACGGCCACCCACCTGTTCAACGGGATGCGCCCGATCCATCACCGTGACCCCGGCCCCGTGCTCGCGGCCCTGGACGCGGCGGCGCGCGGAGACCTGGTGGCAGAGCTGATCGCCGATGGCGTCCACCTCGATGCCCGCACCGTCGCGCACGTCTTCGCCGTCGCCGCGGAGGATGCCGTGGTGCTGGTGACCGACGCGATGGCCGCAGCGGGCATGCCCGACGGTCAGTACCGCCTCGGGGCCCTGGACGTCACCGTCGATGCCGGGGTGGCGACCCTGACCGGCGGCACGTCGATCGCCGGCGGCACCGCCCATCTGCTGGATGTGGTCCGTCTTGCGGTGACCGAGGCGGGCGTCGACCTGGCCCGCGCGGTGCACGCGGCCAGCGCGGTCCCGGCCGGTGTGCTGGGCATGCAGGACCGGATCGGCTCCCTCGAGCCCGGCCGACGGGCCGACGTGGTGCTGACCGACCCCGGGCTGCGACCGGTCACGGTGCTGCGCGGCGGCGTCCCGGTCGGCGACTGAGCGGGGCAGCGACTGAACGGGGCGGCGGCCCGTTCCCGGTCAGTCGGCGTCGCCGAGGACCAGGCCCGTCGGTGCGGCTTCGAGCCACGAGTTCAGGGCCGCCCCGGAGGTGAGGTCGACGATCGCGCGGATCTCCCGATCCCCGCGCATCGTGAACTCGACCAGATAGGTGTCGTGGCCGCCCTCGATCTGGGCCGGCAGCCGACGGCGGGAGACGTCCAGGACATCCGCCCGGCGAATGACGACCTCGGGACGAAGCCGCAGGGAGAAGGCGCGGAACCAGCGCAGACGGTCGGTGCCGAACCGCATCATGCCGTGCTGCCAGCCCTCACCGCCGACCAGCCCGCGACGCTGCAGGCTGCACTCGAAGGCGCCGCGCTGGCGGGACAGCGCCAGCTGGCGGCACACCAGTCCCACCGCCAGCACCACCACCGCCACGAGAATGAGCATCCCGGTCCCCAGGAGGAGGACCGGGATGCTCAGATCGATCATGGGCGGGGAGGGCTCCGGTCAGCGATCCGTGTCGCGGACCTCGGCGTCATCCACGCCGATGGTGACGACGTCGGCATCGACCGAGACGAACCCGCCGTGGACCGCACGCTCGGTGACGGAGCCGTCCTGGTCGATGATGCGCACGGCGCCGCGGTCGAGAATCGCGAGCGTGGGCTGCATCTGCGGCAGGATGCCCATGGAGCCGTCGACCGCGGGCACGACGACCTGCGCGGCCTGCCCCGACCAGACGGTGCGATCCGCGGTGACGAACGTGACCTCGAGGGAGCTCACTGACCGAGCTCCTTCTGGATCCGGTGATGGTTCTCGAGCACCATGTCGATGCCGCCGACGTTGTAGAACGCCTGCTCGGTGATGTGGTCGAACTCGCCGTCGCAGATGCCCTTGAAGCCCTCGATGGTGTCGCGCAGCGACACGTCCGAGCCCTCGACGCCGGTGAACTGCTTGGCGAGGTGGGTGTTCTGAGAGAGGAACTGCTGGATGCGGCGGGCGCGCGAGACGATCACCTTGTCCTCTTCGGAGAGCTCGTCCACGCCCAGCATCGCGATGATGTCCTGCAGCTCCTTGTTGCGCTGCAGGATCTGTCGCACGCGCACCGCGGTGTCGTAGTGCTCCTGACCCACGTACCGCGGGTCGAGGATGCGCGAGGTGGAGCTCAGGGGGTCGATCGCCGGGTACAGGCCGCGCGAGGCGATCTCACGGGAGAGCTCGGTGGTCGCATCCAGGTGGGCGAACGTGGTCGCCGGGGCCGGGTCGGTGTAGTCGTCGGCCGGCACGTAGATGGCCTGCATCGAGGTGATGGAGTGGCCGCGGGTCGAGGTGATCCGCTCCTGCAGCACGCCCATCTCGTCCGCCAGGTTGGGCTGGTAGCCCACCGCCGAGGGCATGCGGCCCAGCAGCGTGGAGACCTCCATGCCGGCCTGGGTGAAGCGGAAGATGTTGTCGATGAACAGCAGCACGTCCTGGCTCTGGACATCGCGGAAGTACTCCGCCATCGTCAGTGCGGACAGGGCGACGCGGAGGCGGGTGCCCGGCGGCTCGTCCATCTGGCCGAAGACCAGAGCGGTCTTGTCGATGACGCCCGACTCGGTCATCTCCTCGATCAGGTCCCAGCCCTCACGGGTGCGCTCGCCGACGCCGGCGAACACGGAGACGCCGTCGTGGTTGTTGGCCACGCGGTAGATCATCTCCTGGATCAGCACCGTCTTGCCCACACCGGCCCCGCCGAACAGGCCGATCTTGCCGCCCTGGACGTACGGGGTCAGCAGGTCGATCGACTTGATGCCGGTCTCGAACATCTGCGTCTTCGACTCGAGCTGGTCGAAGTTCGGGGCCTTGCGGTGGATGGGCCAGCGGTCCTGGACCTGGAGCTGGTCGGCAGGCTTGTTCAGCGGGTTGCCCACCACGTCGAACACGGTGCCGAGGGTCGCATCGCCCACCGGCACGGAGATCGCCGCGCCGGTGTCGAGGACAGCCTGGCCGCGGACGAGGCCGTCGGTGGGCTTCAGCGCGATCGCGCGGACCATGCCGTCGCCGAGGTGCTGCGCGGTCTCGAGCGTGAGCGTCGAGGCCTCCAGGCCGGAGCCCTCACCGGAGATCTCGATGGTCAGGGCGTTGTAGATGTCCGGGATGCTGCCCGGGGGGAACTCGATGTCGACGACGGCGCCGGTGACGCGGGCGACGCGCCCGGTGGCGCCCTGCGCCTCGGCGGCGGGGGCCTGGGTATCGGTAAGGGTGGTCATGTCCATTCTCTCCACTGGGTGCGACGCCGGCGCGGTGCTGCAGCGCCTCAGCGTTCGGTGCGGCCGGATCCCGAGAGCGCGTCGGCGCCGCCGACGATCTCGGTGATCTCCTGGGTGATCTCCGCCTGGCGAGCGGTGTTCGCCAGCCGGGTGAACTTGTCGATCTGGGTCTCGGCGTTGTCGGTGGCGGTCTTCATCGCCCGCTGGCGCGAGGCGTGCTCGGACGCCATCGACTGCAGCAGGATGTTGATGATCCGCGACTCGACGTAGCGCGGGATCAGCTCCGAGACGACGGTGTCGGCGTCCGGGGCGAAGTCGTACAGGGGGTACGTGGGCTTATGCTCCCCCGTCTCCGCCTCGACCAGCCCCATCGGCACCAGACGGATCTGAGCCGTCTTCTGGATGAAGCGGGTCTCGAACCGGGTGCCGACCACGTAGAGCTCATCGAGGTGCTCGGCCGGGTCGAGGGAGAGCAGATCGGCCGTGACCGTCTGGGCGATGTCGCGCCCCAGGTCCGGCAGCTCCTCCTCCTTGTACGGCGTCCACGAGCGGTGCGGCGGACGGTTGCGGAACCGGTAGTACGAATCGCCCTTGCGGCCGACGACGTACATCACCGGGTCCTTGCCCTGGTCCCGCAGGAGGTTCGCCAGCTGTTCCGCGGAACGGATCGCATTGGGCGAGTAGGCCCCGGCCATGCCACGGTCCGCGGTGATCAGCAGGATGCCGACGCGGCCGGTCTCCTGGCGCTCCGCCTGCAGGAAGGGGTGAGCGATCTCGTTCGAGTGCGTGGCGACCGAGCCGATGGCGCGGGTGATCGCCTCGGCGTACGGAGTGGTCGCCGTGACCCGGGCGTGGGCCTTGGCGATGCGCGAGGCCGCGATCATCTCCTGGGCCTTGAAGATCTTCTTCATGCCCTGGGCGGACCTGATCCGCTGCTTGTAGATCCTCTGCTGGGCTCCCATGTCTCTCCTCGTGCGGGGGTGGATGCGTCCTCGGCGGGCGGCCGCCGTCCTGCCGGACGGCGGCCTCACGCATCAGCCGCGGACGATCTGCTCCTGCTCGATCTGATCGGCGTCGAGCCGGCCGGTCTCGTCGGTGCGGCCGGCCTCCGCGCCCTTGCCGGCGAGGTAGTCCCGCTTGACGTCCTCGAGGATCTTCGTGAGCTCCTCCTCCGTCTCGGGAGCGAACTGACCCGTGCTGCGGATGTTCTCCAGCACGCTCCCGTTGTGACGCAGGTGCTCCAGGAGCTGGGCCTCGAAGTCGCGGACGTCCTCGACCTCGATCTCGTCGAACTTGCCGTTGGTGCCGGCCCAGATCGAGACCACCTGCTCCTCGACCGGGAACGGCGAGTACTGGGACTGCTTGAGCAGCTCCATCAGGCGCGCGCCGCGGTTCAGCTGCTGCTTGGAGGCCGCGTCCAGGTCCGAGGCGAACATCGCGAAGGACTCCAGGTCGCGGTACTGCGCCAGGGCGATCTTCAGCGTGCCGGAGACCTTGCGCAGGGCCTTGGTCTGGGCGGAGCCGCCGACGCGGGAGACCGAGACGCCGACGTCGACCGCCGGGCGCTGGTTCGCGTTGAACAGGTCCGACTGCAGGAAGCACTGACCGTCGGTGATCGAGATGACGTTGGTCGGGATGTACGCCGAGACGTCGTTGGCCTTGGTCTCGATGATCGGCAGGCCGGTCATCGAGCCACCGCCCATCTCGTCCGAGAGCTTCGCGCAGCGCTCGAGCAGACGGGAGTGGAGGTAGAAGACGTCACCGGGGTACGCCTCGCGGCCCGGCGGGCGGCGCAGCAGCAGCGAGACGGCGCGGTAGGCCTCCGCCTGCTTGGACAGGTCGTCGAAGACGATCAGGACGTGCTTGCCCTCGTACATCCAGTGCTGGCCGATGGCCGAGCCGGTGTAGGGGGCGATGTACTTGAAGCCCGCCGGGTCGGAGGCCGGGGCCGCCACGATGGTGGTGTACTCCATCGCGCCGTTCTCCTCGAGGGTCGAGCGCACCGAGGCGATGGTCGAACCCTTCTGGCCGACGGCGACGTAGATGCAGCGCACCTGCTTCTCGGGGTCACCCGAGGCCCAGTTGGCCTTCTGGTTCAGGATCGTGTCGATGCCGATCGCGGTCTTGCCGGTCTGGCGGTCGCCGATGATCAGCTGACGCTGGCCGCGGCCGATCGGGGTCATGGCGTCGATGGCCTTCAGCCCGGTCTGCAGGGGCTGCTTGACCTCCTTGCGCTGCATGACGCCGGGCGCCTGCAGCTCGAGGGCGCGACGGCCGACGGTCTCGATCTCGCCGAGCCCGTCGATCGGGTTGCCGACCGGGTCGACGACGCGGCCGAGGTAGCCGTCGCCCACCGGGACGGAGAGGACCTGGCCCGTGCGACGGACCTCCTGGCCCTCCTCGATGCCGGTGAACTCACCGAGGACGACGACGCCGACCTCGCGCAGTTCGAGGTTCAGCGCGAGTCCGAGCGTGCCGTCCTCGAAGCGGACCAGCTCGTTGGCCATGACGTCGGGGAGGCCTTCGACGCGGGCGATGCCGTCGGCGGCCTCGCTGACGCGGCCGATCTCCTCGCGCTCGGTGGCGCCTGCCTGATAAGTGGACACTGCGGTGTCCAGGGCGTTCCGGATCTCCTCCGGGCTGATCGTGAGCTCCGCCATCTGCTGCTTCGCTTCCTCTCGGTCTCCCCGTCGGACGGGGATGGTCTACAAGATGCTGGGGGACGCCGGGGCGTCGGGGCTTCAGTCAGGCCACCAGCGAAGCTCGGGCCCGCGAGAGCCGAGCCAGCACGGTGGCGTCGTAGAGGTCGTCGCCGACCTGGATCCGCAGACCGCCCACGACGTCGGGGTCGACCTGGAAGTTCATCTGCACCTCGCGGCCGTAGATCCCGGTCAGGACCGACGTGAGCCGGGCCTGCTGGGTCTCGCTCAGAGGCACGGCGCTGGCGACCGCGGCGAAGGCGCGGCGCCGGCGCTCGGAGGCGAAGCGGGCGAACTCCGCCACCCGCCGCGCCGGCTTCTGATCGGTGCGGCGACCCACGGCGCGACCCGCGAGCACGGCCGTGAGGTGGTGCGTGCGGCCGTCCAGCAACCGGCGCAGGACACGAGTGCGGTGCGAGGGATCCTCCCGGGCGTCGTCGAGGGCCCCGGTGAGCTCACCGCTGCCGTCGATGAGGAGCGAGACCTCGAACAGCTCTTCGTCGACCCGCTCGAGCACGCCCTCCGAGCGCGCCTGGTCGAGCAGGGCGGAGACTCCGAGCAGCTCGAGGGCGTCGAGGATGTCCTCCTGCTCGGACCAGCGCCGGCGCACGACCTCGAGGGTGACCTCGAGCGCCTGCGGGCTGATCTGGGCGGCGAACAGCGAACGCACCGAGGCCTCCTTGACCGCGGCGGGGCGGCCGGGGTCGGAGAGCAGTCGGACGAGCTGGTTGCTGGAGTCGATGGCGTCGGCCACCGAGAACAGCTCCTCGGCGATGGGCTCGAGCGGGCCGTCGACCGCCGCGAAGACGGTCTCGACCTGCTGGAGCACCTCACCGAATGAGGTGGAGGAGGTTCCTCGCATCACGGGTCCTTATCGGGTGGTGGACTGGCTCGACTCGAGGTCGTCCAGGAACCGGTCGATCACACGGCGGGAGCGCTCGTCGTCGGAGAGGGACTCCCCCACGATCTTGGAGGCCAGGTCACTGGCCAGCGAGCCGACCTCGCCGCGCAGCTCGGCCGAGGCCGAGAGGCGTTCGGCGCTGAGCTGCTGGCGGCCGGCTGCGAGGATGCGCTCCGACTCGGCCTCGGCCTGCGCCTTGGCCTCCTCGACGATGCGCGCACCGTCCTGGCGGGCCTTGTCGCGGATGCTCGCGGCCTCCTGACGGGCGGCGGCGAGCTCCTGCTCCTGCGTGGCCTTGAGGTCATCGACCTGTTGCTGGACCTCTTCGGCCTTCTTCAGCCCGCCCTCGATCTTCTCGGAGCGCTCATCGAGCACGGCGTTGAGGCGAGGCAGGATGAACTTCATGAAGACGACCGCGAAGATCAGGACGAAGATGAGCGTCCAGATGATCTCCGACGGCGCGGGGATGAGGAGGGCGGTGCCCTCGACTTCTCCTTCGGCGTAGGTCATAGGGGGTGCCTCAGCTGCCGAAGAGCAGGCCGGTGACGATGGCCAGCAGGGTCAGGATCTCGGTGAAGGCGATACCGATGAACATGGTGGTCTGGAGCTGGCTGCGCAGCTCGGGCTGGCGAGCGGTCGCCTCGGCGGTCTTGCCGACGATGATGCCGATGCCGATGCCGGGGCCGATGGCGGCGAGACCGTAGCCGACGGATGCGACGTTGCCGTTGAGCTCCGAGAGAATCATCGGGTCCACAGGGGTTTCCTTTCGTTGTGCCGCCCGGGCGGACGGCGGAACTGGGTCTTGCGGGGACGGAAGATGTCGAGCGAGCGGGCCGGCTCAGTGCTCGTCGGCGATGGCCATCTGGATGTACACCGCGGAGAGCATCGTGAAGATGAAGGCCTGGAGGGCGGCGACGAAGATCTCGAAGCCATAGATGCCTATGGCGAGCGCACCGGCCAGCGGCGAGACGACGATGAGCCAGCTCGCGGAGAGCAGGAGGCCCTGCGTGAGGCCGATGAAGACGACCATCATGATGTGACCGGCGACCATGTTGGCCAGCAGTCGGATCGTCAGCGAGCCCCAGCGGATCAGCACCACCTGGAGGAACTCGATCGGGACCAGCAGCAGGTAGATCGGCTTGGGCAGACCGGGAGGCATGGTCTCGTGCTTGAGGTAGCCCCCGAAGCCGTGCACCTTGACGCCGGAGACGACGTAGGTGACGAAGGTCCACAGGGCCAGCACCAGCGGCAGGCCGATCACCGAGGTGCCCGCGAGGTTCAGCCCGGGTACGACGCCGGCGAGGTTCATCGCGAGGATGAGGAAGAACAGCGTGGTGAGCATCGGGGCGAAGCGCTTGCCCTCGCGGAGCCCGAGCGTGTTCTTGATGATCGTGTTGTTCACGAAGTCGAGCATCAGCTCGACGATGCTCTGGACGCGGCCGGGCACGAGCTTGGCGCGGGAGGCGATGATCGCCAGGACGATGAGGACCACGGCCAGGACGATGAGTCGCACCAGCTGGACGCGGTTGAACTCGAACCAGGTGCCGTCGAAGAGGATCGGTGCCGGGAAGAATTCCGACAGGCTCGGGACGTGGAAGAGCTCATCGCCTTCTGCGTACAGGGCCGGAGTGCCGTCTGCGGTGTTCAGCTCGATCTCCCGTGGTCGTAGTGCCGGGCGCTGCTGCGCCGGCCTTGGCCGTCATCTCGATCGAGTCCAGTCCCGTTGCGGCCACCGTGCGTACGGCGATGGACGACGCCAGGGCGTTCCGGGTGGTCGATCAGTGGTCGGACTCGCTGCGGTATTGCACCGTGATCAGCGGTCGAGCACCTTCGAAAGCATAACAGAACGTCACTGCTCGTCAGGAGCCGCGTCGGGCTCGCGAGCGGGTTCGACATCCAGCGGCTGACGGGAGCGTGCCAGCAGCACAGCCTCCACCAGCACGGCCGAGACGGCGCCGACCAGCAGGGCCAGACCGATCCAGCGCGTCGAGACCGAGTCGAGGTCCCGGACCGCCACCAGGACGAGGATCACAATCAGCATCTTCACGGCCCAGGACCCGAGCACCGTGGCCGCCATCGTCACCGGCGTCATGCGCTTGCCGAGCAGGGCGATCGCGACCGTGGGCAGCACGACCACGAGGGTCAGTCCGGTGCCGATGAGCGCGCCGACGAGAGCGCCGGAATCGGGGCGGGACGCGGCGAGGGCGAGGACGACGGCGTCGAGCAGGAGGCCGACGGCGAGGGCGATGAGCGTGGCTCGCTGCATAGCGCGGTCGCCGACCGCGCGGCGCCGGGACTCAGGGTGCGGAGACATCGGATTCCTTCCGGTGACGGCCTGGGCGCCATCTGAGCGGGTCGAAGGTGAGCAGGACGGCGAACAGGAGTCCGCACGCCCAGAAGATCATCACGGCGCGGGCGGAGAGCACGATGGGCAGCAGCAGCCCGACCGAGATCACCACCGTCCACGTGTACATGATCAGCACGGCGGTGCGCTTGGAGTGTCCCAGGCTCAGCAGGCGGTGGTGCAGGTGCGCCTTGTCGGCGTGGAACGGGGACCGGCCCGAACCGATCCGGCGGACCACGGCGAGGCCGAAGTCGAGGATCGGGATCACCATCACGCCCACGGGGAGCAGGATCGGCAGGAACTGGCCGAAGAAGTCCGCCCCGGAGAGCCGGGCCGGGTCGACCTGCCCGGTCACGGCGATGGTGCTGGCCGCCAGCAGCAGCCCCAGCAGCATGGAGCCGGAATCTCCCATGAAGATGCGCGCCCGGGTGAGGTTGTGCGGCAGGAAGCCCAGACAGGCACCGATCATCACCGCGGTCAGCAGCGCGGCGAGCGAGGAGTAGTCGGTGGTCGAGGCACTGCGGGTCAGCGTGTAGGCGTAGACGAAGAACCCGGCGCCGCCGATCGCCATCACCCCGGCGGCGAGCCCGTCCAGGCCGTCGACGAAGTTCACGGCGTTCATGCTCACCACGACGACCAGCACCGTCAGCACCAGGGCGGTGCGCGGGGAGAGCAGGGTGACCCCGCCGATGGGCAGGGAGACGAGCTGGACTCCCTGCCAGGCCAGGAGCAGGGCGGCGAGGACCTGTCCGGCGAGCTTGGTCACCCAGTCCAGGTCCCACTTGTCGTCGGCCGCCCCGAGCAGGCACACCAGCCCGGCCGCCGCCAGGATCGCCCACGGCTGTCCGGAGTCGCGATACAGGCCCTCGAGGAAGGGGACGTTGCTGGCAACGAGAATCGCGGCGGCGACCCCGGCGAACATCGCCACGCCGCCGAGACGCGGGGTCACGGAATCGTGGACGTCGCGGTCGCGCACCGCGGTCATGGCTCCCGCACGCCGTGCCAGCAGCCTCACGGCGGGCGTGATCAGGTAGGTGACCGCCGCGGAGACCAGGAGGATGAAGAGATAGATCCTCACCCGGTCGGATTCTCCGGCCTGTCCCCCGGCCCCGCTGCAGGGCGGCCGCCTTCGGACGCATCCGTGGCGGGCTCGTCGGTGGTGGGCTCCTCCGTGGCGGGGGATTCCCCGGCGGCAGCGGCGAGGTCGCTGTCGGGAGCGACCGATTCGGAGGAGAGTTCGACGAGATCGGGTTCGGAGGGCAGGTCCAGCACGCCCGCCGCGTCGTCGGAGCCTGCGCCGTCCGCGGAGACGGGCACGACTCCCGCCGTGACCGGAGCACCCTCCGTGCCGTCCTCGCCGGGCAGCTCGGTCCCGGCGGGATCGGCCGCAGGGGCGGTGGTCCCGGCGGCTGTGTCCTCGGAGCCGTCGACCGTGGGCTCGCTGTCGGCGGCCGGGCGCTCCTCGGGGCTCGGCTCTGGCTCGGGGGCGGTGAAGATGTCGCCGACGACCGCGATGATCTGCTCGGCGGTCACGGCGCCTTCGCGAACGATCTCGGCGGGCTCGACGGTGGTGTCGAGGATGGTGGAGCTGGTGCCGAGTCGGGCCGGGCCGCCGTCGAGGTACTCCTCGACGGCGTCGCCGAGCTGGGTGGCGGCATCCAGCACCGTCACCGCGGCGGGCTTGCCGTGGCGGTTCGCGCTGGAGACGGCGAGCGGGCCGGTGCGGCGCAGCAGCTCGAGGGCGATCTCGTGATCGGGCATGCGCAGGGCGACCGTGCCCCGGGTCTCCCCCAGGTCCCAGGTCAGGGAGGGCTGGGCCTTCAGGATCAGCGTCAGCGGGCCGGGCCAGAACTCCTCGGCGAGGCGCTCGACGTAGTCGGGGACGTCGACGGCCAGGGCCAGCAGCACGGCGTGGTCGCCGACGAGGACGGGCGGTGGCGTGTCCCGCCCGCGGCCCTTGGCCTCCAGCAGAGCGGTGACGGACTCGGCGGTGAAGGCGTCGGCGCCGATGCCGTAGACGGTGTCCGTCGGCAGGACGATCAGCTTGCCCGCGCGGACGGCGTCGGTCGCGGCCGTCAGGGCGGCCTCGCGGGTTTCGGGGTTCTGGGTGTCGTGCACGCTCACCGGGTCAGTGTCTCACTTCCAGGGGTCGGGTCCCCGGCGGCACGGCGCGCCACCAGGAAGCGGTCGCGGCCGGTCAGATCGGGGACGGTGCTGAGGCTGTCGAAGCCGCCGATCCGGGCGGCGGTGTCACGGGTGGCCGCTCCCTGGACGTCGGCGTGCTCCATGATCAGGATCCCACCGGGCCGCAGCAGCCGGGCGGCCCAGGAGATCACCGCGCGGGGAACCTCCAGGCCGTCCTCGCCGCCGCCGAACAGGGAGCGGTGGGGGTCGTGCTCGAGCACCTCGGCGTCCCGGGGCACGGCCTCGGGCGGGATGTAGGGCGGGTTGGCCAGCACCGCGTCGACCGGCGCCATGGCGGCCAGGGTCTCCAGTGCGGGAGTCTGCGGATCGGCCGTCAGGTCGGCCTCCAGGACCCGGCCGCGGCCGGGTCCGGCCAGCTCGAGATTCTCGCGGGCGAGCTCGGCGGCGAGCGGGTCGATCTCGACGGCCAGCACGCGGGCTCCGGGGAGCTCGTCCAGCACCGAGGCCCCGAGCGTCCCGCCGCCGGCGCACAGGTCCACGACGAGCTCCAGCGGTCCGGCCGAATGCTCGCGAAGCAGGTCGGGGACGAGTTCCGTCTCCGGGCGGGGGATGAACACGCCGGGCCGCACGGCGAGCATGAGCCCGCGGAAAGGAGCACGGCCGAGCACGAGCTGGAGCGGTTCTCGCCGCTCGCGGCGCGCGGTCAGCTGCTCCAGGTCCGCGGCGAACGCCTCCGGGAGCTCGTCGAGCAGGACCAGGGGCCGCTCGGTGCGAGCGGCCGCCGCGATCAGGGAGCGGGCGTCGGCGCTTGCCGAGGGCACACCGGCCTGTCCCAGGCGCTGGGTCGTCGAGGCCAGTGCGGCGCGCAGCCGCTCCCGGACGTCGGGCGTGCTCATCGCGCGACTCCGGTCTCGGACTCGGTCTCGGTCTCGGCGGAGCGCTGGGAGTCGGCGAGCCGGGCGGCGCGCTCGGCCTCGCGCGAGGCGGCGATGAGGTCGTCGAGGTCGCCGGCGAGGACCTGGGCGAGGTTCCCGGCCTTGTAGCCGGTGCGATGGTCGGCGACCCGGGACTCGGGGAAGTTGTAGGTGCGGATGCGTTCGCTGCGGTCCACGGTGCGCACCTGGGAGCGGCGGGCGGCGGAGGACTGCTGCTCCTGCTCCGCGCGCCGGGCGTCCAGCAGCCGCGTGCGCAGGATCCGCAGTGCCTGGTCGCGGTTCTGCAGCTGGCTCTTCTGGTCCTGGCAGGAGACGACGATGCCGGTGGGCAGGTGGGTGACGCGCACCGCGGAGTCGGTCGTGTTCACGCTCTGACCGCCGGGGCCGCTGGAGCGGAAGACGTCGATGCGCAGGTTCGCGGGGGCCATCGCCTCGGCGAGCACCTCGGCCTCGTCGGTCTCGTCCGCCTCGGGCAGGACCAGCACGCCGACGGCGGAGGTGTGGATGCGGCCGGCGGATTCGGTGACCGGGACCCGCTGGACGCGGTGGACCCCGGCCTCGTACTTCAGGTGGGCGTAGACGCCGTCGGCCGGTGCCGCCCCGGATCGGGAGCCGATCGCGGCGGTGACGTCCTTGAGCCCGCCCAGATCGGAGTCCGCGGAGGCCAGAACCTCGACGCGCCAGCCCTTGCTCTCGGCGTAGGCGCGGTACATCCGCAGCATCTCGGCGGCGAACAGGGCGGACTCCTCGCCGCCGGCGCCGGCCCTGATCTCGAGGATGACGTCGCGGGCGTCGTCGGGGTCGCGCGGGGCGAGCAGGTCCTCCAGGCGCTCGCGTTCCTGCTCGAGGCGCGCGGTCAGCTGCTCGGTCTCGGCCGCGAGCTCCGCGGCGAGCTCCTCGTCCCCTTCCGCGGCGCCGGGCTCGGCGAGCTCGCGAGCGGCCTCGAGATCCGCGGCGGTGGCCTCGACCTGTGCCGCGGTGCTGAGCACGGTGTCCAGCTCCGCATAGCGGCGGCCGATGCGGCGGGCCCGAGCGGGGTCGTCGTGGAGCGTGGGCTCCGCCATCGCCTCCTGCAGGCGGGCGTGCTCGAGGCGCAGCGGTGCCAGACGATCATCGTGATCGGCCGTGCTCATCGCCGCGTGCTCCCCTTGTCTCCGGTTCCCCGGTCACCCATCGCTGCCGGACCGTCCGGCCCGGCTGCTCTCCCGCCGCCCGCTCGGGGCCGCTCAGAGAACGACGCCGGTGCACGCCGTGGGGCGCGCACCGGCGTCGGAGTCGTGACTCAGGAGTCCTTCTTGCCGTACCGGGCCTGGAACCGGGCCACGCGGCCGCCGGTGTCCAGGATCTTCTGCTTGCCGGTGTAGAACGGGTGGCACGCGGAGCACACCTCGGTGCTGATGGCACCGTCGGTCTTGGTGCTGCGCGTGGTGAACGAGTTGCCGCAGGTGCACGTCACCTGGGTCTCGACGTACTGGGGGTGGATCTCGGCCTTCATGTCTCTCCTTCTCGGGGTCGCTGGGTCGGTGCCCGGCCGGGCATCGTGAACCAGAACCGACGTCACAGTCTGCCACGGCCCGCTCCCCTTCCGCGAGGGATCGCGGTGCGGCGTGTGCAACATCGCCGCCTCAGGTCGAGCCCCGCACCTCGAGGCGATAGGGCACGACCCGGTGCGCCTGCTCGCCGCTGAGCGGTGTCGTCCCCTCCAGCATCCCGGCCACCAGCTCGACCGTCTCCCGCGCGAGGGCCCCGATGTCGATGCTCAGCGTGGTCAGCTCGGGTCTGACCAGCGCCGAGATCTCGAGGCCGTCGATGCCGACCAGACGCACCTGGTCGGGTACCGCCACGTCCATGGAGTGCAGGGTGCGCAGCAGACGCACCGCGAGCTCGTCGTTGAAGGCGACCAGGGCGTCGGCCCCGGTGGCGAGCGCTCGTTCCAGGGCCTCGCGGTGCCCGCTGCGGGCGTCGACCTCGTGGATCGCCGCCTCGCCGTCCTGGGTGAGCGGGCCGAGGGCGGCGGCGAGCTCCCGAGCGCGCTCGCCGATGCCTCCGCCGGCGAGGTCGAGCACGACGGGACGACGGACGCCGACGTCGCGCAGGTGCACCGCCAGTTCCCTCATCGCCCCGGACATGGTCAGCTCGACCACTCCGGCGCTGTCGACCTGATCCGCAGACCCGTCCAGCCGGACCACCGGCATCCCGGCACCTTCCCGGATCCCGCTGGTCAGCACGCCGTAGCCGACGATCGCATCGACGCGCCGGGCGAGCTCGGTGGCCACGGTGTCGGGCTGAGGAGCATGATCCGCCTCCGCGAGGACCACGTTCCATCCGCGCGTGGAGCATTCGCGCACGACCGCGGCGCCGAGCTCGGCGTAGTACGCGTTCGAGAGGTCCATGATGACCAGTCCGAGCGTCGTCGGCCCCTGTTCGACCAGCCCGCGACCGAAACGGGAGGGCCGGTAGTTCAGCTCGCGCACCGCCTCCAGCACCCGCTCCCGGGTGGCGGGGCTGATCCCGGCCATGTCGTTGAGGGCACGGGAGACCGTCTGCCGGGAGACGCCCGCACGCTCGGCGACGTCGAAGATCGTCGGCCGGCGCTCCCCCGCGCTCACCGGGTCTCGGATGCCAGGTCCAGCCAGTCCAGGTCGGCCTGGGTGAGCTCCACGCCGAGGCCGAGGGTGGACGACCGCATCTCGGCGATGCTGCGCGGGCCGAACAGGGGGAACGTCGGGAACGTCTGATGGAGCACGAAGGCGAGCGCGATGGCCGTGGCGGGCACGCCGTGCTCCTCGCCCAGCGTCCGCGCACGGGCCAGACGCTCGAAGTTCTCCTCGCTGTAGTAGCAGCGCACGAGCTCGGGGTCCGAGAGGTCGTCGGGGTGCGCGCGCCCGGTGAAGAAGCCGCGGGCCTGCGAGGACCACGGGAGCAGGGCGATGCCGCGCTCCTGGAGCCAGGCCTTGGAGTCCGGGTCGGTGGCGTGGACGCAGCCGGCCCACGGCACGTCGAGGGCCTGGGCGAGGCCGAAGTGGTTCGAGAGGATCGTGAAGCCGGTGCGGCCGTTGCGGCGCGCGTAGTCGTTGGCCTCGTCGACGCGCTCGGGCGTCCAGTTCGACCCGCCGTACGCGCGGAAGCGGCCCGCCCGCAGGTGCTCGTCCATCACGTCGACGAACTCGCCGACGGGGACCTCGAGGTTGTCGCGGTGCATCATGTAGAGGTCCGCGTGGTCGGTGCCCTGCCGGTCGAGGGACTCCTCGAGCTGGCGGGTGATCGACTCGGGGTCGCAGTGGGGGGTGTGGGCGCCCTTGGTGATCACCACGACGTCGTCGCGCACGCCGCGATTGCGGACCCATTTCCCGAAGAGCCTCTCGACGTAGCCGCCGCCGTAGATGTAGGCGGTGTCGAACGTGGTCCCGCCGATCTCGTAGAACGCGTCGAACATCGCCGAGGCGTGGGCGAGGTTCATCTGGTTGTCACAGCCCATGACCAGGCGCGAGACCTTCTTGTCCACCCCGGGGATGGAGCCGTAGGTCATGGCGGGGCCGGACTGCACGCTGCCGGCGACCAGCGGGGCGCCGGTGAGGGTGGGGATGTCGGCATCGTCCGCCTCGAACGGGTAGCGCAGTCCGATCTGCTCCCGCCAGAGGTCGAGGGCGCGGGCCTGGCCGAGCGAGTTCTCGAGCGTCACCTCCGGGACCACCCCGTCCCCCCGGGCGGCCCGTGCGAGCGCGTCGGCCTCGAGGGCGTAGGGGGCGGCCGACGGGATCTCGATCCGCTGGGGCTGCTCGCCGACCACGTCGAGCTCGATCACCTGCTTCTCCCCCAGCCCCCAGGGGTCGGCCAGTCGGATCACGCCGCGGGTGCCGGTGATGGTCGCCGTCTGCGGGTCGGCGAGGCGCACCCCGGTGCGCAGGCTGGCGGTGATGTCACCCGGCAGCGTCACCTCGGCGCTCGCCCACTCGTCCACGCCCGTCTCCCCGATCGTGCCGCTTCCGCGCAGCGCGGTCGGGTCGGCGAAGGCCGTCCGCTGTGCGGCGCCCGCGACGAACCGGGCGAACGACAGCGGGTAGCAGCCCACGTCGAGGATCCCGCCGCCGGCGGTCGCGGTCTCGAACAGACGTCCCGAGCGGCCGCCGGTGTCGAAGGCGAAGGAGGCGTCGACATGGGTGACCTCGCCGATCGCCCCGTCGGCGACCAGCTCGAGCACGCGCACCGTCTGCGGGTGGTAGCGATACATATAGGCCTCGAGCAGGACCTTCCCACTGCGCGCGGCCAGGTCGCTGAGCGCCATCGTGGTCCCGGAGTTCGGCGTCATGGGCTTCTCGCACAGCACGTGCTTGCCGGCATCCAGCGCGGCGGCGGCGAGGCGCGCATGGCCGGTGTGGACGGTCGAGATGTAGACGGCATCGACCTGGTCCGAGGCGAGCACCTCCTCGTAGCCGCCGATGATCCCCGGTTCCTGGAGCGGGAACTCCTCGGCGAAGGTGCGGGCCCGCTCGGTCGAGGAGCTGCCGACGGCGACCAGCACACCGTCCTGCGAGAACGGCAGCTGCGTGGCGAAGCGACGGGCGATGGAGCCGGGCCCGAGGACGGCCCAGCGGAACGGGGTGGAGGTGGTGCTCATGGAGACGTCGTCGTCCTTCGGGGTCGATGTCCGGGGAGCCGTGAACGTTCACGACCCCGTCACGCTATCTCGACCACCGGCGCGAGGACAAGCGGAACACCCCTTCGTGTCGCGACCCTCCGAGCACGCTCCGACCTCGAACCGTTGACGCCCCTGTCACCCGATGCCATGATCTGCGTCACCCCGTGAACGTTCACGGTCCATGATCGCCACTCGATGAGGAGGGTGTGCATGAGCGACGCGCACGCACGACGACGACCACGTAGGTCCCTGTTCCCGGGCGGGCCGTCCCGCCGTTCGCTGATGGGTGGTGCCGCGGTGCTCCCGCTGGCACTGGCCGGCTGCGGCTCCCACCCGTCCATCTCCGACGATCCCGATCAGCTCGTGATGTGGTACTGGGATCGCTCCGCGAGCCCGCAGCTGCTCGACCAGGCGAGAGAGCAGATCCCCGGCACGGACCGGCATCTGCGCGCCGATGTCATCGGCACCAACTTCGACACGAAGCTGCGCACGAGCCTGGCCGGGAACGCCTACATCCCCGACATCACGTACATCAACTCGAACAATGCCCTCTATTTCACCAACGAGGACCTCTTCCTGGATCTCTCCGAACTCGGTGCTGACGCGGTCAAGGACGAGTTCTACGAGTGGAAGTGGGAGCTCGGGACCACTCCCTCGGGCCGCTTCTGCTTCTTCCCGCTGGACATCGGGCCCACCGGGTTCTACTACCGCCAGGACGTCTTCGAGCAGGCCGGGCTCCCCAGCGAGCCGGGTGAGGTCTCCGAGGCGATCGCGACCTGGGAGTCGTTCGTCGAACTGGGCCGTGAGCTCGACGGCGCCGCCGAATCCGCCCTCGTCAATGACGCCCAGGCGATCTACGAGGGGTTCCTCAACTCCAGTCCCGAGCGCTACTTCGACACCGATGACGCGCCGCTGTACGACCGGCCCGACTCCGCTGTACGGCAGGCCTGGGACGTGACGGTCGCCGCGATCGAGGCGGGCTGCACCGCCCGGATCCCCCGGGACCGGGGCACGGATCAGAACGCCGCGTGGTCCAGCGGCCGCACCGCGGGCAACATCAGCGCCGCCTGGTGGGCACAGATCCTCGAGGAGTCCGCCCCGGACACCGCAGGGTCCTGGCGCATCGCGGACCAGCCCGTCCGGGCCGGCAACAACGGCGGCTCCTTCGCCGCCGTCCCCCGCACCTGCAAGGACCCCGAGGCCGCCCTGGCCTTCATCACCTGGGTCAACTCACCGCAGAACCAGGCGGTCGCCTATCAGGACGTCCAGCTCTTCCCGTCCACACCTGCCTCGTTCGACGAGCCGACGATGCAGTACGCGGGCGACTTCTTCGGCGACCAGGACCCGCTGGAGTTCTTCTCCGCCGCCGCTGAGACCGTGCCGACTTCCTTCATCAGCACCTGGGAGACCGTGATCGCCGGGACCTTCACCCTCGAGATCACCAACGTCGAGACCGCGGGGAAGGACCCCGAACAGGCGTGGCAGGACGCCCTCACCCAGTCCGCGAAGGTCCTGGCCAAGAGAGGGGTGGAGCAATGAGCACCACTGCCACCACCGCACCCACGTCCCGCGGCGGCGAGAACGTCGCCCGCCGGAGGCGACGGATGCGCGAGCGCCTGCCGCTGTACCTGGCGATCTCCCCCTTCTATCTGCTCTTCGCCGTGTTCGGGCTGTTCCCGATCGTGTTCTCGATCGTGCTGTCGTTCACCGACTGGGACGGCATGGGGGACATCTCCTTCGTCGGCCTCGCCCAGTACCAGTACCTGCTCACGGACGGGCGCTTCTGGAACGCCGTCGCCAACACGTTCATCATCTGGTTCCTCTCCACGGTGCCGATGCTCTTCCTGGCGATGGTCATCGCCTTCCTGCTGCACCAGAACATCCGCTTCACCAAGGTGTACCGGGTCGCGTTCTTCCTGCCCAACGTCACCTCGATGGTCGCCATGGCCATTGTCTTCGGATCGGTCTTCTCCGACACCTTCGGCCTGGTGAACTCCGCCTTGACGGCACTGGGCATCGACGCGGTCCCGTGGCTCTCCAGCAACTGGGGGATCAAGGTCACGATCGCCGTGATGGTGATCTGGCGATTCACCGGGTACAACGCGATCATCTTCCTCGCAGGCCTCCAGGCGATCCCCACCGATCTGTACGACTCGGCGAAGGTCGACGGCGCGAATCTCGCGCAGGTCTTCTTCCGGATCACCGTGCCGATGCTCCGGCCGATCATCCTGTTCACGGTTATCACGTCGACCATCGGCGGCCTGAGCCTGTTCACCGAGCCCCAAGTCCTGCTCGGTGACAGCGGCGGCGCCGGTGAGGCCGGCATGACGATCGTCCTCTACCAGTACAACCAGGCCTTCACCCAGTTCGACTTCGGATACGGATCAGCCATCGCCTGGGCACTGTTCCTGATCGCCGCCGTCTTCTCGATCATCAACTGGCGCCTGGTCTCGGGCAGAGGCGACGGCACCGGCCGCCCCACGCCCGCGAAGAAGATCTCCCCCACGACGGAGGCCCGCCGATGACCACTCTCACTCCCGTTCCCGATCAGAGCGCGGACCCGGGCTCGGCGGAGAGGACGCGCGGCCCGGGCACGAAGCACTATGTCGCCAGGGGCCGAGTCACAGGACTCATCACGCACCTGTGCGTGCTCGTCGGCGTGCTCCTGTCGATCTTCCCGTTCTACTGGCTGATCGTCATGTCGACGTCGACAACCGGCGAGATCTTCGGCTACCCGCCCAAGCTCACTCTCGGCACCAGCTTCACCGAGAACGTCCGCAACGTCGTCTCCAGCGTCGACCTGCTGGGGTCGCTGACGAACACGATCATCGTCTCGACCGCGTGCGCCGTGCTGGTCATGTTCTTCGACTCGCTGGCGGCCTTCGCCTTCGCCAAGTTCGACTTCCCGGGCCGGAAAGCCCTGTTCGTGCTGCTGATCGCGACGATGCTGGTGCCCGGCAGCCTGTCCCTGGTTCCCAGCTTCATCCTCATGTCCGAGCTGGGATGGGTGGGCACCCTGCAGGCCCTGATCGTCCCGGGAGCGGCCAACGCCTTCGGCATCTTCCTGCTGCGGCAGATGGCGGCCGGATCGATTCCCGACGAGCTCGTGGAATCGGCGCGCATCGACGGGGCCGGCTTCTTCGCGACCTACTGGCGGGTGGCCGTCCCGCTGCTGCGAGGGGGTCTGGCGTTCCTGGGGATCTTCACGTTCATCACCGCATGGAACGACTACGTCTGGCCGCTGATCGTGCTCGTGGATCCCGAGCGCCAGACCCTGCAGACCTCGCTGCAGAACCTCAACTCGCTGTACCTCACCGACTACGGGATGGTGATGGCGGGAGCGCTGATCAGCGTCGTCCCGCTGATCGGCGTGTTCATCATCGGCTCGCGGCACTTCATCGCCAATATCGCCGCCGGGGCGATCAAGGGCTGAGGTGCCGGCTGCCCCGGCGCCCGACGCCCCATGAGAGAGAGCCTGCTGTCATGTCCGTCCAGGACATGACAGCAGGCGCTCCATCGGGTGGCTCGTCGCCGTCCGGAGGGTCAGTCCGGGTTGCGGCCGTTCACGCTCGGCGTGTTCTTCTGGACCGTCATGAGGAACTCGGTGTTCGACTGGGTCTTCTTGACCCGCTCCATGAGCAGTTCCAGGGCCTGCTGCTGCTCGAGGGAGCCGAGCACGCGGCGGAGCTTCCACATGATGGCCAGCTCCTCCTTGCCCATGAGAGCTTCCTCGCGGCGCGTGCCCGAGGCGTTGACGTCCACGGCCGGGAAGATGCGCTTGTCCGCGAGGTGACGGGACAGGCGCAGCTCCATGTTGCCGGTGCCCTTGAACTCCTCGAAGATCACCTCGTCCATCTTGGAGCCGGTCTCGACCAGGGCCGAGGCCAGGATGGTCAGCGATCCGCCGTGCTCGATGTTCCGGGCCGCGCCGAAGAACCGCTTGGGCGGGTACAGCGCCGAGGCGTCGACACCGCCGGAGAGGATGCGGCCGGAGGCCGGCGCGGCGAGGTTATAGGCACGCGAGAGGCGCGTCAGCGAATCCAGCAGCACCACCACGTCGCGGCCCATCTCGACCAGGCGCTTGGCGCGCTCGATGGCCAGCTCCGCGACGATCGTGTGGTCCGAAGCGGGACGGTCGAAGGTCGAGGCGATGACCTCACCCTTGACCGTGCGCTGCATGTCGGTGACCTCCTCGGGGCGCTCGTCGACCAGCACCACCATGAGGTGGACCTCGGGGTTGTTCTGGGTGATCGCGTTGGCGATCTGCTGCATGACGATGGTCTTGCCGGCCTTCGGGGGCGCGACGATCAGACCGCGCTGGCCCTTGCCGATGGGCGAGACCAGATCGATCACGCGCGGGGCGAGGTTGGTCGGAGCCGTCTCCAGGCGGAGGCGATCGTCCGGGTACAGCGGGGTGAGCTTGCCGAAGTCCACCCGCGAGCGGGCACGGTCCGTGGGCATCCCGTTGACCGTGTCGACCTGCACCAGTGCCGCGTACTTGGACTGGTTGCCGCCGCCACCGCCCTTGCCGCGGCGATTGCGTCCGCCGCCGTGGCGCTGGGGCTGCTCGAACTGCTGGTCCTCGCCACCGCGGGGCGGCTTCACCTGGCCGGTGATGGCGTCGCCCTTGCGCAGGCCCGCGCGCCGGACCTGGTTCATGGTCACGTAGACGTCGCTCGGCCCGGGGAGGTACCCGGTGGTGCGGATGTAGGCGTTGTTGTCCCGGACATCGAGGATGCCGGCGACCGTCATCAGCTCCTCGCCCTCACGGGGCTCGGAATCCTCGTTCTGGTCGCCGCGACCATCCTGGTTGCCCTGGCCGCCCTGGTTGCCCTGGCCGCCCTGGCCCTGGTTCCCCTGGTTGCCGTAGCCCCCCTGGTCGTTCTGACCGCCGCGGCCGCGACGCTTGCGGTCGCGAGAGCGGTTGCGGTTGCGCGACCGGCCGCGACGATCGTCGTCGACGTTGTCCCCACCCTGGCCGCGGTCGTCCTCGTCCTCACCCGAACGGTCGGGCAGCTCGATGTCCTCGAGGCGGCGACGCTGGCCCGCGCCCTGCTGCTTCCCGCCCTGCTGGTTGCCACGGCGATCCTGGTCACCACGACGGTCCCGGCCCTGCTGGGAGCCGCGGTCCTGCTGGGAGGCGCGGTCCTCGCCTCGGCGAGCGTCGTCCTCGTTGCCGCTGTCGTCACGGGAGCGGTCCTGGCCGGCGGTGTCCTCGCGGCGATCGCCACCCTGGCGATCCTCGCGGCGGCTCTGGCGGCGGTCGTCCTGGCGCCCGCCCTGGCCGCGGTCCTCGTCACGGCGAGCCGCGCTCTCGGTCGCCGCGCTGGCCACAGGCAGTTCCAGCCCGAGGTCGGGGGCGGCCTCGGTGCTCTCGTCCCGCTCGCGCGAGCGGGAACGGCCGCGGCCGGAGGAGCGAGTGCTCTCGGCGGCCGAGGCCGGCTCCTCCTGCGCTTCACGGGTCGACGTGCCGCCCCTGGTCGCGGGCTCGCTCGTCGCGGACTCGTTGGGTGGTGCGGCGGGCTCTGCGGCCGCCGGCGGCGTCGCCTGCGGGGCCGGGGCGCTCTGCTGGGCGGGTGCGGCGGAGGGGGCCGACGTGGACCCGCCCCCGCGGATCGCGTCGATCAGCTCGCCCTTGCGCAGGCGGCGGGCGCCCTTGATGCCGAGTCCGGCCGCGATGGACTGCAGCTCGGGAAGCTTCTTCGCCGCGAGATCTGCGCCGGAAGTGGTGTCGTTCACCCGGGTTCCTTCCTGTCGGACCGGCCGATGCCGGTCCTGATCTGGTCTGGGGGTGCCGCTGCGTGGCAGAGGGACGATGTGGTCCGGGTGCCGCAGCAGCTCGTCCGAGCAGGAGTCGTATCCACGGTGCAGGGCACCGGTGATCGGCCTGCTGGTGTGCTTCGGGGTGCGTCGGCGTCGGTGCACGGGCCTGCTCGGCACGACGTGCGCGGAGCGCAGAGGAACATGCGGGACGCTGATCAGGGAGATGCATCGTGACGCGGAACCCTGCTCGACGCGTGGGCTGCAGTGTTCGCAGTGCTCACAGTCTTCGTGCAGTGCTCATGGCCGGACGATGCCGCCTGGACGCATGCTCAACCTACCACAGGGGCGGCAGCGCGCTCCCGGACCGGGACCTGGGCGATTCGCCACGTCTCGGGCTCGTCGACGATGCGGCGGACCAGCGGGGCGATCTCGGATCGGCGCCCGGACAGCACCAGCACCGACGGTCCGGCCCCGGAGATCACCGCGGGATGACCCTCCTGGCGCAGCACCCGCATCAGCTCGAGGCTGCGAGGCATCCCCGGTGCACGCTGCTCCTGGTGCAGGCGGTCCTCGGTGGCCTCCATCAGCAGCGCGGGATCACCGGCGAGTGCATGCACGAGCAGCGCCGCGCGCGAGGCGTTGAAGACCGCGTCCTCGCGCGGCACCGTCTCGGGCAGCAGGCCGCGCGCCTGGTGGGTGGACAGCGTCGCCGTCGGCAGCAGCACCAGCGGGCGGAGGACCCCCGGGGCATGGGTCAGAGGAACGGCGCGGGCCCTGCCGGCGTCCATCCACGACAGCGCGACGCCCCCGAGGACGGCCGGCGCGGCGTTGTCGGGGTGGCCCTCGAACTCGCTCGCCAGTTGCAGCAGGCCGGCGTCGTCGAGCGCCTCGGGCTCCGCGAGCAGACCGCGGGCCAGCAGCAGCCCGGCGACGGTGGCGGCCGCGCTGGAGCCCAGTCCCCGGCCGTGCGGGATGCGGTTGACGGTGCGCAGGCGCACCCCGACCTGCGGGGCGCCGGCGTGGTCCAGACCGCGACGCAGGGCGCGCACCACGAGGTGGTCCTCCCCGGCGGGCACCGAGTCGGCGCCTTCACCGGTGGCGTGGATCTCCGTGCCGCCGGTGGTGGCCTCGAGCTCGAGGTCGTCGCAGAGCTCGAGCGCGAGGCCGAGCGTGTCGAAGCCCGGTCCGAGGTTGGCCGCGGTCGCGGGGACCCGCACGGAGACCCGGGGATGCTGGATCCTCACAGGCCGATGGCCTCGGCGGCGGCATTGACGTCGGCCCCGATCACCGTCGGGGTCATGTCGCGCTGGGACAGCGCCGTGTCGATGTCCTTCAGCCCGTTGCCGGTCACCGTCACCGCGATCGTGGCGCCGGCCGGGACGAGGCCCCGCTCGGCCTGCTGGAGCAGGCCGGCCACTCCGGCCGCGGACGCCGGCTCGACGAAGATCCCCACCTCGGCGGCGAGCAGACGCTGCGCATCGAGGATCTGCTGATCGGTGACGGCGTCGATGAGGCCGCCGGAGTCGTCGCGGGCGGCGACGGCGAGGGTCCAGGACGCGGGGGCACCGATCCGGATGGCGGTGGCGACGGTCTCGGGGTCGGTGATCGGGTGACCGGCGACGAAGGGCGCCGCGCCGCTCGCCTGGAACCCCCACATGGCCGGGAGCGCGGCGGTGATCCCGGCCTCGTGGTATTCGCGATAGCCCATCCAGTACGCGGAGATGTTGCCGGCGTTGCCGACCGGGAGGACGTGGATGTCCGGGGCGCGGCCCAGGGCGTCGCTGACCTCGAACGCGGCGGTCTTCTGGCCCTGCAGGCGGTACGGGTTCACGGAGTTGACCAGCTCGACGGGATGCTCGGCGTCGAGCTTGCGCGCGATCTCGAGACAGTCGTCGAAGTTGCCCTCGACCTGGATCAGCTGGGCACCGTGGACCACGGCCTGGGCGAGCTTGCCGGCCGCGATCTTTCCCTGCGGCAGCAGCACGGCGCAGGTCATGCCCGCCGCGGTGGCGTAGGCGGCGGCCGAGGCGCTGGTGTTGCCGGTCGAGGCGCAGACCACGGCGGTCGCCCCGTCGCCCACGGCCTTGGTCATCGCCGCGACCATCCCGCGGTCCTTGAAGGAGCCGGTGGGGTTCTGTCCCTCGACCTTGATGTGGATCTCTGCGCCCACGCGCTCGGACAGAGCCGGGGCGGGCACCAGCGGGGTCCCGCCCTCCCCCAGGCTCAGGAGGGTATCGCCCTCGGCGAAGGGCAGGTGCTCGCGGTATTCGGCGAGGACGCCGCGCCACTGGTGTGCCATGGGGTCATTCTCCTTCGATGCGCAGGACGGAATCGATGCCGAGGACCGTCGCCGTCGCGGAGAAGACGTCCAGCGACGCGGTCATCGCCGACTCCAGGGCGCGGTGGGTGGTGATGCCGATGCTCGCCAGCGCCTGCTGCTCGGTCCCGTCGCCCTCGAGCAGCTCCTGGTGGATGGTGGAGATGGAGATGCCGTACCCGGAGAGGGTGCCGGCGATCTCGGCGAGCACGCCGGGGCGGTCCTGCACGGTCAGCGAGACGTAGAAGGCGCTGCGCAGGTCGTCGATCGCGATCACGTCGAGCTCGGCGTAGCGCGACTCGCGCGGGCCCACTCCCCCGCGCACGCGCTGACGGGCCGCGGAGACCACGTCGCCGAGGATCGCCGAGGCCGTCGGTGCGCCGCCGGCTCCCTGGCCGTAGAACATGAGCGACCCGGCGGCGTCGGCCTCGATGAACACGGCGTTGTAGGCGTCGGAGACGGAGGCCAGCGGGTGGCTGTCGGGGATCAGTGCCGGGTAGACCCGGGCGGAGACCCGCTCACCGGTCTCGTCCTCGATGCGCTCGATGATCGAGAGCAGCTTGATGGTCCGGCCCATCCGGGTGGCCGCGGCGATGTCCTGTGCGGAGACCTCGGTGATGCCCTCGCAGTGGACGTCGGACAGGCGCACGCGGGTGTGGAAGGCCAGCGAGGCCAGGATCGAGGCCTTCGCGGCGGCGTCATGGCCCTGCACGTCGGCGGTGGGATCGGCCTCGGCGTAGCCGAGCTCCTTCGCACTCTCCAGCGCCTCGTCGAAGCTCGCCCCGGTGCGGGTCATCGCGTCCAGGACGTAGTTGGTGGTGCCGTTGACGATGCCGAGAACCCGCTGGATGCGGTCACCGGCCAGGGACTCGCGCACGGGCCGGACCAGGGGGATGGCGCCGGCCACCGCCGCTTCGAAGTACAGGTCCACGCCGTGGATGTCGGCCGCTTCGTAGAGGGCCGCGCCGTCCTGGGCGAGCAGGGCCTTGTTCGCCGTCACCACGCTGGCTCCGCCGGCCATGGCCTCCAGCAGGAGCGTGCGGGCGGGCTCGATGCCGCCGATGACCTCGATGACCAGGTCCGCCTGCTGGACGAGGGACGTGGCGTCCTCGGTGAGCAGTTCGGCGGGGACGTGCTCCCCGCGGTCGCGGGTCAGGTTGCGCACGGCGACGCCGATGACCTCGAGGCGGGCGCCGATGCGGTGGGAGAGGTCCACGCCCTGCTGGGAGAGCAGGCGCAGCACCTCGGTGCCGACGGTGCCGGCTCCGAGCACGGCGACGCGCAGGGTCGGCAGCTCGGTCGAGGTGTCGGCGCCGGCCGGTGACGGCGGGCTGCCGGGAGAGCTCTGGGACATGCGTGAGGTGGTCCTTCCACACGGTCCGGCGGTGGCCGGGGGCGGGCTCTGGCACTGTATCGGAGGTCACGGGTCCTTCGTGACCGTCGATGAACGACGAAGAACTGTGCGCGGACCCACGGACCGCGCCCGCTCCTCAGCCGACGTCGAGGGCGAGGAGGTCCTCTTCCGTCTCGCGACGCATCAGCGTGCGCAGCTCTCCGTCGCGCACGGAGACCACCGCGGGGCGCGGGACGTGGTTGTAGTTCGAGGCCAGGGAGTAGCAGTAGGCGCCGGTCACCGGGACCGAGACCAGGTCACCGCGCTGCACGTCGGCCGGGAGGTACTCGTCCTTGACGACGATGTCCCCGCTCTCGCAGTGCTTGCCGACCACGCGCACGACTTCGGGGGCGGCGTCGGAGACGCGTCCGGACAGCAGGCACGAGTAGTCCGCGTCGTACAGCGCAGTGCGCACGTTGTCGCTCATGCCGCCGTCGACCGAGACGTACACGCGGTGATGCGGGCCGCCGAGGTGGACGTCCTTGACGGTGCCCACCGAGTACAGCGTGTGGGTCGAGGGGCCGGCGATCGCGCGGCCGGGCTCGAAGGACACGTGCGGCACGGGGAGAGAGAGCGCCGCGGCCTCCTGCTCGATGATCCGGGCGATGCCGGCGGCCAGCTCCTCGGGGGTCGAGGGGGTGTGCTGGGTGTTGTACATGACGCCGAAGCCGCCGCCGAGGTCGAGCGCGAGGATCTCCCGGCCGAGCTCGTCGCGGACCTGGGCCATCAGCTCCAGCACCCGGCGGGCGGCGATCTCGAAGCCGCCGACGTCGAAGATCTGCGACCCGATGTGGGAGTGCAGGCCCACCAGGTCGAGCGTCTCCGGTCGGGCGATCACGCGACGCACCGCCTCGAGGGCGTCCCCGGCGGTCAGGGAGATCCCGAACTTCTGGTCCTCGTGGGCGGTGGCGATGAATTCGTGGGTGTGGGCCTCGACGCCGGTGGTCACACGCAGCATCACCGAGGCGACCACGCCGAGCTCCCCGGCGAGACGGGAGACCTGGTCGATCTCCGCCAGGGAGTCGATGACGATGCGCCCGACGCCCGTGGACAGTGCGCGGCGGATCTCCGCATCGGACTTGTTGTTGCCGTGCAGGGCGATGCGCTCGGTGGGGAAGCCGGCGCGCAGGGCGACCGCGAGCTCACCGCCGGTGGAGACGTCCAGGCCGAGCCCCTCCTCCTGCATCCACTGCGCCACCGCGGTGCACAGGAACGCCTTGCCGGCGTAGTACACGCCCGACCCGCCGAGATGGGCGAAGGCGCCGGCGAACGCGTCGCGGAAGCGGACGGCGCGGGAGCGGAAGTCCTGCTCATCGACGACGAAGACGGGGGTGCCGACCTGCTCCGCGATCTCGTGGACGCTGAGGCCGCCGGTGCGCAGCGAGCCGTCCTCACCGCGCACGGTGGTCTCCGACCACAGTCCGTCGATCAGCGTGTTGACGTCGGTGGGATACGGCAGCCAGGTGGGGGCGGCGTCGTTGCCGTGGAGGGCTCCGGCCTCGTGGGCGCGCATGTCTGCTCCTGTGGTCTGCTCGATGGCCGGTCGCGGGCGCGGCGGCGACTCCCGACCCTAGACCGAGCCGGGCCGGCGCTGGAGCCGCGTCCGCCCCGCGGGCTCGCCGACGGGGCTGCCGTGCCGGCCCGTCCGGCCGGTCGGTGGGCATCTGTGCTGGTCAGCGTGCCTGCTGAGACGGCAGCGCGGCCGCCGAGGTGTCCCGGGTGAGTGATCGCACTTGGTAGTCTCCCGATATCGGAGCGGAAGCCGGCCTCCGCCGCCCTCCGGCAGCGCGACGGCGCGGGCTTCCCGGCCGCTCCCGTTCGAACGTCGCGAAGGAGACACCGTGCCCACAGCCGCTTCCCGTCCCGATCCCGGCCACCAGCTGGTGGTGGTCGCCAACCGGTTGCCGGTCGACACCCGCACCCTGCCCGACGGGGCGACCGAGTGGGTCACCAGCCCCGGCGGCCTGGTCACCGCGATGGAGTCCGTGATGCGCACGGTGGAGTCCGGGGCGTGGGTCGGCTGGGCCGGTTCGCCCGGGGAGCCGCCCGAGCCGTTCGAGGCCGACGGGATGTCCCTCTACCCGGTCCGTCTCGAGCAGGAGGACATCGAGCGGTACTACGAGGGCTTCTCCAATGCCACGCTGTGGCCGCTGTACCACGACGTCATCGTCGATCCGGAGTTCCACCGCACCTGGTGGGGCTCCTACGTCGGCACCAACCGGCGCTTCGCCCGCGAGGCCGCGGCCGTCGCCGAGGAGCACGGGACGGTGTGGGTCCACGACTATCAGCTGCAGCTGGTGCCGCGGATGATCCGCGACGAGCGCAGCGACGTGCGCATCGGATTCTTCAACCACATCCCGTTCCCGCCCGTGGAGCTGTTCTCCCAGCTGCCCAAGCGCAACCAGATCCTGCGCGGGCTGCTGGGGGCGGACCTGGTGGGATTCCAGCGTGAGAGCGACGCCCAGAACTTCGTGGCGGCGGTCCGCAAGCTGCTGGGCTACCACGTGGACGGGCAGACCATCTCGGTCCCCGGTCTGGGCGCCGCCCCGGTGCGCGAGGTCGTGGCCCAGACGTTCCCGATCTCCATCGACTCCGCCTCGATCTCCGCGCTGACCGAGGATCCGGAGGTGCGCGAGCGGGCCGTCCAGCTGCGCAAGGACCTCGGCGATCCGCAGAAGATCGTGCTGGGCGTGGACCGCCTCGACTACACCAAGGGCATCCGTCACCGGCTCAAGGCCTGGGGCGAGCTGCTCGACGACGGCTCCGTGGATCCCCAGGACACCGTCATGGTCCAGGTCGCCACGCCGTCGCGCGAGCGGGTCGAGGCCTACAAGCAGCTGCGCGACGAGGTCGAGCTGACCGTCGGCCGGATCAACGGCGACCACTCCTCGATCGGTCGTCCCGCCGTGTCGTATCAGCACCGCTCCTTCGACCGCCGCGACATGACCGCCCTGTTCATGACGGCCGACGTCGTGCTCGTCACGGCGCTGCGGGACGGGATGAACCTGGTGGCCAAGGAATACGTGGCCTCCCGTCCGGATCTCCAGGGCGTGCTCGTGCTCAGCGAGTTCGCCGGCGCCGCCGACGAGCTCCGCGCCGCGGTGACGGTCAATCCCCACGACATCGATGACCTGAAGGCCGCGATCCTGCGGGCGCTGACGATGCCGCCGGAGGAGCAGGAGGAGTCGATGCGCTCCCTGCGCCACCAGGTGATGGAGAACGACGTCCAGGCCTGGGCGCACGCCTTCCTCCACGAGCTGGAGCAGATCGGGCGTCCCGAGCAGGTGGCCAAGCCCGTCATCCGGCTGACCGGGGACGAGCCCAGCGACCCCGAGGCGGTCGAGTCCGCCCTGCGCGACTTCGCCACCGTCCCGCGGATCCTCGTGGCCTCCGACTTCGACGGGGTGCTGGCGCCGATCGTCGCCGACCGCGACGCCGTCCAGCCCGACCCCGAGGCCCTGATGGCGCTGCGCGACCTCTCCGAGATGCCCGGCGTCGCGGTGGCGCTGGTCTCCGGCAGGGCGCTGAGCAATCTCGACTCCCACACCTCGATGCCGAGCTCGGTGGTGCTGGTCGGCTCGCACGGCGCCGAGGTCGGTGCGCTGCCGCCGTGGATGCAGGCCGAGGTGCTGGACTCCGCGGCGCTGACCATGTCCCCCGAGAAGGAGGACCTGCTCGCCGCGATCACCGGCAACCTGAACCGGATCTCCCGTGCGCATCCGGGTGCCGAGGTCGAGACGAAGCCGGCGGCCGCCGTGCTGCACACGCGCAACGCGCGCGGGCGGGGCTCGATCAACGCGACCGAGGCCGCCCTGGAGTACGCCGTCACCCTCCCCGACGTCACCGTCACCCCCGGCAAGGAGGTCGTGGAGTTCTCGGTCGTCCACACCTCCAAGGGTGCGGCGATCGACGCCCTCGCCCGCGCCAGCGCGGCCGATGCGTGGCTGTACCTGGGCGACGACGTCACCGACGAGTCCGTCTTCTCCCAGCTCGGCGAGGGCGACGTCGGGATCAAGGTGGGCGGCGGGGATACCGCGGCCCGGCTGCGGATCGAGGACATCGACGCGGTCCGCTCGCTGCTGCAGCGCCTGGTCGAGCTGCGCGGGCCGCAGGGCTGAGGAGCGGGCGGCGAGCGGGCCCGAGCGGGCTCGCTCGCCGCCCTCCGCGCCTGAGCGTCGCGTACAGATGCGCGACCTCGTCACATGAGAGAGCCGGGGCACCGTGCTGACGGTGCCCCGGCTCCGGGTGTCAGTGCCCGCGACAGGATTCGAACCTACGACCTTCTGCTCCGGAGGCAGACGCTCTATCCACTGAGCTACGCGGGCCGACCACGGAAGTCTAGCAACACCACGCGCCGGGATGACCATCCGTGCCGGGCAGGCGGCGCCGGTGTGAGAGGGACCTCACCGCGGCAGCGGCAGCTGGGCCCCGTGCAGGACCGCGGACGGATCCGCGGCGATGCGCAGCCCGCTGGGGTCGGCGCCGGAGCGGACCAGCAGGTCCCCGACGGCGGCGATCATGGCGCCGTTGTCGGTGCACAGCCGCGGCGGCGGGATCCGCAGCTCGACGCCCGCCGCATCGCAGCGCTCCTGCGCCACGGACCGCAGGCGTGCGTTCGCGGCCACGCCGCCGACGATGACCAGGGTGTCCAGCTCCCGCTCGCGGACGGCGCGCAGCGACTTGGTCACCAGCACATCCACCACGGCCTGTTCGAAGGAGGCGGCGATATCGGCGACCGGCACCGGCTCACCGGCGCGCTCGAGGGTCTCGACCGTGCGCGCCACGGCCGTCTTGAGACCCGAGAAGGAGAACGTGAAGGGCGCATCGCCGGGGCGCAGCAGGGCGCGGGGGAAGGAGAAGGCACCCGGGTCGCCGCCTGCCGCGGCGCGCGAGATGGCGGGCCCGCCGGGGTAGCCCAGGCCGAGCAGCCGGGAGACCTTGTCGAAGGCTTCACCGGCGGCGTCGTCGAGGGTGTCGCCGAGATGCTCGATCGGGTCGCGCACGAGATCGCCGACGGCGAGGATCGACGTGTGGCCGCCGGAGACGATGAGGATGATGCTGCGCTCCGGCAGCGGCCCGTGCTCGAGGGTGTCCGCGGCGGCGTGACCGGCCAGGTGGTGGACGCCGAACAGCGGCTTGTCCAGGGCCCAGGCGACGGACTTCGCGGCGGCGAGGCCGACGTGGACGGCGGTGGCCAGCCCGGGTCCGGAGGTGACGGCGACGTGGGTGATGTCCTCGGCCTCGACACCGGAGTCGGCGAGGGCGATGCGCAGGGTGGGGACCGCGGCGTCCAGGTGGGCGCGGGCGGCGATCTCGGGGACCACTCCCCCGAACTCGGCGTGCTGGGAGGCGCTGGAGGCGAGGCCCTGACCGAGCAGGACGCCGTCGGAGACGATCCCGAATCCGGTCTCGTCGCAGGACGACTCGACGCCGAGGACGACCGGGGTGCGGCTCACTGCAGCAGCGACATCGGGTTGGAGTAGTTGCCCGCCTCGTCCATCTTCGCGAAGTGGAGATGGCAGCCGGTGGAGCGCCCGGTGGTGCCGACGTAGCCGACGACCTCGCCGGCCTCGACCGTGGCACCGACAGAGGTGTTGAAGCCCTGCAGGTGGTAGTAGCCGGTGATGACCCCGTTGCCGTGGTCGATCTTCACGCGGTTGCCGGAGGCGTGGTGGTACTCGACGGCGACGACGGTCCCGCCCTTCGCGGCGTGGACCGGGGTGCCGCAGCTGGCACCGAAGTCGACGCCGTCGTGGCCCTTGAAGTAGCCCAGCACGGGGTGCATGCGACCGCCGAAGCCGGAGGTGATGGGGCCGCTGACGGGACGGACGTACCCGCTGCTGCCGGCTGCCCCGGCGGAGCTCTCGCTCACCGCGGGTTCGGGCTCGGGGAGCTCCACCTCGATGCCGAGATCCTCTGCGGGCTCCTCGGACGCGGCGTCCTCCTCGGCGGGAGCGGTGCGCTCCTCGCTCCGGCTGGCGCTGTCCTCGTCCGCACGGGTCTCGGCCGCGGCCTGCTGTGCAGAGCCGGCGGCCTCGGCGACCGGGAGGGCGACGGGCGGGACCTCGGCGGCGGGGCCGGCCTGCTTCGCGGAGTCACCCTGGCCCCGGGAGCCGGCCTCGGACGCCTGGGACGCGCTCTGGGGCATGTCCTCGTCGACCCCGGCCGCGGCAGCGGCCAGCGGTGCGGCGATCGTGGCGGTCGCGAGTGCTCCGAGCACGCTGACCTTCACCACACCGGCGGGGAGGGTCGCGTCGCGATGAGTTCCTCCGATGGCACGGTGCTTGCGCACCGTGGCGCGTCCGTCAGCGCGATGATTCGCCACGTATCTCGACCTGCTTCCAGTACGACTGCACATTCCGGGTTCCTGCGTCTGTCCGAGCGCGACGCCGGACAGGGGAAGTACGCGTCGCCGAACAACCTCCGTCAATCTACGGTCGGACCTGGGCGTGGACGGCTAGGTCAACCGGGTCATTGCCAAGTTTTTGCCCTCACGCCCCAAAGGTTGCCGGCGCTTGACGGGGCGGGCCCGCCACGAGTGGGGCGGAGCACCGCAGGGCAGCGACGCCTCTCGCGCGGATGCCGGAGGATTCCGGTGCCCGAGGATTCCCGAGGATTCAGGCGCTGCGGTCTACAGTGGCGTCAGTGTGAGGCTCTGTGGTGCCGCGGATGTCGCGGTGGTTGGATCGCTTCCATCCGGTGATTGGCCCGTACAGTGGCTGCCGCTCCTCAGTGTGAGGCTCTGT
>NZ_JBHTDM010000030.1:0-56024 GCF_042666535.1 Brachybacterium sp. GCM10030252 | reverse complement strand
GCGACGGAACGTGCTACGACCCCACCATCCACGAGCGGCGCAGAACCGACAGAAACGACCACAGCAGCGCTCTCACGGCCTAGAGGTTGACTCAGGGAACTCATGTCCCGACCCTATGTGCGCAGCTGCCGGATCGGAGGCGTTTCGACCTGGCATGGCGCGCGCCGATCGATCTCGACCGACTGCCCGGATCCCGAGATGAGCCCACGCGACTGCGGCGGGGACGAGCCGTCGCGCTAGCGTGGCCGCGCGATGGGGGACGCCGCACGGGCGCTCCGGCCGGTACCGGTGGAACCGACGAGGAGAGAACGCATGGGCCTGTTCAATTGGCTGCGGGGACGACGCACAGAGCGCGGTGACGCGGGTGCGTCGCCGAGCGCCGGCCAGGCGCCGGACGCCCCGGGAACGTCGCGCAACACGGAGGCATCGCGCACCGCTGAGACGCCGGGCGCCACTGAGACCTCGGGCGCCGCACAGTCCTTGAGCGTCGAGGAGAAGCTGCGGCTGCTCGAGGAGGCCGGGATCCCACGGCGCGAGGGCGTCGACGTCTCCGTCTTCGACGATCCCCTCATGGAGGATTCCTGGGAGTACTTCCTGGGCGCCGAGGGCCCGGACCCGGCCGACGACCGCTACGACGTCGGCGCCTTCTGGTACGTCTACGCCGTCCCGGATTCTCCGCTCGATGATCCGAGCTCCGACTGGCCAGACGTGGTCAAGACCCTCGCCGAGGTGCTCCGCCACACTGGTGAGCCCGAGGTCGAGACGCGACAGGATGAGGACGGGGACGGCCACCTCCTCATCACGGTCGACGGGACGCAGCACGAGATTCCCGTGGAGGGCATGGGCAAGCATCTCGATCTCATGGCGCTCGGAGAAGCCGCCGATCTCTTCACGCCGGAGGACCGGGAGTACATGGCCGTGGACGACGTGTGGCTGTGGCCGTACACCTCCTCCGTCGGCCGCCTGCAGGAGGTCATGCAGGCCGGCTGAGGGCGATGGATGCGCCGGGCTCCCCCGCCGACGGACAATGGCTGCGTTCCGACACGAGTCAGGGACATCCCGACAGGAGAGAGAGGCTGGTCGTCCATGATCACCGTGCTGATGTGGACCGGAATCGTGATCGCCGCGATCGGCGTGATCCTCCTGGCACTGTCCAGCCGCTGGGTGAAGTCCTGGGGCGACCAGTACGCCACGACGAACATGCCGGCCGCCTGTCTGGGCTGGCTGCTGCTCGCCGTCGGCTTCGCCCTGCTGGTGGGACCGGCCGTGTTCACGGGGCAGCTCAGCTAGCCGGGGCTGCGGACCGCGGGGGCAGGTCAGCTAGCCCGCAGCCTGCCGAGAGCGGGGGCGGTCCTCAGTGGGCGAGCTTGAGCCCCACGACCCCGCCGATGATCATCAGCAGGAACAGAACCTTCGTCACCGAGATCAGCTCTTCACCGGTGGCCATCGCATAGACGACGGTGAGCACCGCCCCGATGCCCACCCATACGGCGTAGGCGGTGCCGGTGGGCAGGTCCTTCATCGCATAGGTCAGGCCGGTCATGCTCGCGGCCAGGGCGACGAAGAACACCAGGGTGGGGGCGAGCCGGCTGAAGCCCTCGGACTTCCCCAGCGCGGTGGCCCACACCGCTTCGAGCATCCCGGAGAGCACCAGAACGAACCACGACATCACAGCCTCCTGCGGGCCGTCTTGTCGCACTCCGGGTACGGCACCCCTCGTCCGGGAGCCCGATTCTCCGGGCTCACTGCCAAGATCGCACGCCTGGTGGCCGGCGACAACGTCAGGCGCATCACCGCGCGGTCACAGCCAGCGACTCGTGCGACCGCCTCCGACCGTGACCGTCAGCGGGACGCCGATCGCACCTGCCGCGTTATATGCAGGGCAGATGCGATAGGCGTCCCGCGCATGGACAGCCGCGCCCGGATGGGTCGTCCGTGATCATGCTCGAGGGCGGCCGACGGGGTGGCTCCCGGCCGCCGCGCGGTCATCGCGCGAGGGACTCGTAGTACTCGCTCATGGACGGGTAATAGCTGTGCCAGTCGACGTCGTCGGCGTCCTCCCCCTCGAGGGTGCGGGCGAGCCGGTCGAGGTAGTACTCCCAGCCCGGCCCGACGCTGCCGAGGGGGTCGTCGCCGAGCGCCTGGGCGAAGACCACGGTGGTGATGCCATCCTCGTGGCTCAGCTCGAACCGCAGATGCCAGGCGCCGTCGCCGACGCTGGTGTCCGCGGCGAAGCGGTGAGGCGGGCTGCACTCCGTGATGGCGAATTCTTCGGGCTCGACGTCGTCGCCCTCGGCGGTCATGAAGAACGCGACTCTGCCCGTGGCCGGGTCACCCTCCCATCTGCCGATCCACCGCTGGAGTCGCTCGGGCTCGGTCATCGCGGCCCAGACGTCGTCGATAGGGGCTCGAAAGCGGCGCTCGATGCGGACCTCACGTCCGTGGGGCCCCTCCCCCAGCTGTCCGTTCGGTTGCGGCGTGGCGTTCATGCGGAGTTCTCCTGTCGGTGATCCTGTCTCGCGGGGCGGTCACGCACGGTTCGGCGCACTTCCAGCTCGAGCGCGTCCAGATGATGCTCGGAGACCGGCGGCGCTGGCTCCGGGGGCGAGGCGATCCGCTCGACCAGATCGCGAACCGGTTCCAGTCCCTGGGCTCGCAGCGCGTAGAAGCGCTGCCGCCCGTTCTGCTGCACGTCCAGCACGCCTGCCTCTCGGAGCACCTTCAGGTGGCGGCTGATCGCGGGCCGCGAGATGGTCTCCGTCCGAGCCAGGTCCCCGGCCGTATGCGCACCGTCGGCGAGCTGCAGGAGCAGGCGGCGGCGCGTCTCGTCCGCCAGAGCGTCGAACACGTCCATACGGAAAGCGTAACACTGCGGTTACGCATAGAGCGCCGGTTCGGCCGATGTGTGGACGGGCCCGCACCGGGGAGGAAGACTGACGACCGAGCGCCGGAGCACGTCTGCGGACACTGGCCGCTGCCCCGCGGCGGGCACACCTCAGCGTCCGCCGATCCGGCGGCTCTACGATCCCCAGGACACGGGAGGACGGCGAGCAGTCGGGCCCCGTGCGGCAGCGAGGACACTGATCATGGCTCAGCACTACGACGCGGACGCGATCGTCGTCGGCAGCGGCTTCGGCGGAGCAGTCGCCGCGGCCCGCCTCGCGCAGGCGGGACTGTCCGTGATCGTGCTCGAGCGCGGTCGCCGGTGGGCCCTCGGCGAGTTCCCGCGCCGGCCCGAGCTGGAGGACCGCTGGCTGTGGCGGGCCGGCCAGGGCCTGTACGACGTCCGCTGGCTGGACACGATGGGCAGTGTGCAGGCGGCGGGTTGGGGCGGCGGCTCCCTGGTCTACGCCAACGTCTTCTCCCGCCCCTATGAAGGCGTCATGGACGAGCGGTGGCCATCGCACCTGCGGCGCGAGAGCCTCGACCCGTACTACGAGCTGGCCGGGCACATGATGGGCATCGCCCCGGCCGGGGACGATCCGGCGACCGGCAGGCCCGCCCCGCGCACCTCACTGATCGAGCAGATGGTCCAGGGCATGGACATCCCGGCCACGGTGCGCCCGAATCTCGCCGTGACCTTCGGGGATCCCGAGACATGGCTTCCAAACGCCCACGGGGTGCCGCGGCGCGGATGCGCTTTCGTGGGCGAGTGCATCATCGGCTGCAACCACGGCGCAAAGAACACCCTGGATGTCACCTATCTCGCGGTGGCCGAGCAGCACGGGGCCCGCGCGGTCACCGACGCCGAGGTCCGCCGGATCGAGCTCGTTCCCGGCTACGGCGGTCCCGCCGACGCTGCGGATCAGGCGGCCACCCCCGATCCGTCAGGCCTATCGGGCCGCGCAGGCTACGCGGTGACCACCACTACCCCGTCGGACCCGTCGGCCCCGCCCCAGGCCTGGACGGCGCCGCGGGTCGTGCTGGCCGCCGGGGCGGTGGCGACCAACGAGCTGCTGCTGCGCGCCCGCGATGTCCACGGCACCCTGCCCGACCTCTCGCCGCAGCTGGGCCGGGGATTCTCCGGCAACGGCGACTTCCTGACCCTCGCCGAGATGCCGCGGGATGCCGCGGACATGACCACGGGCCCGACGATCACCACCACGACTGTGCTGTCCGTGCCCGAGGGCAGGCGGTCGGTGTGGTTCCAGGTGCAGGACGGTGCGATCCCGCCTCCCCTGCAGGAGCTCTACGACGCGCTGCTGCCGGGGCGCACCGTCCGGCGCTGGTGGAAGCACCTGCGCGGCAGCGACCCCACGCGCACCTTCGCGCTGCTGGCCATGGGCCGGGATTCGGCCCGGGGCACGCTGCGGTTGGACGAGACGGGAGAGGCGGCGCTGAGCTGGAGCAATCGCTGGCAGGCTCACCTGTACCGCTCGCAGCGTCGGGTGGGGCCGCTGGTGCGGCGGCTGCTGGGCGGGCGACAGTACAACCCACCGACGTGGTCGCTGCTGCGGCGCACCATCACCGTCCACCCCCTAGGCGGGGTGCGCCCCGGGGCCGACGCGGCATCCGGCGTGGTCGATGACATCGGCCAGGTGCACGGCTATCCCGGCCTGTACGTGATGGACGGGTCCGTGGTGCCCGCCGCGACGGGCGTGAACCCGTCTGCGACGATCCTGGCCGGCGCCGAGCGCGCCATCGAGGCGGTGATCCGGGCGGCCGGGCGACCCGAGTGGCGCGCCCCCGAATGGGGCGCGGTGCAGGCGACTCCCGTGCCGGAGGACGGCGCCTTCGCCCATGCGGCGGCCGCGCGCGAGGCGACCAGGAGCGACGGGGTCGTCTTCGCCGAACGCATGGCGACGCCGTCGGGCACGAGAGCCCGGGCGGAGCTGCGCCTGCGCGCAGAGGTCCGCAGCATGGACAGGTTTCTCACCGACCGCACTCACCCGATCGCCGTGCACGGCACGATCGATCTCGAGGGCATCGCCACCGGCGCAGAGACCGCCGGCACGCTCTCGCTGTTCCCGCGCGGGGGCGATGAGGCCATGCGGTACTCGCTGGAGTTCGCCGACGACGCAGGCAGGCCCCGCCGGCTCACGGGCGTCAAGCACACGTCCGGCCGCCACCCGCTCGCGCTGCTGTCGGGGCTGACGACGCTGCACATCGAGGTCTCCCCCGCCGACGGGGCCGACGGGGCCGAGTGGGTGGCCGACGGGGCCGACGGGCAATCCGTCCGGACCGTGCTGAGGATCAGCGCACCGGACCTCGTCCGGCTCCTGACCTCGATCCGGGGGCAGGGCTTCACGCGGGCCCGACGGCTGACCGCAGCCGGGCGCTTCGCCGGGTTCTTCGTCCGCTCTGCGCTGGCGCGGCCGAGGCGCCGGGTCGCATCTGCCGGTCCCGAATGAGCGATGGCATCCGAGCCTGGGTGGCCCCCTCCACGGCACGGACCAGCCGGGCCCGGATGCGGACACCGCACAGCCGCCCCATGCGCGAGGATGACACTGCGATCGACCACCCGCCAAGATCGACCACCCCCGAGCGACCACGGAACGAGGCAGCCGAGCATGAGATGCACACTGGTCACTGGAGCCTCCCGAGGGATCGGGCGCGCGACGGCAATCGCCCTGAGTGAGCGCGGCGACCGGGTGGCCGTCCACTACGGCGCCGACAGTGCGTCGGCGGAGGAGACCCTCGCGCAACTGCACGGCCAAGGTCATGTTCTCGTCGGCGGCGACCTCTCCGATCCCGAGACCGCTCGCCGCGTCGTCGAGGAAGCGGAGGCCGGGATGGGACAGATCGACATCCTCGTCAACAACGCCGGCATCGCCCCCGGCGAGGCCACCTCCCACCGCGTCGACGAGGTTGACTACGAGACGTGGCAGCAGCGCTGGAGGCGGATGATCGACGTCGATCTGAGCGCACCGGCGAACCTGACGTATCTCGTGGCCCGTTCGCTCATCGCCCGCGGCGCCCAGGGAGTGGTCGTCAACGTCGGCTCCCGCGGCGCCTTCCGCGGCGAGCCCGACGCCCCGGCCTACGGGGCGGCGAAGGCCGGACTCCACGCGTTCGGGCAGTCCATGGCCCTGGCCCTCGCGCCGCACGGCATCGCCGTCGCATCGGTCGCGCCCGGCTTCGTCGACACCGAGCGCCAGCAGCCCAAACTCGACGGCGAGAACGGTGACGGCCTGCGGGCCCAGAGCCCCTTCGGGCGGGTGGGAACCGCCGACGAGGTCGCCGCGGCGATCCTCTACCTCACCTCACCCGAGGCGCAGTGGGCCTCCGGGGCGATCCTCGATCTGAACGGGGCGTCGCACCTGAGAACCTGAGCACCGCGACATGCGCCAGAGCATCGCGCGGAGCCGTCAGCGCGACCACCGGGGGTCCAGTCCGACGCCGCGGTGAACGTACTGGCGGCCGTCGCGTTGAAGGAGGTCCAGGCTTGCGTGGCGGCTTTATCCAGGACTCCGGGTTGCGCACCGGGAGCAGCGCCCCATGGCTGATCGCTGTCAGGCCGCGGGAACGGGCGCTCCAGGTGCAACGATCTTCTCCTGCTGCAGTGCTGTCCAGAATTCTGCGGGGACCCGCTCGGTCACAGCGGCGATATCCTCGAGCACGTGTTCGGGACGGGTGGCCCCCGGTATGACCGCGGCTGTCGCCGGATGCGCCAGAGAGAACTGCAGCGTCGCGGCCTTGACGCTGACACCGAATTCCTCGGCAAGGCGCCGGACACGCACGACCTTGGCGCGGGTCTCCTCGGAGGCCGGGGCGTACTCGAAGTGCTCCCCTCCGGCGAGGACGCCGGAATTGTAGGGGCCACCGACGACCATGTCCACGCCCTGGTCCACAGCTTGCGGCAACAGGCGACTGAGGGCCTTCTCGTGATCCAGCAACGAGTATCGGCCGGCCAGCAGGAACGCGTCCGGCTGAGGCTCCTCGAGGGCGAGCGTCAGCTCCACAGGTTCGACCCGGTTCACACCAAGACCCCAAGCGCTGATCACGCCTTCCTCCCGCAGCCTGGCCAGGACACGGAAGGCGCCGGTGCGCGCGGACTCGTAGGCGGCCAGCCAGTCGTCGCCATGGAAGTCCTGAGCGATATCGTGAACCCACACGATGTCCAGCCGATCGGTCTGCAGGCGCTCCAGACTGTCCTCGATGGAGCGCAGCGTGGCATCGGCGGTGTAGTCGTTGATCATCGTGTTGGGGCGGCCGTCAGCGAAGATGCCACCCGTCTCAGCGTGATCACGACCGGCCACATCCTCAGTTTCATCCAGGATGAGGCGCCCGACCTTGGTGCTGAGAACGTACTCATCCCGGGGTCGCCGTGACAGGGCCTGTCCCAGCCGGATCTCTGAGAGACCGGCCCCGTAGAACGGGGCCGTGTCGAAGTAACGCACTCCGCCGTCCCACGCCTGATCAACAGTGGCTGCGGCGTCCTCCTCGGGGACCGCACGGTACATATTCCCCAGCGGCGCGGTCCCGAAGCCCAGTCGCCCGGGCAGAAGAGACCTGACGCCCATCGTTCACCCTCCTCGATCACACGGGGTCAGCTGGCAGTCGCCACAGAGTTGCTCGCCTGTCCTCTGCCGACCTCATGCGGAGCCTAGGAACGGGCGGAGAGCCCCGTCAACGATCCGACCGGGCTTCAGACCAGGAGCCGATCCGTACGCCGACGCCGTCGAGACCATCTCGACCCCGTGTCCAGGGCCGCGGCCCGCACCGTGCGAAGATCGGCCCATGACCGACCGACCCAAGTTCCGCGCCCTGGTGGAGGAGCTGCGCGCTCAGATCGAGGCACTGCCCGTCGGCACCTCCGTGCCCAGCGAGCGGGCGCTCGCGGCCGAGAGCGGCGTCTCGCGGATGACGGCACGCCGCGCGCTGGATGAGCTGACGCGGGAAGGCCGACTGGTGCGTGAGGTGGGCCGGGGCTCGTTCGTCGCACGCCCCGCCGTGAACCTGCCCCTGCACCTGACGGGATTCACCGAGGACATGGCCGCCCGCGGCATCCGCGCGAGCTCGCGGGTGCTCAGCCTTGTCGAGACGCCCGCCGACCCCTTCACCGCCGAGGCACTCGGCCTCGGCGACGGCGCCCCGGTGGTGCGGCTGGACCGCGTGCGCCTGGCCGACGAGCGGCCGATGGCCATCGAGCGCACCGCCCTGGATGCCAGCGTCGTCCCGGGATTGGCCGAGGTCGACTTCTCGACCCAGTCGCTGTACAGCGTGCTGGAGTCCCGCTACGGCGTACGGTTCGACGCCGGCGAGCAGACGATCCGCGCGGCGATCATCCGCCCCGAGGACGCCGAGGAGCTCGGGGTCGAGCGGGGCTCGGCGGCGCTCGAGTTCGTGCGTGTCTCCGGCCGCGGCGGGCAGGCCATCGAGCGCACCGTCTCGACCTACCCCGGCGACCGCTTCGAGCTCTCCGCGCAGATCGCGCCGGTCACAGCTCAGGAATCCGGGGGGCGAAGCGCTCTACGAGTGCGGCGTTGAACTCATCGGTCCCGGCCACGTTCGCGCTCTTCCACCGCGGCACCTCCGGGGCGATGGTGTCGATCCGCCGCAGGATCGCCGTCCACAGCGAAGCCGTCACCAGGGTCGAGGCGGGCGCAGTGACGGGCTCCGACGGCGGCCAGGTCACATCCCCCGCCGGCACCTGCGTGTCCAGGACGATGTCGGAGAGCTCGAACAGCCGGCCCTCGGCGCGCTGGGGCGCGGTGCGGCTCGCCTGGACGGAGGTCATGGCGATGACGGTGGCGCCGGCCCGTCGGCCCTGCTGCGCGATCTCCACCGGATAGGGGTTCACGCCGGAGTTGGAGAAGATCAGCACGGTGTCCTGCGAGCCAACCCCGGCGCGTTCGGCCACGGCCTGACCGAGCCCCGCCTCCCGTTCGGCGGCGGTCGAGGCGCGGGCCCCGGCCAGCGGCAGCACTCGCTGATCCCACAGGGGCCGGACGAAAGCAAGGCCCCCGGCCCGGAAGAACGTCTCCATCACTGCGGCGAGGGAATGCCCCGCCCCGGCGGCGTACAGCAAGCCGCCGTCCCGGCCCGAGGCGGCGACGGCCTGCGCAGATGCCTCGATCCCGTCCCGGTTGTCCTCGACCACGCGGGTGAGCATGCTCGTGAGGTCGTCGATCATCGGGTCCTCGCTCATCGCCATCCTTCTTTCTGCAGCGCCTCGGAGATGCGGCTCTCGACGTGGTCGACGTCGACGAAGTTCTCGATCGGGACCATCACCGGGGCGATGTCGCCGAGCTCCTGGAGGTAGCTCTGCTGGGCGACGACGATGTCGGGGTGCTCACCGCGGGCGGAGCCGACGTCGGTGTGGCGCATCGTCGCCTCGATCCCCATGCGGTCCAGCGCTTTCTCGGCCGTGGTGCGCAGGATGAGGCTCGAGCCCATGCCCGCCCCGCACACGGCGAGGACGTCCAGCGGGCCGGAGGGCGCGGTGGGTGTGGGCGCGGAGGCCGACGGGCTGGTCGCGGCGTCGGCCCTCGGAGCGGCGTCACCGTCGGCCGTCGGGGCGGCGCCACCGTCGGCCGTCGCGGTCCGCCCCTCCGCCGCGGCGGTCGCACCGACCGTGGCGGGCTCGCCGCGGTGGCTCTGCGGGGCGTCGGTGCCGGTCGAATCGGTGCCGGTCGGGTCGGCACCGGTGGAAGCGGTGGCCTCGGCCGGGGCGCGGCGGCCCAGGGCGACGAGGATCGCGATGGTCACCAGGAGTGTGACGGCGGCCAGCACCCAGATCGCCCAGGTTCCCAGTGGCGAGAGCAAGGCGCCGAGGCCGATCAGTGCCCAGCCCACCGCGTACCAGTCGGCGTCGGCCAGCGTGGCGATTTCCGGCGCGGTGCCCGCGTACAGGCCCCAGCCGATGGCCTGGCCGATCGCGAGCACGATGCCGTTGAGGACGCCGCCGAAGATGGCGCCGCGCCAGCCGGCGACCGCGTTGCCGAACACGCCGCCGGCGCCGCCACCGAAGAACAGCATGATCATCGGCGGGACGAGGACGAACCAGCCGGTGGCGGCGAAGATCAGCATCAGTGCCAGGAACACCACGGTCGAGACGAGGAAACCGATCATCACGGCGGTGGGGGCGCGGGTGAAGGCCACCGGCAGGTCCAGGGCGGGCTTCGTGCCCGGCAGTGCCTTCTCCGAGAGCCCCTTGAAGGCGGGGACGATCTCGGCGAGGAACATGCGCACGCCGAACAGCAGGATCGCGATGCCCGCGGCGAAGCGCAGCGCCTGCAGCACGGCCCAGACCCACGGCAGCAGGGTCTCATCGCCCATCTGTTCCGCGACCACGCCGGAATCGGCGAACAGGATCGCCACCAGCATGATCACGCCGATGATCGTGGCGGTGGAGACGTTGATGTCCTTGAAGAACGAGACCGGCTTGGGCAGGCGCACCCGCTCGGAGTCATGCTGCTCAGGGTCGCCGAGCCTCAGGGCGCGCGCCCCGTACCCGGAGGCCACGGCGATCAGGGAGTCGGTGTGGCCCAGGCCCACCTCGTCATCGCCCATCACCTTGCGCATTAGCGGGCGGGTCCACAGCGGCTGGAGGACCCAGTAGCAGCCGATGAGGATCGAGCCGACTCCGGCCAGCACCCAGCGGTTGACGTCGCCGAAGGCCTCCACCAGCGACGCGGAGATCACCACGGACATCCAGTACATGAGGTGGCCGGTGAGGTAGACGAAGCGGGCGGCGGGGAAGATCCGCACCAGTGCCAGGTGGACCACGAAGCCGCCGGCGATGATCAGCGGCACGACCGAGCCGGCGCCGGCGGTGAAGTCGGCGAGGGTGGAGGTGGCCTCCGGCGGGTCCAGGCCCATGGCGCTGGAGACGATGGCCTGGAAGCTTGACAGTCCCCCGGTGAAGATCTCCACGCCGATGTTGAGGATGACCACGCCGATGGTGGCGCGCAGCGCCCCGGCGACGACCTCGTCGAACGGCTTGCGCTGCAGGATCAGGCCGACCAGCGCGATGAGCCCGATGAGGATGGAGACCTGGGCGAAGAGATTGTCGGTGATGACGCGTATGACGTCTTCGAAGGTGTTCATGGGCGCGCTCGCTCCTGGACGACGGGGCGGCAGGCGATGCCGCCACTTGATCCGGAAATGGTATAGCCCACTTGGGGTGGTGGCAACGGGGCGGCTCGGCGCGACGGTGCCCGGCAGGGCGAGCATGGATCACGGCGACGGGAACGCGGGGGCCGTCGTGCCGCGACCCGGAACTCGCCAGCCGATGACTCCCGGCAGGCCGCCACCTCCGCCACATGCGCACGATCCGAAGACACGAATATTCTCGCCGGGTAAGCGAATTCCCAGCTCAGCAAGCCCCCAGAGATTCCATCGATGACCTGCCGACGCACCCGTCGAGCGCCTCTCCGTGCTATCCGCGACCCCGCCAGACGCCCGTGAGGCAACTTCTGGCAACCCGTCGAACACCATGCTCTTCTCACGTAGGAAATGCCGTGCTTCACATCACAGCACCGCCCCGGAGCGCAAAGGAGCCGCTCACGGGAGGCACCTTCGGCACGATCACCCGAGACGACAGCAGGGTGCACGCGCCTCCCACGACGACATCTCATCGAGGAGAACGTCCGCCATGGCCGTCATCGAGAACCAGGCCCCGCCCCGCGAGGCCTCATCACCTCCGCTGGAGCGAAGATCCAAACCCACCCTGTGGCGCCGCATCCTGCGCGACCGCATGGTGCTGGTGCTCGCCGTACCCGGCATGCTGCTGCTGATCGGTTTCCAGTACTACCCGCTATTGGGCAACGTCATCGCCTTCCAGGACTACCAGCCCTACCTAGGAATCCGCGAGAGCCTCTGGGTGGGATTCCAGAACTTCGAGATCCTGGTCTCGGGCGACCCCGCGTTCCTGAATGCGCTACGCAACACCTTGATTCTCACGCTGATCCAGTCGGTGCTGATCTTCCCGCTGCCGGTGGTCCTCGCCCTGCTGCTGAACAGCCTGATGTCCAACAAGATGCGCCAGATCGTGCAGTCGATCCTGTACCTGCCTCACTTCTTGTCCTGGGTGATCGTGGTCGCGATCTTCCAGCAGATGCTGGGCGGTTCCGGCCTGATCAACAACGTGCTGCGTTCGCACGGGCTGGCGACGCTGGACATCATCGGCAACGCCGACATCTTCAAGGTGCTGCTGACTTCACAGGTGATCTGGAAGGACACCGGCTGGGCCACGATTCTCTTCCTGGCCGTGCTCTCGGGCATCGACAAGGCGCTGTACGAGGCCGCGGCGGTCGATGGGGCCTCGCGCTTCCGGCAGATGTGGCACGTGACGCTGCCGGGCCTGCGCCCCATCGTGATCCTGCTGTTCATCCTCCAGCTGGGCAACTCCCTGACCGTCGGGTTCGAACAGATCATCCTGCAGCAGCAGGCGGTGGGGATCGACGCCAGCGAAGTGCTCGATACCTACGTCTACAACGAAGGCATCGCCGGCGGCCAGTGGGGTCCTGCTGCCGCCGTGGGCCTGGTCAAGAGCGCGCTGGGCCTGTGTCTGGTCCTGGCCGCCAACAAGGTCGCCCACGCCTTCGGCGAGGAAGGGGTCTACAAGGCATGACCGCCGATACCCGCATCCCTGACAGCCCCGATACCTCCGGTGCGCCCCCGCGCACCCCCGCTCGCGCCCAGGTGCGACGCCGCAGCCTGCAGGACACCGCGAGCCCGCTCGAGAAGGCGCTCAAGGCCGTCGTACTCGCGGTCATCTGCGCCCTGGTGATCATCCCCTTCATCGGGATCGTCTCCACTTCGGTGGCCCCGGCCGATCAGGTCACTGAATCCGGCGGCTTCGTGCTGCTGCCGCGCGAGATCGACCTGACGGCATACCGTTCGATCCTCTCCGGCGGCGTGGTGGCGCGCTCCCTGGTGATCTCCATCGGTATCACCGCCGTCGGCACCTTCATCAGCCTCGCGCTAACCGCCATGCTGGCCTGGGCCCTGTCCCGCCGCGGCACCGTGGGCAATCGCCCGATGCTGCTGCTGGTTCTGATCAGCCTGCTGTTCTCCCCCGGCCTGATCCCGACCTACCTGGCCGTCCGCCAGTTCGGGCTGATCGATTCCTATTGGGCGCTGATCCTGCCGACGGCCGTCAGCGCGTTCAACGTGATCGTGGTGCGCTCGTTCTTCGCGAGCCTGCCCCAGGAGTTGATCGACGCCGCGAAGATCGATGGCGCCTCGGAGTGGCAGATCTTCCGCCGGATCGGCCTGCCGCTCTCCCGTGCGGCGCTGGCCGTAATCGGGCTGTTCTACGGCGTGAACTACTGGAACGCCTTCTTCAGCGCCCTGCTCTACCTCAACGACGCCGCGAAGTGGCCGCTGCAGATGGTGCTGCGCACCTACGTGGTCAACGGCACCGAGATGGGTACCACCGAGATGGGCACCGTGATGGAGGCTGCACCTCCGCAGACCACGATCCAGATGGCGATCCTGGTGATCTCCATCGTGCCGATCCTGTGCGTGTACCCGTTCCTGCAGCGCCATTTCGCCAAGGGCGTGCTGACCGGGGCGGTGAAGGGATGACCGACTCGTCGATGCCGCCCGGCGCCCCCGCAGCGCGCACACTCCCCGACCGCTACCGTTTCCATTCGGGCCGCACCGTCCTCGCGCCGGCCCGTCGGCCCCTGACCGACCCGGAGGCCCTGCGATGACCGCACCCACCCGACGATCTCTTCTCACGGCCGGCGCCCTCGGAGGGGCCGGCGTCCTCGCAGCCTGCAGCAACGAGGGCCGCGGGGGCATTCCCGCAGAATTCGCCAATGCGCCGGTCGAGCTGCCCGACCACATCCCGTTCGAGGGCGCCACGCCGGATCTTCCCGGTGACGCGGAGTCCGGCCTGATGGACGGGTACTTCGAATACCCGGCCGAGCCACGGGTCGCGACGTCCGGAACTCCCGGCGACGGCAAGGAGATCGCGTCACTGGTGCGCACCGATTCCCCGGTCCCGCCGTCGGTCTCCCGCAACGCATTCTGGCAGGAGTTGAACTCGAGACTCGGCTCGGATCTGCGACTGAACATCGTGCCAGGATCGGACTGGGAGCAGAAGTTCGCCACGATCGTCGCCGGGGATTCCCTCCCCGACATGTTCTGCGTGGTCCGCGGGACGCCGCAGCTGCCCCAGTTCATCGAGGCCTCGGCCGCGGACCTCACCCCGCACCTGTCCGGGCCCAAGGTCGCCGACTACCCGTTCCTGGCGAACATCCCCACCGAGACGTGGAGGCCGACAGCTCTGAACGGGAAGATCATGGGGATCCCGATTCCCCGCGGCGTCATGAGCACGTCGATCCTCTACAAGCGCCAGGACCTGCTGGAGGCCAAGGGGATCACGGAGGATCCCACCGATTTCGAGGAGTTCCTGGATCTGTGCAAGGAGCTCACCGCTCCCCAGGAGAACGTGTGGGCGCTGGGTTCCGTGCCGCTGGACCTCATCCGTCAGATGCTCGGCATCCCGAACACCTGGATGGAGCAGGATGGCTCGCTGACCAGGAACTTCGAACACGAGGCGCAACAGGAAGCCCTGGAGGCGGCGCGGCGCCTGGTCGAAGCCGGTGTGCTGAATCCGGACACGTTCGCCGCGCAGGGCAACGATGTGAAGAACTGGTTCGGTTCGGGACGCAGCTACTTCACCTGGGACACCTTCTCGGCGTGGCCGCAGTTCCACCGCGAGCAGACCTCCGGCGAGGACTTCGCGATGACGGCGATGCGCACGCCCGACTACGACGGCACGGGCGATAGTGCCTGCTCCTGGCTGGCCGACCCCGCCTATGGGTTCTCAGCGATCCGGAAGGGAGCAGAGGACCGGGTGGAGACACTGCTCAACGTGCTGAACTGGCTGGCGGCCCCGTTCGGGACGGAGGAGTACCTGTTCCGGGTGTACGGCAGCGCGGGCGTGCACTATGACCTCGACGGGACCGACCCGGTCCTCACCCAGCGTGGCACCAGCGAGACCCCGCTCGGCTTCCGCTATCTCACCGATGCGCCGTGGCCGATCTACGTGCCCGGCAATCCGCAGTCCACGCAGAACTGGTACGACGGGCAGAAGGTCGCCGTGGGGTATGGCTCCGCAAACCCGACGCTGGGACTCTATTCGGAGACCGACACCGAGCGCGGTGGAGCCATTACGGGCCGCATCGACGACCTCACCAGCGACATCCTGCAGGGCCGTAAACCCGTCGACGCCTGGCCTGACGGCGTGAAGACCTGGAAGGCCGAGGGCGGGGACCAGATCCGCGACGAGCTCGAGCAGGCGATGGCGGATCGGAAGGGGTCGCTGGACTGACGCTGCCAGGTCGGGTGCTCTCGTCCGGAGATCACCTGCTCTCGGCGCTGCCGGTCTCCTCATCCTCAACCCTCACCAGCCCGCTCGCCCCGTCGATCGTGATCAGCTGCCCGGTGCGGATCTGCGAGGTCGCGTCCTTCACACAGATCACGGCGGGGATGCCGTATTCGCGGGCGACGGTGGGGCCGTGGGCCATGGTGGCACCGGTCTCGGTGACCAGGCCCGCCGCGGTGAGGAACAGCGGCGTCCAGCCCGGATCGGTGGTGGGCGCGACGAGGATCTCCCCGGGCTCGACCCGCGCCCCGTGCGGGTCGCGGATCACGCGGGCAGGGCCCGTCGCGGTCCCCGCGGCGGCGCCGATGCCGGTCAGTCCCTCGGCGTTCTCGGGCACGGGGAGGGTGGCCTCGACGTCGGTGCCGTCGGACAGGAGCACGACGGGCACGTGGCGCCGTCGCATCTCCCGCTGGTGGGTGGCGCGGCGGGCGGCGGCCAGGTCCCGCTGATCGGTGCCGGTCTCCGCAGCGGCGCGGACCTCCTCCAGGTCGAGGAACATGATGTCCCCCGCCTCGGTCAACAGCCTCCGCCCGGCGAGGATCTCGCCGGCCGCGAGCAGCTCCTGGCGCACCCGGTCCAGGGCGTACAGCCACAGGAACTTGGGGAGCTCGCGCAGCCCGATGAGCGCTCGGGTCCGTCGCAGCAGGAATGCGATCAGCGGGGCCAGCGGTGCGCGCCGCAGGCGGGCCCGCGCGACCAGGTCCTCGATCGCGGCCTCGCCCTCGGCGGCGGCTCGGCGGAAGCGCACGTCGGGCGCCTGATCGTGATCGCCCTGGCGCAGGTAGTTGGCCAGGGCGTCGAAGACCGGGGCGGGGTCCTCGGCCCAGCGGGGCACGCCGACGTCGATCTCGGCGGCGGAGCGGTGACCGTACGCGGCCAGGAATCCCTCCAGCCCGATCTCCGGCAAGGAGCCCTCGCAGTACTGCGAGACCAGCTGCGCGACGGGCGTCTCGGTCAGCAGCTGCCGATGCTCCGTCGCCTCGGCCGCGATCTGCCACAGCCTCAGATCCATCTCGGTGGTGACGTTGTGCGGGGCGCCGCGGACCACCGCAGAGACCTCGCTCTCGGTGGCGAGGCCGTGCAGCAGCACCGTCGCAAGGCCCTGGCAGCCCATCGCCGCCCACAGAGGATTCAGAGCATCGAGCATGGGGCCGGACAGCACGTCGAGGTGGACCTCCTCGGCGACGGCGAGGTGCTCCTGCGCCGTCGTCACGTCGGACCGGGCCCGGCATGAGGCGCGCACCGCCGGAGCGGAGGCCAGAACTCGCCGGCGTTCGGCCTCAGGCCGCCGCAGCGCGCCGATGATGCCGCGCACCATCGGCGGCCCGGTGCGTGCCACCACCCGCGCGAGAGTGCCGACCGGGATCCGCAGACGCCGCGGGGTGAACCGGGGATCCTCGAGGACCTTCTCGACGGCGGCGACGACCCGCGGCCCGTAGAGGGCCATCGACTCGGGCAGCTGCCGGCGGATGCCCGGGGCGCGGACGAACGCGGTCAGGTCCAGAAACATCCGGCCGCCGATGATGGTCAGCAGGGAGGAGACATCCGCGCTCTTCGCCCCGAACATCTCGAACCATTGCCGGGAGACCTGGAGCATCACGGAGGCGCCCATCGGGGTCATCGGCTGCAGCATGCCCTGCATGTGCCCGGCCTCCATGTACACCCGCAGCTCGTCGCCAGCGGCCTCCGGCACGGGGAAGAGGCTGGTGACGGCGCGGGACTGGAGCAGCCAGAGGGTGCCGCCGTCATCGAGCGCCCACTCGATGTCCTGCGGCGATCCGGCATGCTCCTGGATGCGGCGGCCGACGGACCGCAGCTCCGTGAGCTCGGCGCGATCGAGACACCCACCCGGGTGCAGCGGGATCTGCTCGCCCAGCACGTAGTGGTCGGCCTCGATGCTGCCGTCGACCACGCCGGATCCGCGACCGGGGGCCGCATCGATCACCATCTCGCCGCGGGCGCCGGTGATCGGGTTCGCGGTGAACAGCACTCCAGCGGCCCGCGGTTCGATCATGGTCTGGACGACGACGGCCATCTGCGCCTCGGCGACGTCGTTGGCCTCGCGGTAGGCGCGGGCCCTGGCGGTCTCCAGCGAGTCCCAGCAGGTCTCGATCGCGGTGACCAGGTCATCCAGCCCGCGCACGCCGAGGATCGTGTCCTGCTGCCCGGCGAAGCTTGCCCACGGGAGATCCTCGGCGGTGGCGCTGGAGCGCACCGCGACGGGCACCTCGTCGCCGAGCTCGGCGTAGGCGGCTGCGACCTCCTCCCGCGGAACGGTGCCGGCCTGATAGGCCTGCGTGGTCAGGCAGAACCCGTCGGGGACGCGCTGACCGGCGGCGATCAGCATGGCCAGCCCGGCGGCTTTGCCCCCGATCCGCTCGGTGTCGCCGGGGTCGAGCTCGGTCAATGGGATCACGGTCATGGCGCATCCTCCTCGGTGCCCTCGCCCGCCCTCGCCCGCGGAGGACCACCGCATCCTTGCCGATCGCGGCCGAGGTGTCCGGACATACGACACCTGGGCCGCCCCGGGGGTCAAGGGATCTCGGCGGGATGAGTGCACGGGATCTCGACGGAATGATTGACCGCCTCCATCCCCCTTGATACGGTGTGTGAAATCGATTACCCCGCCGCGCCGGAGCTGGCGATGCGCGGGAGGGGCACACAGACCACCCCATCTCGACACCCGGCCACCCCCGGCATCACCACCCCGCAGCACCCGCAGGCCCGCATCGCTTCGGTGGATAGAGGTCAGACCACCTACCGCCGACGCCCCGACCGCAGACGTCTTTCGATGACGAACAGACAGGAGCCACTCATGGGACCCCACCTCTCGCCTCACCCCTCCCGGCGCGCACTGCTGGGCGGAGGCATCGCCGCCGGGCTCGGCCTGGCCGCCGCCGGCTGCACCCCGCCGGAGGACGAGGCCGGATCGGGCCTGATCCAGATTCCCGATCCCGCCACCGAACTGCCCAGCGAGGACGTCACCTTCCGGGTCGTCGACAGCGGCGACACCAAGGCCAATTACTGGAACGAGCTGCTGAACCAGTACAGCGAGAAGCACTCGAACGTCACCACCGAGTACGACGGCCTGCCGTGGAACGAGATCGAAGAACTGGTCCCGCTGGCGGTGCGCAACGAGACGCTGCACGACCTGGTCCAGCTGCTGCCGGGGCCGCTGTTCGACCAGGCGCTGGAGGCGGAATGGATCCTGCCGCTGGACGACGTGATGCCCGGCTTCGAGGAGTGGAAGGCGCAGTATCCCGAGAACGTCCTGTTCGAGGGTCTGCACATCCACGACGGGAAGACGTACACGTTCCCGGCCACGGCGGACAACCGCTACGAGATCTGCCTGCTCTACAACAAACAACTCATGAACGACGCCGGCTTCGACCCCGAGACCGAGCCGCTGACCTGGGACGACTACCGTGAAGCGGCCCGGAAGATCACCGAGGCCGGCAACGGCCAGGCCTACGGCGTGGTCCTCGAGGGAGCCCAGACCAACCGGCTGGACTTCTGGATCAATGGCCTGGCGCAGATGGGCGGCGCCTACGGCTCGAACCCGGCCACCGGCGAATTCGATTTCACGGACGACGCCTGGCTGAACGCCTTCGAGCTGCTGCAGGCGCTGCTGGACGATGGCAGCGTCTTCCCCGGCTCGACCTCGCTGACCGCACCGCAGGCGTGGCCGCGGGTCGCCTCGGGCTCCGCCGGGATGGTGACCGCCGGCCCGTGGGTCATCACCACCTGGGAGAACGAGTCACCGGACTTCGAGTTCGGCGTCGGTGCCCACCCGCGGCCGGGCCCGGACGCGCTGCCGATCGGCTACGCCCCCGGCAAGATGGCCGATGCCATGTTCGTCTACGCCGGCACCGGCTCACCCGAGATCGCCGGAGACATCATGGCCTACCACGGCAGCCTCGAGGCCGCGAAGGCCTGGACGCAGATCGTCGGCCCAGGCAGCCCCTCCCCCTACCCCGATGCGGTCGAGGCCGCCAAGGAGCAGATCTCCGACGCCGGCCGGCGCTCGCTCGAGCTGGCCGAGCAGCAGGTGCTGATGCCCAGCTCCCTGGTGCGCAACCCGGACATCGCGCTGGTGAACCAGAAGTCCGAGCCGCTGGACATCGGCATGGGCGACATCGTCGCCGGCGTCATCGACGGCTCGATCACCGACGTGAAGAGCGCCCTGCAGGACCTCACCGACAACTCGAACCGGCAGCGGGACGAGGCCCTGAAGGCAGCCCAGGAGGCGGGCGCGGACGTCAGCCGAGAGGACTGGGCCTTCCCCAACTTCACTCCGGGTGAGGACTACACCCAGGACATGTACGAGGAGCTCTGAGCGATGACCACCGCCCAGGTGCACATCCCGGAACAACCCGCCCCGCGAGCGCAGCGATCCGCGACCTCGGACACGGTGTGGTGCTACCTCTTCATGCTGCCCACCATCGTGCTCGCGGCCGTGTTCACGTTCTATCCGGCGATCGCCTCCTGGGTGATCTCCTTCCAGGAGTGGAACGGCTTCGGGGACGAGCGCACCTTCGTCGGCTTCGCGAACTTCCGTGAGGTGATGGTCGACCGGTACTTCTGGGCCGCCTTCGGTCGCACGGCGCTGTTCGTCCTGATGACGGTGCCGGCCTCGCTGGTGCTGGCGTTCCTGTTCGCGGCGGCGCTGAACGACGCCTCCTACCGGCTGCGCCCGCTCTTCCGCGCCGTGTTCTTCCTGCCGGTGGTCACCACCACGGCCATCGTCGGGATCGTGTTCACGATGCTGATGAACCCGTTCGACGGGCCGCTGAACAGGTTCCTGCTCTCGATCGGGCTGATCGATCAGCCGATCGACTTCCTGGGCAGCCCCTCGCTCGCCCTGGCCTCCGTCTCGGCCGTGTTCATCTGGAAGTGGACGGGGATCTCAATGATCTACTGGCTGGTCGCGCTGCAGACGGTGCCGAAGGAGCTCTACGAGGCCGCCGAGGTGGACGGCGCGGGGATCTGGCGGCGGCACCGCCACCTGACCGTGCCGATGATCCTGCCCTTCGGGGTGATCATCACGCTGATCGCCGTGGTCGGCTCCTTCCAGACGTTCCCGCTGGTCCAGGCGATGACCCAGGGCGGGCCCAGCTTCTCCACCGAGCTGGTGGAGCTGTACATCTACCGCCTCGCCTTCGCCTCCGAGGGTGAGCCCCGGCTCGGTTACGCCTCGGCCGCCGCGGTGATCTTCGGCCTCGCCATCCTCATCTTCACGGCGCTGCAGGCGTGGGCCGTGCGCAAGATCCAGCTCGCACGGAAGGGGCAGTGATGAGCGACGTCACCACCAGCACGATCCCTGCCCCCGCGCCGGGCACGAGCCGGGCCGAGGCCCCGCGAGCAGGCAGGAGGCGACCCCAGCGACGGCGCAACCGGCGCCGGCTGCTGCGGCACACGATCCTCACCGTCGTCCTCGGCGTGGTGGGCTTCGCGTGGCTGTACCCGATGCTGTGGATGGTCTCGGCGTCACTGAAGGACAACATGACGGTGTTCACGGAGATGTCGCTGATCCCGTCGGCCCCCGAGTTCGAGAACTACGTGCGGGCGTGGTGGACGGCGAACATGGGCCGCTACTTCTGGAACACGCTGCTGGTCACCGGAGCCACGGTCGCCATCACTTTGCTGACCACCTCGACCATCGGGTACGTGCTGGGCACCTACCGCTTCCCCGGCAAGCGGATCATCATCGGCGCGATCATCGCGGTGGTGTTCCTGCCGGAGGGCTACACGATCATCCCGTTGTTCGAGGTGATCAGCGCCCTGGGCCTCAGCACCTCGCTGGCCGGATTGATCCTGGCCGAATCCGGCGGCGCCCAGATCATGATCATCCTGCTGTTCGCCGGGTATTTCCGTCAGATGCCGAAAGAGCTGCTGGAGGCCTCCCGCATCGATGGCGCGGGATTCCTGCGCTCGTTCTGGTCGATCATGCTGCCGCTGTCGAAACCGGTGATCGCCACCGCGGTGATCATGACGATCATGCGGGTGTGGAACAGCTTCCTCATCCCGCTGGTGCTGACTCTCTCCCGCCCGGACCAGCGCACCCTCGCCGTCGGCGTCTACGCGTTCCAGGGCGAGAACTCCACCGACTGGACCGGCATGGCGGCCGCTTCCACGATGAGCATCCTGCCGATCGTGATCGCGTTCCTGCTGATGCAGCGGCATTTCGTGGAGGGCATCGCGGGCGCAGTGCGCGGCTGAGCCCGCCGCGCGGATCCTCTGCCGCACGACCCCACCCGACAACACCCGACGACCCACCCTTGGGAGCTTTCCTCACATGCTGTACGGCATTTCTTACTATCCCGAATACCTGCCCTTCGACCGCCTCACCGAGGACGTGCGGATGATGCGCGAGGCGGGTATCAACTACGCGCGTCTGGCCGATTCGATCTGGGCGATGTGCGAACCGGCCCCCGGCCGCATCGACGTCGACATGCTCGGCCCCACGCTGGACGAGCTGCACTCCGCCGGGATCACGGTCATCCTGTGCACCCCGACGTACGCGATCCCGGCGTGGATGTCCCGGGAATACCCCGAGGTGATGAACTCCCGCGCCGACGGCACGCCGTGGCCGTTCGGGGACCGCCAGAACGTGGACTTCACCCATCCCGGGTACCGCTTCTTCGCCGAGCGCATCATCCGCGCGGTGATGGAGCGCTGGGCGAGCCATCCCGCGGTGATCGGCGTGCAGGTGGACAACGAGACCGGCGGCCGCGCGGTCCACTCCGCGGCCGCGACCCGCGAGTTCGTCCGCCGGGTGGAGGCGAAGTTCGGCGACATCGACACGCTGAATGACGTGTGGGGGCTGAACTTCTGGTCCCACCGCCTGGCCGACTTCGGCCAGCTGTGGGCTCCTGGCGAGCGCGGCCAGGGCGGCGGGAACACCAATCCGGGCTTCGACCTGGAGTGGCGCCGCTACCAGGCCGACCTGGTCCAGGAGTTCCTCGCCTGGCAGGCGGGCATCGTGCGCGAGTACCTGCGTGAGGACCAGTTCATCACCCACGACACCGTCTCCGGGCACGGCCTGCCCCACGCGAACCGGGCGCTGATCGGTGCCGCCATGGACGTGCACGCCGAGAACTTCCCGCACCATGCCCAGGGCGCCCTGTCCCACCCGCCACGCGGCACGCATCCCGGCACCTATCACGACCCCTCGGGGGTGCACGGTGCCTACCAGCTGTTCCAGCGCGGGGACATGGCCCGCGCGAGCGGCCACCAGAACTTTCTGGTCACCGAGATGAACCCGATCAGCGTGGGCGGGCCCGCGCACAACTTCCCCGCCTACGACGGCCAGTGGCGCCTGGCCGCCTACACCTGCATCTCCCGCGGCGCCAACGCCGTGGCCTACTGGCACTGGCACAGCACCCACTACGGCTCCGAGACCTACTCGCACGGCGTGCTGAACCACGACCTCGAGGAGAACCGCAACCTCCGCGAGGTCGCCCGCATCGGCCACGAGCTGCAGAGCGCCGGGGACCAGCTCACCGATCTGGACGCCGAGGCGGAGGTCGCCTTCGTCTACTCCCCCGATTCTCGCTACCTGCTCAGCTTCGAGCCGTGCCTGCCCGTGCCGGGGACCGCGCAGGGTGACCGGCGCTCCTACGAGCGGATCTTCGACGCCTTCTACCGGGCGTTCTTCGACGAGCGCGCCCAGGCCACCGTCACCCACGCCGTCGACGGCCTCGAGGACTACCCCGTCGTGGTCGCGCCCAGTCTCTATGCCGCGGACGACGAGACCCACCGCGCGTTGCTGCGGTACGCCGAGAGGGGCGGCCACCTCGTGCTCGGCATCCGCTCCGGGTACATGGACGAGTTCGGCAGGGCCCGCTGGGAGCGCGGCCCCGGGCCGCTGCGCCCCGGCGTCGGCGCCGGATACAACCTCTACTCCAACCTCGAATCCGCCGTGCCCGTGACCGCCAGCGGCACCCTGGAGCTCGATGCGGGCTCGGCGGGAGAGGGCTGGATGGACGAGCTGGAGCTCGAGGGCGCCTCTCCGCTGGCCTACTACGAGCACCGCCAGTTCGGCACCTTCCCCGCCGTGGTCACGAACCAGTACGGCACGGGCCGCGTCACCTACGTCGGCACCCTTCCCAACCCGGAGCTGGGACGCTCCGTGGCCCGCTGGGTGCTCGAGCAGGCCGGCGTGCAGCCGCTGGGCGCCGGGCTGCCGGAGTCCGTGCGCTGCACCCGGGCGCGGGGCCGGGACGGCGAGACCCTGTGGTTCCTCACGAACTGGTCCGAAGAGACGCTGAGGGTCCCAGCGCCGGTCGCGGGCCGCTCGCTGCTCTCGGGTGAGGAGGTCCCGGCCGACGGGCAGATCCAGCTGGGCCCGTGGGATGTCGTCGTTCTGGCCGAGCACGGGGAGTCGCGATGAGCCCGGCCGCGGGCGCATCGGCCGACGGGGTCGCGGCCGGTCGGAGCGCGCCGGGCCCCGACCCCGCGTCCTTCGCGGGGCGAGCCGCCCTGGTCACGGGCGCGGCCCGCGGCATCGGCAGGGCCGTCACCGAAGCCCTCGTGGCCCGAGGCTGCACCGTCACCGCCGTCGACCGCGACGGCGCAGCCCTGCGCGAGCTCACCGCAGCGCTGGGAACGGATCGGCGCCGGGCCGAGGTGGTCGACCTCTGCGACCGCCGTCAGCGCAGCGGCCTCGTCCAGCGCAGCATCGACGCCTGGGGCCGGCTCGACGTGCTCGTGAACAACGCCGCCCACCTCGGACGGCGAGACGCGTTCTCGGAACTGACCGACGAGGACTGGGACCAGGTGCTCGAGACCAACCTCTCGGCCGGCGTCATGCTGGCGCGGGACGCCGGCCGCGTGATGAGCGACGGCGGCGCGATCGTGAACGTCTCGAGCATCCAGGAGCTCTCTCCGCTGCGCCAGCACGCCGCGTACGCCATCTCCAAGGGCGGCGTCAACGCCGCCACCCGCGCCCTGGCCGTCGAGTTCGGGCCGGCCGGCATCCGTGTGAACACCGTCGTGCCCGGCGTGATCGAGACGCCCGGGATGGCGGAGATGCGCAGCGATGCTGCTCCCGCCGACGCGACCAGCTCCCCTGCCCTGTTGCGTCGCGCGGGCCGGCCCGAGGAGGTCGCCGAGGCCGTCGCCTTCCTCGCCTCCGACGCTGCCTCGTTCATCACCGGGGCCTCGCTCCGGGTGGACGGCGGGCGCCTGCTCAGTCGCCGCCTCGATGCCTTCGCCGAGCAGTGGGAGAGCGCGGATGAGTGACCGCATCGCCGCGGTGCGCTCCTACCGGGTCGCCCCGCGCTGGATCCTCGTTCGCGTGGACACCGAGGACGGCCTGACCGGGTGGGGCGAATCGATCAACCCCAAACGCGCCGGCGCCGTCCAGGGCGCCCTCGCGGACCTGGAGGCGAACGTCCGCGGCCGGGACCCGGACCGGATCGAACAGCTCCGTCTGCGAATGCGCCACGGCGGCTTCTTCCGCGGCGGCCCCGTGCTCGCCACCGCGGCCGCCGCCATCGAATGCGCCCTGTGGGACATCCGCGCCCGCCGCCTGAACTCCCCCGTCCACGGTCTCCTGGGCGGCGCCGTGCGCGAGCACATCACCAGCTACGCGTGGGTGGGCGGGGACCGGCCCGCCCAGCTCAGCGCCGACATCACCGCGCGGCTGGAGCAGGGCTATTCGATGGTCAAGATGAACGCGACCGCCGAGTTCGACCACATCGAGTCCTCCGCCGCGATCGACGCCGTCATCGAGCGGGTCGGCGCGGTGCGCGAGGAGTTCGGGTCCCGGATCGACGTCGCGCTGGACTTCCACGGCCGCGTGCACCGGTCGATGGCGCGCACGCTGGTGCGCGAGCTGGAGACGTTCCGGCCGGCGTGGATCGAGGAGCCGCTGCCGCCCGGGCACGAGGCCGCCTACGCCGAGCTCTTCGGCCGCGACCGCACGGTACCGATCGCCACCGGGGAGCGGATGAGCGAGCTGCGCGAGTTCCTGCCGCTGCTGGAGGCCCGGGTGGTCGACGTGCTCCAGCCCGACGTGTCCCTGACGGGCATCGCGGAGCTGGTCAGCATCGCCCGGGTGGCCGAGGCCTACGATGTCGCCGTGGCCCCGCACTGCCCCAACGGCCCCGTCTCCCTGGCCGCTTCGCTGCAGGCCGGTGCGTGTGCGGAGAACATCGTGGCCCAGGAGCAGTCGCTCGGGCTGCATTACAACCGCGGCTACGCCGATATGCCGAAGGCGGAGATGTTCGACTACCTCCGCGAGCCCGCGGTGCTGCGCCCGGCCGACGGTCGCCTGGCCATCCCGCCGGACCCCGGGCTGGGCCTCGAGCTCGACGAGGACGCGATCGCCGCCTCCCCGAGCTGGAGCCTGAAGGACCCCGACTGGCGATACCCCGATGGACGGAGCGCGGAATGGTGACCCATGAACCTCTGAGCGGGGTCTTCCCCGCCCTCATCACCCCGTTCTGCGCGGACGGAACCCTGGATCGGGTGACTCTCGCGGACCTGGTCGAGCGCGCCGCCGCGGCCGGGGTCACCGGCTTCGCACCCTGCGGCAGCACCGGGGAGGGCTGGCACCTGCTGCCGGCCACCCGCCGCGCAGTACTGACCACGGTTCTCGCCCACTCCCCCGTGGATCTGTCCGTCCTCTGCTGGGTGCCCGCGAACGATCTGGAGACGACGCTGAGCGAGCTGGAGGACGTGGCCGAGGCGGGCGCCACCGCCGCGCTGCTCGCGCCGCCGGTGGCCGGCACCGAGCAGAGTGAGTTCGTCACCGCCCTCGCGGATCGCGCTCCCCTGCCGCTGGTGCTCTACAACATTCCCGCCCTCAGTGGCGTCGCCGTGGAGACCGAGACGATCCTGCGCCTGGCCGACCATCCGCGCGTCATCGGCGTCAAGGACAGCACGCGGGACATGGAGAACCTCCAGCGCTGGATCTGGGCGACGGAGGGGGCCGACGGGTTCAGCGTGCTGACCGGCGCGGATTCCCTGCTGGTCTCGAGTCTGCTGACCGGGGCCGCCGGCACGATCGCCGCCAGCCCCGGCGTGCTGCCACAGCTCGCCGTCGGCATCCATCGCGCTGTCGTCGATGGCGACCTGGAGACGGCGTGGGCCCGTCAGCGGGAGCTCGCTGCGATCGTGGATCTCTGCCGCGCCCACGCGTTCCCGGCCGGCTGGAAGGTTGCCCTTCACCTGCTGGGGTACGGCAGTGGACGGCCCGCGCCGTCCCGGGAGGGGCTCGACGAGCAGGCCGTGGGCGAGCTGCGCGAGCAGCTGCAGGCGTTCCCGGCCTTCACGGCGGCGCAGCGGAGCACGGCGTGAGCGTCGCGGCGGCGCCGCAGGGCGCGGCGAGCCCGCTGCGACGGCGCGGCCGCGCCCGGCAGAGACGCGACGCTCGGATCTGCCCTCCCGCCGTCCGCTGCCCCGCACATCGGGCGCTGACCCGGGGTGGGCGATAATCGGCCGATGGGAACATCGCAGATGTGGGAACCACTCACCACGACGTACGTGTCGACGCAGGTGAGCGACCAGATCCAGAATCTCATCGGCACCAAGCGGCTCAAGCCCGGCGACCGGCTGCCCGCCGAGCGGGAGCTCGCCCACCTCCTGCACGTCAGCCGCGCCTCGGTGCGCGAGGCGTTCAAGTCCCTCCAGGCCCAGGGCGTGGTCGACATCCGCCACGGCCAGGGCGTCTTCGTCGCCGAGCCGCATGCCGCCGCCTCTCTGCGGGCCGCCCTGATCCAGCGCGAGATCGGCGTCGAGGAGCTCTACGCGATGCGCGAGGTGCTCGAACTCCCGGCCGTGGAATGGGCCGCCCAGCGCCGCGACCCGGACGGCATGGCCGAGCTGACCGAGGCGTTCTCGGCGCTGGACGCCTGCGCCTACGCGGAGGAGATCGACTTCGAGCGCATGCGCATGCTCGACACTGCCTTCCACCTCAGCACCGTCTCCGCCGCGGGCAACCAGTTCCTGCAGCAGACCACGATCGTGCTCCACGAGATCCTCGCCGCCGGTATGGCGACCACGCTGCGCGCCCCGGGACGAGTCGAGAAGTCCCGGGTCGACCATCGGCTGATCTACGAGGCGATCATCGCCGGCGACGCCGAAGAGGCACGGCGGGTGGCCAAGGAGCACATCGACGCGGCGCGGGAGACGGCGATGTCGCGGGTCGCGTCGGCGGAGGCGGCAGGCATCGAACGCGAGACAGAAAATCCTCAGCCGTAACGCCCACGAGAAGGCGACCAGCACTCTCCGCGAGGCTCCGCGGCATCCACTGATCGGTTGACCCCGTCGCCGCCGGTTGCCGGATCCGCGAGAGCTCCGCAGCCTCCACGCTGAGGACATGCACGCAGAACCGACCCCGCTCGAGCCGGCCGTCGTCGACGGGCCGGCCGTCGTCGTCGAGGGACTCCGCAAGACCTACGGCGACAAGGTCGCCGTCGAGGACGTCAGCTTCACGGTGGCCCAGGGCGAGATCTTCGGCATCCTCGGGCCCAACGGCGCCGGCAAGACCACCACCGTCGAGGCGATCGCGGGCCTGCGCAGCAGCGACGCCGGCAGCATCCGGGTGCTGGGCATCGATCCGTGGACGCAGCATGATCGCCTCGCCCGGGTGCTGGGCATCCAGTTGCAGGAGAGCAAGCTCCAGCCCAAGATCACCGTGCGCGAAGCCCTGCAGCTGTGGTCCACCTTCTACGACGATCCCGCGCCGTGGCAGGACCTGGCCGAGCGAGTGGGCATGAGCGAGCACCTGGACCGGCGTTTCGCCACGCTCAGCGGCGGCCAACAGCAGCGCCTGTCCGTGGCGCTGGCGCTGGTCGGCCGGCCGGAGGTGGCGATCCTGGATGAGCTCAGCACCGGCCTGGACCCGCGGGCCCGGCGGGAGGTGTGGGACATGGTGCGCGGCCTGCGCGACAGCGGCGCGACCATCCTCCTGGTCACCCACGCCATGGACGAGGCCCAGCAGCTGTGCGACCGGATCGCCATCTTCCAGCACGGGCGCCTGGCCGCACTGGACAGCCCCGACGGCCTGATCAGCGCGACCGCGGCGGCCACGGTCACCTCCTTCCGGGCCGACGCTCCCGTGGACCTGGAGGCACTGCGGGATCTGCCCGACGTCGCCGCTGTCCAGACCGACGCCGGACGCATTCTCGTCCACGGTCAGGAAGGCGTGGCCCTGACCGTGGTGGGTCACCTCGAGCACGCCGGCGTCACCCCGCGGCAGCTGCGCGTGGTCGACGGGTCCCTGGATTCGGCCTACCTCGACCTGACCGACGAACAGCCGCATCGCGCCGAGGAGCCCGCATGACCTCCGCATCCGCCGCCCTGATCCGCAACGAGGCGCGCCTGTATCTGCGTGAGCCCATGGCCTGGTTCTGGGTGATCGCCTTCCCCACGCTCCTGCTCATCGTGCTGGGCTTCATTCCCACGTTCCGGGAGGCCGATGCGGATCTCGGCGGGCAGACGGTCATCGGGCTCTACGTCTCCATCTGCATCCTGCTGTCGATGGTCATGGTCGGAGCCACCGCCATGCCGATGACGCTGATCGAGTACCGCTCCAGCAGGATCCTGCGCCGGCTGCGCACCACACCGGTCAGCCCCCTCACGATCCTCGGCGCGCAGGCTGTCGTGTTCGGCGTCTCCGTGGCGATCGCGGCCGCGCTGTGCCTGACCGTGGGCCGGCTCGCCTACGACGCTCCGCTGCCGCAGCACCTGCTGGGCTGGCTGGTGACGTTCGTCCTGGCGCTGGCGGCGATGCTGGCCACCGGCGGTGTGATCACCGCGCTGACGCCCAACGCCTCCGTGGGCAATGTGGTCAGCATGATGGTCATGCTGCCCACGATGTTCACCACCGGGGTGTGGTTCCCGGTCCAGACAATGCCGCAGACACTGCAGACGATCGTGCACTGGACGCCGATGGGGGCCGCGACCGAGGCGCTCAACCAGGCGACGATGGGTAGCTTCCCCGATGCCATGTATCTGCTGGTGGTGGCCGGGTGGACGCTCGTGCTGTCCATCGTCGCCGTGCGCACCTTCCGCTGGGAGTGAGCGGCTGACTCCGCGTCACCTCACGTGCACGTCATAGTAGAGATGCGTGGTCCGGGTCGAGGATTCGGTCCCGGTCTGCTCCAGACGCACACGACTGTCCTCCACCCCCTCGAACAGACGAATCCCCGACCCGAACAGCACGGGCGAGATCGCCACGTGGAACTCGTCGATCAATCCGGCATTCAGATACCCCACTACCGTCGTGCCGCCACCCGCGACGCGGACGTCTCGACTGCCCGCCGCCAGGCGGGCATGATCCAGGGCGGACTCGATCCCGTCGCCCACGAAGCGGAACGTCGTCCCGCCCGGACGTTCCCACGGCTCGCGCTCTTCGTGCGTCACCACGAATACCGGCGTATGGAACGGCGCCTGTTCCGGCCACATCTGCTCGCCGGCGTCGAACATGCGCTTGCCCATCACGCTCGCACCGGTGCGCTCGAACGTCTCGGTCACGATGTCGTTGTCGCGCCCCTCCTCGCCGCCCTTTCCGAGCCCGAGATTCTCTCGGAAGTGGCGCTGGCGAAAGACCCACTGCTGCAGCTCCCTCCACTGCGTGCCCATCAACTCCTCGGGCGAGTCGGGGGCGATGAATCCGTCCAGCGACATCGACACACTGAAGAACACCTTCCCGGCCATCAGCCCTCAGCCCCCTTGCGGACGAGCTCGGCGGCGTAGGCAGCGAGGTTGCCCAACGTCTGCTGACCAGCCTCGACCGCGCCGTGCTTCTCGATCGCCTCGTCGCGCAGCTCCTCGGTCGGGAACATCGCGAGCATCTCGACCCGGGTCGCTGACCCGTCGGTCTCGAACGTGAGGACCGATTCGAACGCATTCGGGTCGTCGCGGTGCTCGCCGTGGAGCATCGTGATCCGCTCCGACGGGACGATCTCCGTCCACTGGATCCATTCCTGGTAGTCCGTCCGGTCCGGACCGTGCATCACGAAGTCCCACACACCACCGACACGGAACTCGAAAGCCCGCGTGGTCGTGGTGAACCCTTTCGGCCCCCACCACTGCGCCAAGTGGCGCGCCTCGGTGAACGCCTCGAAGACCAGCTCTCGCGGGGCATCGATGACCCGCGAGACGACGATCTCGCGGTTCGCCGTCTCGTTCTGCTTCGACCTTTCAGATCCCATGGAGTTCATGAGCTACTCCTCCTGCCTCTCGTGTTTGAGTTCCTGCACGTAGGCATCGAGCCGCTCGAAGCTCTCGCTCCAGAACTGCTCGAAGCCCCCGGTCCATTCATGGACCGCCTTCAGCCCACGGGCATCCAGGCCGTACACGCGCTGCTTGCCGTCCCGGCGATCGCGGACCAGCCCGACGTCTCGGAGCACGCGAAGGTGCTTCGAGGTCCCCGGCTGGGGCAGGTCCAGTTCGTGCGACAGTTCGGTGACCGGTCGCTCGCCTTCTCGTAGCAGCACGAGGATCTGGCGACGCCGCGGTTCAGCGATCGCATTGAAGACGTCCGACGTGGTCGCTGCTCGTGCCATGACGCCCATCATATTCCTATATAGGAATATGACAACCTCGTGAGATCTGCACGGGTGTGGAAGGGGCGCCCTGCGCGGCGCGTGGCACCCGGATTAGGCGTCAGGCGTCAGGCGTCAGGCGTCAGGCGTCAGGCGTCAGGCGCAGGATGCGGTCGTCTCCCTCGCCGGGATCGCCCCGCCCGTCGGTGTTATTGGTCAGCACCCACAGCGAGTCATCAGGGGCCACCACCACGTCGCGCAACCGGCCAGCGCCCTCAGTCAGCAGCTCGCGGGAATCGTCGGGGGCGGCCAGCGGGACCACGCGCAGGCGCTGACCGCGGAGATTGGCGAGGTACAGGTTTCCACCGCTGATCGCGATGCCGCTGGGGCTCGCCTCATCCGGGGACCACTGCTGGATAGGGTCGCGGTAGTCCTCCTGCTCCGCGATGCCTTCGGCCGCAGGCCAGCCGTAGTTCCCGCCGGGCTCGATGAGGTTCAGCTCGTCCCGGGTGTCCTGGCCGAACTCGCTGGCGTACATCGTGCCGTCCTCGGCCCAGGCGATCCCCTGCGGGTTGCGGTGCCCGTAGCTGAAGACGAGAGAGCCCGGGAACGGGTTGTCCTCCGGCACTCCCCCGTCGGGCGTCATCCGCAGGATCTTCCCACTGAGGGCGTCGACGTCCTGGGCGCTGTCGCGGTCCGAGGCGTCGCCGGTGGTCGCATACAGCATCCCGTCGGGCCCGAATGCGAGCCGGCCACCGTTGTGGATCCGGGCCGACGGGATTCCTTCGAGCACGCTCGAGGCCTCTCCGAGGCCGAGGCCGCCGGGCTCGCCGGTCAGCGGGCGGCGCTCGATGCGGTTGCCGTCCGCGGCGGTGTAGTACATGTACAGGTAGTCCTCGTGCACAGCGAGGCCGAGCAGCCCGCCCTCCCCTCCGGCGACGACGGCCTCGATGACGCCGACCTCGCGCGGGGTGCCGTCGGGGGCGAGTTCGAGGATCCGGCCGGAGTCGCGTTCGCTGACGAGAGCGGTCTCGCCGGCGAAGGTGATAGACCACGGGGCCTCGAGGCCGGTGGTGAGGAGCTCGGCGGGTCCGGGGGATTTCTCTCGGGACGCAGTGCCGCTGCCCACACCCGGCCCGTCAGCGGTCCTAGTGCATGCTCCCACCAGTGCACCGACGGCGAACACGCCGCCGAGCACACCGATCTGGCGTCGTGTGGTCACAACGGCCCCTCCCGGTGGACGAGGTCATGCATCGCCCACGGTAGACCGTGCTCACATCCGAGGTCGGCTGCATGCGCCGGTCGGCGCTCCCTCATCACGGCAAGGCAGCGTCCGCGGCCTTCAGGGCGCTGTGTACGACACTCCCGGTGGCGGCAATGTCAGCGCCGTGTGCGCAGGCTTGCCACTCGGCGGCACGACGGTCCGTCCCGCAGCGTCGAACTCGACTCCGACCCCGAGCAGCAGGGGGGTCACACGGTCGTGAAGCCCCCGTCCATGAGGTAGTTGCTGCCGCTGATCATGGCGGCGTCGTCCCCGGCGATGAACGCGATCAGCGCCGCGACCTCCTCGGGCTGGGCGAAGCGCCCCACCGGGATCGCGGCCTTCGCCTTCTCGCCGCGCTCCCCGGCCCACGCCGCCTTGCCGAGCGGTGTCTCGACGACCGTCGGGGAGACGGCGTTGACGGTCACGCCGTGGCGCGCCCATTCGAGGGAGAGGGTGTGGGTCAGCCCGACCACCGCAGCCTTGCTCGCGGAGTATGCGGCGTGCTGGTCCAGTCCAATCACGGCGGCCTGCGAGGCCAAGTTGATGATGCGGCCCTGCCCCGCTTCGATCATCACCTTGCCGGCGGCCTGCGCCATATAGAAGGTGCCGCTGAGGTTGACGTCCAGGGTCAGCTGCCAGCGCTCCGCCGGGACATCGACGGCCGGGTCCAACAGTGCGACTCCGGCGGAGTTGACCAGGACGTACGGTGTACCGACCTCGCGGACCGTCTCCTCGATCACCCGGCCGGCCGCTGCAGCATCGGTGAGGTCGGCGACGATCCCGTGATGCCGTCCGCCCGGTAGTTCGGCCAGCATCTCGCCGACGTCGGGGTTCAGGTCGACCCCCACGATCCGGGCACCGCGCTCGGCGAGGTGCCCGGCGACGGTGTGGCCGATTCCGCTGGCAGCTCCGGTGATGACGGCGATCCTGCCCTCGAATGTGCGCTCCATGGTCGCTCCTTCTCTCGTTCTCTCGATGTCTTCGGATCGATCGTTCAGCGGTGCGCCGCGGAGGTCCCGGCGTCGGTCGCGTCCCCTCCGGGCACGGGAGCGGGGAGCTCCTTCGCCTCGAGGGTGTGCTCGTGCTGCGCCATGTCCTCGGCGAGCGCCTCGACGAGGAGCGCGAAGGACTGCGCCCCGGCGTCCGGCGTGCCGAGGCTCTTCTCGGCGAGGGGGCGGGCCCGGCCCTTGCGAGGCAGAAGGTCCTCGGTCGCATCGGCCGCGAAGCGCGCGGCCCGGCCGGCCGCGCTCCACGCCGCGGGAAGGCTCATGCCCGAGCGGACGGAGTCATGCAGGCTCCGGTGGAACGGCACGGCCGCGTCGATCAGGGTCTTGTCGCCGACCTCCGCGCGGCCGAGTTCCTGCACGGCCTGCACGAAGGCGCCGACGGCCTCGGCGACGTCCTGGCCGTTGTAGGTCTCGCGCGCATCGCCGAGGGACTCACCCGCCGCCTCGAGCCCGGCTCCCCAGAGCACGCCGGAGGTGCCGCCCGCCTCGGCGGCCCATGCCCTGCCGGCTGCCCTCAGCGTCCAGGCCGGGCCGACGCCTGTCAGCGAGTTCGCTGCCTGCACGGCGGCGCCGGCTCCCTTGACCATCCCGCGACCGTGATCGCCGTCGCCGGCCACGGCGTCGATCCGGCCCAGCTCGTCCTCATTCCGGCGCAGCACCTCCAGCATCCGGGAGAGTCCTGACGCGATGTGCGCGGAGAGCCGCGCACCGGCCATGGACGGCTGCGGCGCCTGTGCTGCCGAATCGGGAGCGGCGCCGATCTCGACCGGTCGCAGTGCCGCGAGCGGGGAGGCCTGCTTCCGGTAGGCGGGGGTGTAGGCATCAGCGCCCCACCAGCGCTCGAGGTCCCCGTCGAGCCACGTGAGGGTCAGGGAGCAGCCGCCCATGTCGAGACTGGTCACCAGCTCCCCGACCTCGGGCTGGACGGGGGTGAGACCGCGAGCCTCCAGCAGCCGGCGCACCTCGCCCCACAGCAGGAACAGTTCCTCCTGTTTCGTCGTGCCCAGGCCGTTGACGATCACGGCGACGCGAGTGGACTCCGTACGGGGCCGCGCGGCGAGCACCCCGTCGACCATCATCGCGGCGAGCTCGGAGGCGGGGGCGATCGGGGCGTCGCGGATACCCGGCTCGCCGTGGATGCCGAGGCCCACGCCCATCGTCCCGGGCGGCACGGTGAACAAGGGCTCCTCGGCTCCCGGCATGGTGCACCCGGAGAAGGCGACGCCGAAGGTGCGGGTGGCGGCATTCGCGGCGCGTCCCGCCTGCTCGACGGCGTCGATGTGCGCCCCGGTGGCGGCGGCCGCTCCGAGTGCCTTGAACACGACGAAGTCGCCGGCGATCCCGCGCCGCTCCTCCTCCACGGCCGAGGAGGCGACGTCGTCGGTGACCAGCACGATCCGGGCATCGATGCCCTCGCGGCGCAGCCGCTCGGCGGCGATGCCGAAGTTCATCACGTCCCCGGCGTAGTTGCCGAAGGTGAGGATCACGCCGCGCCCCTGGTCGGCGGCCTTGGCGACCGAGTAGACCTGCGCGGCCGAGGGCGAGGTGAAGATGTTGCCCACCACGGCTCCGGCGGCGAAGCCGGGGCCCACCAGGCCTGCGAAGGCCGGGTAGTGGCCGGAGCCGCCGCCGGCGACGACGGCGACCACGGGATCGGGGCCGCGATGGCTCACGACGCCGCCGGGGACAGCGCGCAGCCGGTCGGCGTAGAGGGAGGCGAAGCCCTCGAGCTGCTGGTCGACGAAGTCGGCGGGGTCGTTGTGCACCCTGGTCATCGCCGGCTCAGCGCTCCTGCCCGGGGAGGCCCTCGTAGGCGATGTCCTCGGAGGCGAGATTCTCGTCGATGAGGTCCGGCAGCTCCTCCATGAAGGACTCCCGCTCGGTGACGACGTTCTCCATGACGGCATCGACGTTCTCGGATGTCACCGCGGGCATCGTGTAGACGGGCTCGGTGGGGACGTCCTCGCCGCGGGCGATCCCGGCGGCGACGGCGAGCCCGGCCGCCAGCTCGACGGTCCCGTGCTGGAGGGAGGTGCCGATCATGTCGCCGGCCCTGACCGCTTCGAGCCCGTCCTCGATGCCGTCGATGCCCACCACGGGGATGCCGTCCATGCCGGCCTCCCGCAGCGCCTGGATGGCGCCGAGGGCCATGTCGTCGTTCTGGGAGATCACGCCGGTGATCTCGTCACCGAAGGCGGAGATCCAGTTCTTCATCTGATTGACCGCCTCGTCGCGGCTCCAGTTCGCGGTGTCCTGGGCGAGCACCGTGACGCCCGGGTTCTCCGCCAGGATATTCTCGATCCCCTGGCCGCGGTCGAGCTGCGGGGACGAGCCCAGGGGTCCCTCGAGGATCACCACGGCGCCCTCGCCACCGAGCGCCTCCATCATCTGCGTGGCCTCCTGCTCCCCGGCGGCGACGTCATCGGGCTGGACGCTCGCATCGACCTCCACCCCGGACAGCGCGGTGTTCACCGCGATGACCGGGATCTCGGCCGCATTGGCGGCCTGGACCTGGGGGCCCAGGGAATCCGCCTGGACGGGGACGATGATGATCGCGTCCAGGCCCGCGCTGACGTACTGGTCGACCTGGCTGGCCTGGGAGGAGACGTCTCCCCCGGCCGAGTTCCACTGCAGCTGGATGTCTCGGGCCGCGGCGAAGGCCTCCATGCCCTCCCTGCCCTGCGTGATGAACGAGGACATGTCGTACACCGTCACGCCGACGGTGACGGAGTCCGCGCCGGCGCTGCTGGGATCGCCTGCGCCGCAGCCGGTGGCGGCGAGGGTCGCGCCGACGGGCACCGCGGCGAGCATGAGGGTGGTGAAATTCCTGCGCTTCATCGGATTCTCCTTGAGAGAGGGCTGGCGGGTGGTGGGATCGGTGTCGGGGGTCGTGAGCGGCGGTGAGACCGGGCGCCCCCTGGGCTGCCGGCGGCGGTGTACGGGGCAGGTCGGGAGGCTATTTGCGGTTGCGAGTGTTGGCCCAGACGTCGGCGGCGACGGCGGCGACGATGATCACGCCCTTGATGACGTCCTGCCAGTAGGCCGGGACCAGCAGGAGGTCCAGGCCGTTGTTGATGGTCTGGATGAGCAGCAGCCCGATCGCGGTGCCCCAGATGGTGCCGCGACCGCCCATGAGGCTGGCCCCGCCGATCACCACCGCGGCGATCGCGTCGAGCTCGTAGCCCTGCCCGAGGTTGGGCGAACCGGAGATGACACGGGAGGAGAGCATGAGCCCGGAGATCCCGGCGAGCAGACCGCTGATCGCGTAGACGCTGAAGAGGATCCCGCGCGAGCGCACCCCGGCGATCTCGGCGGCCAGCCGGTTGCCGCCGATCGCGTAGACCCGCAGGCCATAGGTGGTGCGGCGCATGAGCAGGGCGAAGCCGACGATCGCTGCGATCATCAGGATCACGGGAACCGTCAGCCCGCCGATGCCCGTGTTCGCCCACATCCCGAACGAGGCCGGGAGGCCGTTGATCGGGGCACCCCCGCCGATGACGTAGGCGACGCCGGAGGCGAGGGTGAGCATGCCGAGGGTGACGATGAAGGGCGGGACGTTCAACCAGGCGACGACCACCCCGTTGGCGGCACCGGCCAGCAGCCCCGCGAACACGGCCGCCAGCAGCGGGAGGATCGGGTTGTCACCGAAGGCCTTGGCGGTCCAGGCGGCGGCCATGGCGCTGGCGGCGATGACGCTGCCGACGGAGAGGTCGATGCCGCCGGTGAGGATCACCAAGGTCTGCCCGAGGGCGATGAGGGCGAACGGGGCCGCTGCGACGAGGATCGTCAGCAGGTTGTCCGGGGTGGCGAACCGCGCGCTGCGATAGGCGAAGAACGCCACGATCCCCAGCATCACCACGATCATGATGTGGCGGATGAGGAAGTCGCGCACGATGGTCGCCCACCTGCCGGACGGAGAGACTGAGGTCGTGGTCGCGGTGTCGTGAGTCACTGGAGGTTCTCCTGGTGGGAGGTGAGATCGGTGGACGGTGCGCCCGAATCCGAGGAGTCCTCGAGACCGGAGGCGAGGCGGAAGATGGTCTCCTGCACGCCGGGGGCGTCCAGCTGCTCCCGGGAGAGCTCGCCGGCCACGGCCAGGCCGCGCATGACCAGTGCGCGGTGCGAGAGTGCGAGGATCTCGGGCATGTCGCTGGAGGCCATGACGACCGCCATGCCCTGCGAGGCGAGATCGACGATGATGCGGTAGATCTCGCTGCGCGCTCCGACGTCGACACCGCGCGTGGGCTCATCCAGCAGGAGCACATCGACGGTGCCCGTCAGCCATCGGCCGAGGACGACCTTCTGCTGGTTGCCGCCGGAGAGGTGCTCCATGCTCTGGCCGAGGCCCGCGGACTTCAGCCGCACCGACTGCATCGCGGATTCGATCGTGGTGCGCCGGCGGCTCTCGGAGAGCACGCCGAACCTGGAGAACGCGGCGATGCGGGGCAGGGTGGCGTTGTCGACGACGCTCATGGAGAGCACCGCGCCGGCGCCCTTCCTGTCCTCGGGGACGATCGCCACGTTGCGGGCGATGGAGTGGCGCGGACTGCCGGGGCGCAGCACACGCCCGGCGATGCTCACCCGGCCGCCGGCGGGCCGACGCGAGCCGTAGAGGCATTCGATCAGCTCGGTCCGGCCGGCCCCGACGAGCCCGGCCAGGCCCAGGATCTCCCCGCGACGGACCGTCACGGAGATCGGAGCGGTCTCGGGCTCCACCGCAAGGTCACGGACCTCGAGGACGGGCTCGGTCGTGTGCTCCGGGCGGGCGGGGAAGAGGTTCTCCAGCTCGCGCCCGATCATGGCGGTGACGATCTCGTCGTCTGTGATCCGTCCGATCGCGGAATCGGCGATGAGCCGGCCGTCGCGCAGCACGATCACGCGATCGGCCATGCTGCGCATCTCCTCCATCTTGTGGGTGGTGAAGAGGATGGCCACGCCGCGATCGCGGCAGCTGCGCACGACCGTCTCCAGCTGCGCGACCTCACGCTCGGCGATCGCACTGGTGGGCTCGTCCAGCAGCAGCACTCGGGCGCCGCGGCTGCTGGCCTTGATGATCTCGACGATCTGACGCACGCCGACGGGCAGCGGGCCCATCCGGACGGTGGGGTCGAGCTCGATCCCGAAATCTGCGAGCGCCTCCTGGGCGCCGGCGATCATGGCGCGACGGTCCAGCAGACCGAGTGCGTTGCGCTCCTCGCGGCCGATGTAGAGGTTCTCGTAGACCGTCAGCTCAGGGATCGAGGCGAGCTCCTGCGGAACGATCGCCACCCCGAGGTCGTTGGCGGCCCGGGTGCTGCCCGGGGTCAGCGCCCGGCCGCGCACCGTCACGGATCCTGCGTCGGGCGTGTACTGACCGGAGGCGATCTTCATGAGGGTTGATTTGCCCGCCCCGTTCTCCCCGGCCAGCGCGGTCACGCTGCCCGGCTCGAGGTGCAGATCGATGCCTTTCAGGACCGGGATGCCACCGAAGGACATCTCGATCCCCTCGCATCGCAGCATCGCGACGCCTGCCTCGGTATCCGTCTGCGTCTGCGACACGCTCAGCTCCTTCGCTCGAGGCCGCACCGGCTGCGACGAGTTCACCGTAGAGCTGATCGATTTCAGTCTGCAAGCACCCGTGCTCACATGAGCAGGGCGGACGGGCGCGCCAGATGGCGCTCAAGCGAGCAGGGGGATTCGTCACCCCGAGCCGTGCTCGACGGCGGCGGGAACTCTGTTCGGAAAGCCACCGGCTGGGCCGCCGGGATCAGGCGGGGCTCGCGGCGCGCCCTGTTCGGACAGCCACCGGCTGGGCCCCGGGATCAGGCGGGGTTCGCAGCGCGCCCTGTTCGAACGGCCGAAGCTCCAACCGGCTCAGCTGGAGTCCGCAGCGGGCCCGGCCGGGCGTCCGAGCCCGGCGGCTCGGTGCGCGGCCCGGACGTCGACGGCCCAGGCCCCGCTGCCCGCGCTGGGGTGATGCGGCGAGAGACCGAGGGGCCAGTGCGGCAGCGTGCCGGTCAGCACCCACGCCGCCTGCCGGGCCGCTCCGAACGCGGCATGCTCCCGATCCGGAGCCGTATGGATCGTCCGCCCTGTCAGGTCGACGAGCGCCTGTCGCAGAGCGCGCGATTTCGCCCCGCCGCCGACGAGGAGGATCCGCCGCGGCTCGCCGGCGGCCCGCGCGAGGGCGTCGGCGGCATCGGCGATCGCGCAGGCCAGGCCGAGCACGGCGGCTCGGGCGATCATCTCCGGCGTGAGCGCCGGGCGGGAGAGCCCCAGCAGCGCGCCGCGCCCCTCCTGCCGCGGAGGGTTCCGCTCGCCATCGAGGTAGGGCAGCATCACGGCGCCCCCGGCCGTCGGCTCGGCGCCGGCTGCCAGCTTGTCCAGCCGGGCCGGGGTGATACCGAGCATGCTCGCCGTCGCGACCAGGACCCGGGCGCCGTTGAGCATCGCGATGATGGGGATGGCGCCGGAGCGCGCATCGGCCATGGTGTCGACCCGGCCGGTCGGGTCGAGGACCGGGCTGGTGGTGCGCATCGAGACGGTCGCGCTCGTCCCCACGGAGATGACCATGTCCCCGACATCGGTCGCCAGCGCCAGATGCGTCGCGGCGTTGTCGCCGCATCCGGCCCCGATGAGCAGCCCCTGCGCGCTCGCCCCGGCGGGGGCGTCCGGGGGAAGCACCTCGGGGGTGCGCACGGCCCTGCCGAAGCTGTGCCGGAGGAGGGCGTCGTCATAGTCGCTGCCGGCGATGGACCAGTATCCGGTGGAGGAGGCGTCGGAACGGTCCGTCGAGGGCGGCGCCACCCTGCCGAGCAACGACCAGGTCAGCCAGTCGTGCGGGAGCAGCACGGTCTCCACCTGCGCGGCGGTCTCCGGCTCGTGCTCGCGCAACCAGCGCAGCTTGCTCACCGGATGCGCGGAGTCCGGCAGCAGACCGGGCGAGCGCAGCCAGCGGTCCGGACCCAGCTCCCGGACGAGATCGGCGCCGGAGGCCATGGCGCGCAGGTCGTTCCACAAGATCGCCGGCCGCAGCACCTCGTTCCGGCGGTCGAGGAGGATAGTGGTGTGCTGCTGGGACGTGATGCTGAGGGCGCGCGCCCCGGTGATCGAACGGCCCCCTGCCTCCCCGAGCGCTTCCCACCACCGCTGCGGCCACACCTCGGAGACCTCCGGGTGACGCGCCGCGGCGGAATGGACGAGCTCGCCGCTGCCCGCATCCACGACCACCACCTTGGTGCTCTGGGTCGAGGAGTCCACTCCGGCGACGCGACGGGAGCCCATACTCACCCCGCCAGCAGGCGGCCTGCCGTGAAGGCGTCTGTCACGATCCCCGTGAGCAGCCCCGAGGCAAGCACGGCGCGGATGGCCCTCGTCTTCGACGGTCCGCCGGCCACGCCGATCCGGGAGCGGACCGCCCGCAGCTGGTCCTCGCGGATCGCGATGCAGCGGTCATCGAGATCATGGACCGCCTGCCCCTTGTCGGTGAGCGCGGTCGCTGCGATCTCGGCGACGACCCCCTGGCGCAGCAACCGCGCTCGATCCTCGTCGGCGATCGCCGGGTTGACCATCATCAGGGAGTTCGGCGGGGCCCACGAGCCGATGGCGCACAGCGCCACGGTCACCTCGTCGAACATCTCCACGGCCGAGCGGATCCCCGGCTGGCGCAGCACGCCGCGGGCGGTCTGGGCATCGCTCATGACCATGGAGGCGTAGATCGGCCAGGGCTGGACATCGGGAAGGTTCGCCAGACGGCGGATCACTTCCAGCCCGCTCTCCTGGATGGGGCCGGCGACGCCGGCGAGCTGGACCACCGCCCGGCAGGGCAGGCTGCTCACCTGGCGCGCCATGACGTTCAGGGTGCGGCCCGAGGTGAGCCCGAGGATGTCCTCCGGACCGACGAGATCGTCGATCAGATCGGCAGCGAACGTGCCGAGTGACATCTGGGCCTCCGCGTCGGTATCCACCGGGAGCTCGACGGCAATCGCGTGCTGAAGGCCGTACCGCTGCTTGAGCTGCATCGACAGATCGAGGTCCACACCTGGGGTGCTGACGATCTCGAAGCGGATGATCCCGCGGGCGACGGCCTCCTCGAGCATCCTCCCGACCTTGAAGCGGCTCAGCCCGGTCTCCTCGGCGATCTTCACCCGGGACTTCCCTTGGACGTAGTGCTCCCGCGCGGCGTGCGCAAGCTGCACGTTCGAGAGCGGCCCGATGTCCACGATCGTCTCCTTCGACCCCGAGTATTCGCGAGGTACGACGGTCCTCGGGGGTGCTCACAGTAGCACTGGAGTGCACCTATGAGCGGGCTCGGGGTGCGCAACGGCGCCTACCGAGCCGCGTGAGCGACGCTGCGTGGTCTGCCTCCGACAGACCTGCACCGCGCGAGCCGGCCGCAGTTGTCGACCCGGGGCGACGGGATCCCGCCGAGGACGGTCGAGGCGTCTGCGAGCCCGAGGGCGCCGGGCTCGGCGAGGGACACCGTGCTCCCTGACAGCAGGAGTGCGTTGGACGGGTGAGCGAGAGAGCGCAGGGTGAGCGGCTGCGCCCCTGATTCTTATCCCAGCGGCCCGACGGGCAGATAGCGATACGTGCCGTCCTGGGCGCCGGTCACCGTGTAGTCGCCGGTCTCTTCCGCGATCTGCCACATGCGGGCCACCATGGCACGCAGCATATCGGCATGGTCGGGGTCGCGGACCAGATTGACTCGTTCACCAGGATCCGCCTCCAGGTCATACAGCTCGTCGAAGTCGAAGGCGTTGAAGACGTACTTGTACCGCCCTTCCCACACGATCCGCTGGGTGTAGGAGAACCGCTGTCCGTGGAACTCGGCGAACGCGGTCTGCCGCGGCGGGCCGCTTTCGCCCATCAGCTGCGGCAGCAGGTCGACGGCGTGACCGCCGAGGCCGTGGCCGGTCAGCTGAGCGATCGTCTCGGCGATGTCGTGGGATTGGGTCAGATCGTCGATGACCTGTCCGGGCGGGATCATTGCCGGCCACGAGACGATCATCGGCACGCGGTAGACCTCCTCGAAGCCGGGCACGCCTTTGAGCAGCAGCCGGTGCGCCCCCATGAGGTCGCCGTGATCGGTCGTGTAGACGACGATCGTGTCCTCCAGCTGGCCGGCCGCCTCGATGCGTTCCAGGAGTCGACCTACCTGGTCGTCGACCATGGAGCAGAGCGCGTAATAGCACGCCATCGCGTTCCGGAACTCGTCCGGCGAGACGTCGGCCCAGACGCTCTGCTGACGACGGTAGATCGCCGGTCGGTCGGCGAGATCGTCCTCGAAGCTGTCCGGCAATGGCAGCGAGGCCGGGTCATACCGATCGACGTACGCCGAAGGGGCCACGTACGGCTCGTGTGGCGCTTTCGTACTGACCATGACTGCCCAGGGTTCGTCCTTCTCCATCGCGGATTCGAGGAAGGACAGGGCTCGGGAGACGGTGAAGTGCTCGAGGGTGCTCTCCACCGGCTCCTCGGTCACGCCGTAGAGCAGCAGATCACGGTAGCCCGGCTGAGCGACCGTGCGCGTCGGCTCCGAGAGGACCGGCTTGTCGGCCAGGCCTAAGCTGCGCCGGTACGCGTAGTACTCGGCCTCCGGCTCGAAGTACGCGCCGTCCTCGGTGAATCCGAAGCGCTCCATCTCGCCGCTGCGCTCGACATGCCATTTGCCGAAGTATCCGACCCTGTATCCAGCGTCCGCAAGACGGTTGCTCCACATCGGGAGCCCGTCCACGAGATCCGCGCGGAAGGTCGGCACGGCGTGATAGACGTCGACCATCCCGTGCTGGTGGGGCAGCAAACCGGTCATGAAACTGGCCCGGGCTGGTGAGCAGATGGGGCTGGGCGTATAGCACCGTGTCAATCGAGCACCGCGTTCGGCCAGTTCCGTCAGGTGCGGGGTCCGGCACGGCCCGGTCGGGTCCACAGTCCCTGCTTGCTGCTGGTCGCTCATGACGACCAGCACGTTCGGTCGTTGCTGGGGAGTTGCCATCGGTGACCTTTCATGCGCTCGGCGTCAATGCTGGAGCCTCGGGCGGCGGATCCGGTCGTACCCCGGGGCGCGCCCCGGGCCGCTTTCAATCCTTCAGCCCTCCCTCGGTGAGCCCGGCCACGACGTGCTTCTGGAGAAGGATGAACACCACGATGATCGGGATCGCGATGACGGTGGAGACGGCCATCAGATTGGTCCACTGGGTGCCGAAGCTCGCGATGAACCTGTTCAGGACCACGGTGATCGGCTGCTTGTCGTCGCTGGTGGCGAGGGTGAGGCCGAAGACGAACTCGCCCCAGGTCATCACGAAGGTGAGGGTGGCGACCATGACCAGTCCCGGCCGCACCAGTGGCAGTCCCACGCGGCGGAACGCCCCGAAGACGGTGCAGCCGTCGAGCCTCGCGGCTTCGAGCAGGTCTCCGGGAATCGCCCCCATGTACGGACGCAGCAGCACGACGGCGAACGGGAGAGTCACGGAGACGTTGGCGATGATGAGGCCGGTGTACGTATCCACCAGTCCGTACTGGCTGAAGATCGCGAACATAGGCAGAGCCAGGCTGATCGTCGGCAGCATCTGCGCCGCGAGCAGCAGGAACAGCACGGCGCCGGTGACCCGGAAGCGGAACTTCGCAAGCCCGTACGCCGCCGGCGTCCCCAGCACGAGGGTCAGCAAGAGCGTGGGCAAGGTGATGATGGTGCTCGACCTCAGGCCCTGCCAGATGGCCGGGTCCGAGACCACCGTATCGAGGTACGCCTGCAGGGTCGCCGGCGACGGCACGATGTCCGGTGGCGCATCGAAGACGTCCGAGGGCAGCTTCAACGAGGTCGCCACCATCCAGTAGACGGGGATGAGGTAGACGATGACCAGCGCAACGGCTGCCACGGTCAGCGCCGTGGTCTTCTTCATGGTGCTCAGCCCTCTCTCCGAGTGGAACGGAAATAAACGACGGCAAGGAGCATGGGTACCACCAGAAGCAGTGTGTTCACGGTTGCTCCCGCGCCCAGGTCGAAGTTCACGAAGGCTTCGTTGTACGCGAGGATCGGCAGCACGGTGGTGGCGTCTCCCGGGCCGCCACGGGTCAGGATGAAGATCGTGTCGAAGGTCTTGAAGGTGTAGATGAACCCGAGCAGCGCCACGACGGACAGCACGGGCCGCAGCAGAGGAACCGTGATGAACCAGAAGGTGGCCCACCGGCTTGCACCGTCGAGCTCCGCCGCCTCGTACGTCGTGCGCGGGATGTTCTGAAGGCCGGCGATGATCAGCAGCATGGCGAAGGGCACCATCGACCAGGCTGTCGCCAAGGTGACCGCCGGCAGCGCGAGTGTAGGGCTGCCCAGCCAGAACACAGGCTCGGGGATGATCCGCAGGGTGGTGAGAACGTAGTTGACCAGACCACTGGTGCCATCGAGCATCCACCGCCAGACGTTCGCCGCTACCACCGAGGGCAATATGTATGGCAGGAAAAGCACCGAGCGCAGCAACTTGTTGCCCGGGAACTGCTTGTTGAAGAGAAGCGCGAACGCCGTCCCGATCGTGAGCATGAGAACGATCGTCGACATCGTGTACACCAGGGATGTGACGAGACTGGTCCAGATCTCTGGGTCCGTGAGCGCCTGTACGTACTGGCTCACACCGACCCACTGAACGGTCCCGCCCAAGAACTTCTGGATGGGGGCGTCGTAGAAGCCGAGATTCACGTTGTACACCAACGGATAGACGGTCGTGGCGACGACGAAGAGGACCGCGGGGAGGATGAAGAGATACTTCCCGAGGCTCTGTGCACGTCTTGCTCCCCGACCGCCCCGGGACGGTCGATGTGCCGTGGCCCTTGCTGCAGGCGCACTGCGCGTCGTGGTCATCATCGAGCTCCTTCGACGTGATGACGGGTTGTGCTCTCGGGCGCATACCCTGCGCACCAGTAGATGGCGCCAGGTTCCTGTGTCACTGCTGCAGTGCCTCGTCGGTCGACGACTGCAGCGTGGCCAGGGCGTCATCGATGCTCGAGGATCCGCTGAGGACGGACTGCAGGGCCAGTTGGACTGCAGTGAAGATCTCGGCCGAGGCCGGCGAGACGCTCTCCTCGGGCGCCCAGGCGATCTCGAGCTGGTCGACGAACACCTTCTTGACCGGGTCCTGCCACTGCTCATCCTCGGCAGTGTCCGTACGCACCGGAAGTTTGTTGCGCTCGGGCAGGTACTCGTTCATGACCTCGGGCCGCTGCATCCACGTGATCAGATCCCAGGCGGCATCGGGGTCGCTCGCGGTGCTGGAGATCGTGAGGTTCTCGGCAGAAAGCCACGACACCGAGGTCTCGTCGGCCGGCATCGGGAGGATCTCCACCTCGAGGTCTGGTGCTTCGTCGGCAAGCGAGGTCAGATAGGACGCGGAGTTGATCATCATCGCGGCGGTCTCCGTTCGGAACTGTGCGTAGACGTCGTCCTCCGTCCAGGTCAGAACGCCTTCGGACACGCCCCCTTCCTCGAGCATCCGCAGGAATGAGTCCATGGCGGCGGTCCCGGCGGCGCCCGTGAAATCGGTGATGTCGCCGCCGGCGGCCAGGAACCGCAGCAGCCAGGCGGTGGCGCCCTCGACGCCGTTCCTGCCGCAGTACGCCAGGCCGTAGCTGCCCTCTCCGGCAGCGTCGATAGCCGCGGTTTCTGTCTCGTCCCAGGTCGTGGGGGCCTGCGCCCCGGCCTCGTCCAGCGCAGCCGTGTTCGTCCACAGTGCGTAGGTATCCGCCACGTGGGGAATGCCGAAGGTCGCCCCGTCCACCTGGGTGGTGTCCCACGGGCCGGCGAAGTACGAGTCCTGTTCTCCCCACTCGGCGACCCGATCGCTGAGGTCCATGAGGATGTCCGAGCCTGCGAACAGCGCCGTGTCGAAGGCGTTGACGAGAGCGATATCGGGAAGGCCGCCGCCGGTGGCGGCCTGGAGGAGGGTCCGATTGAAGTCACCGAACGGGACATGGCGGATATCGACCTCGGTGCCAGTCTCGTCGGTGTACCGCTTGACCAGCGCCTCGATGGGAGCGGTCGCGACTCCCCCGTAGTAGTGCCAGAACGTGATGGCGCCGGATCCGCCGCCATCACTCGCTCCGGAATCTTCGGTCTCGGGGGTTCCGCCGGGGGTGCAGGCCGCGAGGGCTGCCGCCGTGAGACCTGCTCCTCCCATCAGTGCGGTACGCCGGGTAAGGGGTGTGTAGCGCTGCAACATGACGACTCCTTCGTAGCCAAGGTGACGGGGTGGTGAAGCGATTGGAGGTTCAGGCGGTCAGGTCGAGGGCGGCGATGTCCTCGAGGAGTCGGCGCCGGGTGGCGTCGTCGAGATCGAGCAAGGGGCGACGGCTCGCCCCCATGTCCAGGCCCCGGGAGTCGAGGATGGCTCGGAGAGCGGGCATCACGCCGTACGCCGCGAGCACTCGCACGAGGTCCTCGACTTGGCGCTGCACGGCCATGGCCGCGTCGTGGTCGCCGTCGCGGTAGTGCCGTAGCAGGTCCAGGTAGAGCGTGGGGAAGGCGTTGAACGTGCTGCCGATGGCTCCGCAGGCGCCGACAGACAATCCGGCGTAGATCACCTCGTCGTGTCCGTTCCATACGCGAAAGTTCCCATCACGCAGCCGCGTGAACGCGGACATCTCGAAGACGTCACCGGAGGTGTTCTTCAGCCCGTGCAGATTGGGCTGCTCGACGAGCTCAGCCAGGAGTTCCTGCGAGAGCCGGACCCCGGAGCGGGCCGGAAAGTTGTAGGCGATTAGCGGTGCGGGCGCGTCACGGATCAGATCCAGGAAATAGGCCCGGACCTCGGTCTCGGTCAAGGGGATCGACGGCAGGATCGAGGAGATGGCGTCCGCGCCCGCCGCTACGGAGCGGTCGGCCAGCTGCAGGGTCAGCTCGGTGGAGTTCGTCCCGACATGCGCGATGACCGGAACCTCGCCGTCCACCGCAGCGACCACGGCGCGAGTGCACAGCACGCGACTCTCCTCGTCCAGCGCGACGCCGTCGCCGGTGGATCCGCACACGTACAGCCCGTCGATGCCTGCCTCCACCAGTTGACTGGTGTGCTGCTGGAGGACGTCGACGGCGACGGTCCCGTCGGGGCGGTAGGGGGTCAGCAGGGCGGCGACGATCCCGTCCGCGCGGTCCAGGATGTTCAGGGATGTCATGGTTCAGCTCTCCTGGTGGTCAACGGGACGACGCTCGACCAGGGAGTCGGCGCGCTGTCGGATGTCGATGAAGTGGTCGTCGAGCGCGACGATCGGGTCGTGATGCTGTGGGTTCCGCAGCGCGGCGACGATGGCGGCGTGGCGATCGGCCAGGTCGTCGTACCGCAGGGCGGGGAGCTGGTCCCGCATCTTGTCCATCAGCTGCCAGAACGCTTCGAGCGTTCCATCGATCACGCGGTTGCGGAGGTCGACGTACAGGCAGCGGTGGAACTCGCGATCTTGTTCGGGGAAGGCGAGCCCCTTCGACTCGAGCACGTGCATCTCCGCGACGATCTCGTCGAGCCGCGCGAGCTGTTCCTCGCTGATGCGCTCCGCGACTTCGCGGATCAATCCGCGCTCCAGGGCGGCGCGGGCCACGAGCAGTTCGTCGAGGTCGGCACCGGAGTCGATCAGCTGATACGGGAGTCGCGAGATCACCGGCTCCACGGAGAAGGAACGCAGGAACAGTCCACGTCCCTGATGCGCCTCGAGCACCCCTTGTGACTGCAGCGCACGCGTCGCCTCCCGCAGCGTGGCCCGGCTGGCGCCAAGCTGTTCTGCGAGTTCACCTTCGGACGGGAGGGCGTCGTGGGGCTTGAGACCCAGGTGCTGGATGAGTTCCAGCAGCTCGTGCTGCAGGGTCTCGAACCGACGGGTGACGTGTGCCATGGACGGAAGTTATCAGATATCCGACAACCTAGGAAGGGGGTCCATGGGAGCGGGTCGCACGCCCTGCTCCGCCATGCACATTCTTTACAGTGGAACTTGACGCTCCACCCTATTTCTGTGAATCTTGTTCACCACAGCACGTTCACCCTGTACGCAACGAAGCGTCGGAGGACCACGAATGCAGAGTGCTTCCGCCCCACCCCCGAGCAACCGATCGCCGCTCCTGACCCCCATACGCCGACGCAGTTTCGCCGGGCTCGCCGGAGCCGCAGCCGCGGCCACGCTCGCCGGTTGCGCCTCCGAAGACACCTCGAAGGACCTGAACACGCTCCGCGTCTGGGGAGGAGTTCCGCCCGAGAGCGGCCCCCAGACCCTCGTGGACCACTTCATGGAGAAGCATCCCGACCAGCACGTCACCTACACGCGGTTCGTCAACGATGACCGAGGCAACCTCAAGCTCAACACCGCCCTCCAAGGCGGCGTCGATATCGATGTGTTCTTCACGTACGACCCCGCGAATCTGGCCATGCGGTCAGGGTCAGGGATGGCTTCCGATGTCAGCGACCTGGTTCGCTCAACGCCCGAGTTCGAGCCCTTTCTGGATACGAACGAGCCGAAGGCCCTGTTCGACGGCGAGGCCATCACCGCACTGGCGACCACGAAGGAGCCGAACTTCCTACTGCTGAACGAGTCGATGCGCGACGAGGCGGGCATCTCTCTCCCAGAAGCCTGGAAGCTCGACGAATATCTGGAGGCAGTCCGCGAGCTGGCCGGCCCCGAGCGGTACGGGACCTACAAGCTGCCCGACCTTCCCCGCATCGAACTCGGCCCCAACTACTGGTACACCGAGGACGGTGGCTCGAACTTCGAACACCCGGCGTTCCTTCGCCACTTCGACCTCACCGCTCAGATGATCCGTGAGGGTCAGATCTTTCCCTGGTCGCAGGTCTTGGCTCGCCAGATCGAGGCATACCAGCAGAACAATTTCATCGCCGGTGACTTCGCCGTCTGGGGAACAGCGCCCTTCAGCCTGCGCTATCTCAATGATCCCGAGAACTATCCGCACGACTTCCTCACCAGCTGCGCGCCGATGCCTACCATCGATGGGGCGGGCTGGAACAGCGGCGTCTACGGCAACCACATCCAGATCAACGCCAAGAGCCCCAAGCAGGAGATTGCCCGGGAGTTCGTGAAGTTCTGGCTCCTCGAAGGCGCTGCGGACATGGCCCCCGGAGGCAAGATCCCTGCCCTCGACAACGTCGACCCCGGCATCCAGCTCGAGGGCATCCTCGGAGAGGACATGGAGTCCTACTTCGACGTGGCGTCCTTCCGGCACACCCTCTTCGACAACGGCCCGAAGCTGCTCACGGATACCAACCTCACCGCGGTTGCTGAGATCACCCACACCTACGAGCAGCAGCGCGACGTCTGCTGGCTGCTCGAACGGACGCCCGAGCGGGCGATCACGACGATCCATGCCGATGCCGACGCGCTCATAGAGCGCTTCCGGGAGGACTGAGATGACCACCACCCCAGCTCCCGCTTCTGCCCCTGCACGTACGCGCTATTCCGGGCGCGCACCCTCGGATCCGAAGCCTTTCGTCGGCTGGCTCTTCGTCGCGCCCAATCTGCTCGGGGTGCTGCTGTTCACCTTCGTGCCGTTGGTGTCGGTGATTCTGTTGTCCTTCACCGAGTGGAACCTGGTGTCCGGGTTCGAGGGGATCGAGTTCGTCGGTCTCGACAACTTCCTCTTCGTCCTGCAGGATCCGACATTCTGGCGCAGCCTATTGATCACCGTGATCTACGCCGGCGTGGCTGTGCCGCTGACCCTGGCAGTGGGCCTGTTGCTGGCGATGGCCCTCAACCGGGACCTGCCAGGGCGCGGGCTCCTCCGGGCCTGCTTCTTCATTCCCTACATCGTCAACATCGTGGCCATCGGGATGACCTGGATGATGCTCCTGGATCCCTCTGCCGGGCTGCTGAACCAGTTCCTGGGAACCTTCGGAGCGGAGTCGCTGCCCGGCTGGTTCGCCAGCTCTCGGTGGGCGCTGCCGGCTCTGATCCTGGTGACGATCTGGGCGCAGGCCGGATACGCGTGCCTGATCTACCTTTCGGCCCTCCAGGACGCCCCGGAGCAACTGTACGAAGCCGCGCGGATCGACGGCGCGGGTCGCTGGACGATGTTCCGGTCCATCACGTGGCCAGCGCTGCTTCCGGCCTCGATCTTCCTGCTCATCACCCTGTTCGTGGGCATTTCGCAGAGCTTCGGGATGATCGCGCTGATCACCAACGGGGGCCCGGGCGCCTCGACCACGACGCTCTCGTTCTACATGTACCAGACCAGCTTCCAGTTCTACCGGTTCGGCTACGCCTCCGCCGTGGGCCTGGTGACGTTCCTCGGAATCTTCGCACTGATGCTCGGGATGTGGCGAGCACAGAGAGGCAAGGCCCTCCATGACTGACACCCTGCAACCGAACCTCACCGGCCCGACCTCGAACAGCGGAGTAGAAGGGGCTCGCTCGGACATCGCCTCACGCCAGGCTCTGCACCGACGTAGGCGGCGCGTGCGTCGCTGGGCCTGGGGCGTCCCCCTGTGGCTGCTGGCTGTGCTGTTCCTGCTGCCGTTCGCATGGATGATCTCCACCTCCTTGAAGCCCGACGCCGAGGCGTTCTCCGTTCCGATGCGTTGGATCCCCGAGGACTTCCGCTGGGAGAACTACTCCGAAGTGCTGTTCGGAGAAGGGTCGATACTGCCGGCGTTCGGCAACTCCGTCTTCGTGGCACTGTTCCGCGTGGTCGGAGAGCTCGCCACGGCCACCCTGGCCGGATATGCCTTCGCGAAGCTTCGGTTCCGGGGGCGAAACCTCGTGTTCATCGCCTACCTCGCGACGTCGCTGATACCGGCGCAGCTGCTCTTGGTTCCACGCTTCGTATACTTCCAACAACTGGGGCTTTACGACTCACTGTGGGCACTGATCCTTCCTGGCATGTTCACCGTCTTGGGCACCTTCCTCATGCGCCAGTTCTTCGTGAGCCAGCCCGGCGAGTTCGCGGAGGCGGCCCGCATCGATGGCGCAAACGAGCTGCAGATCTTCTTCCGCATCTACCTACCCGGCGCCATGCCCATGGTCAGCGCGCTCGCGATCCTCACCTTCGTGTGGTCGTGGAACGACTACGAGACGCCTCTGGTCTTCCTCTCCACGCCCGAGAACTACACGCTGCCCTTGGCATTGACCAACTTCACCGACGAGACCGGGGCGATCATCCCGGGCATCTCGATGGCAGCCGCAGTCATCTCGATCATCCCGATCCTCGTAGTTTTCCTGATCTTCCAACGCCGCTTCGTGCAGGCCCTGACCGAGAGCGCTCTGAAGTGACGCCGACGCCGCCAGATACTCCGTACCCCACCACCCTCAGGAGACCCTTCAGATGACCACTCTCTCCACCGTCTCGGGCGTCGCCCCCGGTCTCGCACAGATCGGCGACTTCGGCCCGCCGCGCAGCGAGCTCGGAGTCGGAGCGCTGATGCCCTACAACGGCGCCCTGTATGTCCAGAACTACAACTCGCACCGCGCAGAGTCGGGAGCGGGAGTGAGTCTCCGCCGCATCGAGGACGACTTCTCGATGGAGAAAGTCCCGGAAGCGATCGGGGTGGACGGCACCTTCACCAACCGTTTTGTGCACTTCGAGACCGGAATGCTGGTGATCGGCCCGCACGTGATCGAACCAGACCACACTGTGCATACCGTCGACGAGCTCGCAGGGCATCGCCTGTGTGGGACCGCGCGGCATCTGACCCGCCCCGAGACCCATGTGTACGTGCTGACGATGGAGGGCCTGGTCTACGAGCTCGATGTCACCACTCGCCAGGCGAGAGAGTTATTCGACCTCAACGAGGAACTCGGCACCGACGGAGAGATGAAGGTCCACTACAAAGACTGCTACACCGCGCACGGACGACTGGTCATCTGCTCGAACGAATACGGCGAGGACGACTGGGCCGGCAGACAGAGCCGAGGCCGGCTCGCAGAGTACGACGGATCGACATGGCGGATCATCGCACGAAAGCCCTACACAGCCATCAGCGGACGCGGCGACTTCACCGACACCATCTTCGCCACCGGATGGGATGAAGCATCCGCGATCCTCGAGGTATACACCGCGCGCAACAGCACGTGGACTCGTTATCGTCTCCCGAAGGCGTCCCACACCTTCGACCACAAGTGGCAGACGGAGTGGCCCCGCATCCGCGAGACCGAGCACGAGCGTCTCCTCGTGGACCACCACGGCATGTTCTACGAGCTCTCGCCCTGGGCCTATGGGGGCAGGATCTGGGGGCTGCGGCCGATCTCCACCCACCTATGGGTGCTCGGCGACTTCTGCTCGTGGAAGGGCATGCTCGTGTTGGGCGCAGACAATGCCTCCCCCAGCCACGGCAAGAATGTCACCACCGCAGAGCCGCAGTCCGGCCTCTGGTTCGGGAAGACGGACGATCTCTGGGGCTTTGGCAAGCCTGCCGGCTGGGGAGGGCCGTGGTGGCGTAGAGGTGTGCGCGCCGGAGAGCCGTCGGACCCGTACTTGATGACCGGTTTCGACAACAAGTGCCTTCATGTGGAGAACCATGGCGAGGCCACCGCACAGTTCGACATCGAGGTCGACATCCATGGCGATGGATCCTTCATGCGAACCAAGCGCCTCGATGTGGCTCCGCGCGAGCTCGTCACCCACGTCTTCCCCACCGGGTTCAGTGCGCACTGGATCAGAGTCATCAGCGACAGTGACACCGTTGCGTCTGCCCAGCTGTTCTATACCTGAGAGCTACCATGACCCCTGCGAATGATGCCTCCCCTCGGCCCGCACTGCAGGCCGTTCGCGAGGTGCTCCCAGATCTCAATATCACCATGCGCCGCGTGGCGGAGGAGATCCTCGCCGACCCCCTCAGTGCGGGCTCATCGAGCATCACGGCGCTCGCAACACGCGCCGGGGCCGCTCCGGCATCGGTGTCCCGCCTCGCGACCCGACTGGGTTACTCCGGGTTCCCGGCATTTCGCTCCGCGATCGCCCTGGAGAACGGGCGTAATGTGCAATCCGGGTGGGAGCGCGACATCGGCAGCGAGATTACCCCCGACGACTCCCCTGCCGACGTGCTCGACATCTTGGCCGGCACCGCAGCCCGTGCCCTGCGGGACGCCGCCGCCAGCATCGATGTCAGTAGTCTCGAGAGGGCCGCCTATGTGATCGCACGAGCGGAGCGTGTCCATCTATACGGCGAGTGGGGGGACTCGGTGGCACTGCGCGAGCTACACATGCGCCTGCAGCGGATCGGGGTGGCTGCCTGGTTCCTCGACAGCGGGCCCGTCACCCTTCACGCGGTGTGCAACACGCTCACGGACAAAGACGTAGTCGTGGTGCTCAACCGATCCGGGCGGGACGACGTGAGTGCCCGTCTCCTTCACGAGGCGCGTGCCATGGGTGCGACCACGGTGGGCATCCACGGCGCACCGGAGTCGTCCATCGATCAGGGCGCCGACATCAGCATCTTCAGCGGGATCCGTAACGGAAAGGTCTGGACCCACTACTACTCCGGGCGCGCAAGCGACACCCTCGTCACCAGCCTGCTGTGGGTGCTGGTCGCTCAGCGCCGCTCTGCCGACGAGTCGATGCGATTCATCGATGACGGCACCCTGGGCGACCGGGAACAACCATGACCCCTTCGCACCCTGACCAGTTTGAACCACCCCCCGATAGGAGAGACGTCCCGTGATCGAGGAGACGATCTACGCCGATATCGCCGTACTGGGCGGAGGGCTGGCCGGTGTCTGCGCCGCGATCGGCGCCGCCCGCCAGGGCCGGGAGGTGGTGCTCGCCCAGAACCGTCCCGTGCTCGGTGGGAATTCCTCGAGCGAGGTGCGGGTATGGGTGTGTGGAGCCACCGCCCACGGTATCCATCTGTTCGCTCGTGAGACCGGCATCATGGGCGAGCTGTTCGTGGAGAACCAGTTCCGCAATCCCGAGGGCAACCCGTACTACTGGGACCTGCTGCTTCTGGAGAAGGTGCAGGCGGAGCAGAACATCACCCTGCTGCTGAATACGGACATCACGGAGGTCGAAGCGGACGGCCCGACGGATGCTCGCGTCATCCGCAGCGTGCGGGGTTGGATGAGTGGCTCCGAACGACAAATCACGCTGCAGGCACCGACGTTCATCGATTGCACCGGCGATGGGCTCGTCGGCTACCTTGCCGGCGCCGAGTACATGACTGGGCGTGAACCGCGCTCGCAGTTCGGGGAGTACTGGGCGCCAGAGGTGCCCGACCAGAACATGCTGGGCAGCACGATCCTGTTCTACTCCAAGGATGTGGGCGAGCCGTCGAAGTTCGTGGCCCCGAAGTTCGCCGTGGACGTCGCCGCCGCCGGGATTCCGGAGCACCGGGTGATTCGCCAAAACATGAAGGGCTGCGCCTTCTGGTGGATCGAATGGGGCGGCGAGCTGGACGTTGTGCACGACAATGAGCGGATCCGCGATGAACTTCAGGCCGTCTGCTACGGCATGTGGGACTACATCAAGAACTCCGGCGAGTTCGACGCCGAGAACCTCACGCTGGAGTGGGTCGGCTCCGTGCCCGGCAAACGCGAGTACCGTCGCTTTGTGGGCGAGCACATCCTCACCCAACAGGACGTGCTGGGCCAGACGGAGTTCGAGGACCGCATCGGTTACGGCGGCTGGTCCATCGACCTCCACCCCTCCGGCGGGGTCTACGCCACCGAACCCGGCTCCAAGCACTGGCATCCCGACGGGAACTACCACCTCCCGCTGCGCATGCTGTTCTCGAAGAACGTCACGAATATGTGGATGGCCGGGCGGAACATCAGCGCCAGCCATGTCGCTTTCGGCTCGACACGCGTGATGGCGACCTGCGCCTTGCTCGGCGAGGCCGCCGGGATCGGGGCCGCGCTCGCCCAGCAACTGGACGTCACGCCGTCTGCACTGGCGAACGAGCACGTCACGGAGCTGCGGCGTGCGATGGTGCGGGCCGACGCCTCGGTGCTGGGCCTGGTGCACGACGACCCGGCCGACCTCGCTCTGCAGGCCGAGGTGCGGGCCTCGTCGACCAAGACGACGCTGGCGTCGACCCAGAGCGCGGGACTCGCTCCGCTCGTGGATGACCTGGGCCTGGTGCTGCCGGTGGATCCGCGACTGGACGGGATCGATGTGCTGGTCGACGCGGCCGGGTCGACGGAGCTGCAGGCCTCCCTGCACGCCACGTCCGCGCCGCAGAACTATCTGCCGGCGGACGAGATCGCAGAGGTGACCGTGCCCGTGGAACCGGGCCGTACGTGGGTGCATCTGCCGCTGTCTTGGAAACCGGAGACGGCGCGGAACGGCTTCGTGATCCTGCGCGCGAACCGGGAGTTGGCCGTGCACGAGGGGGCGTGGGTTGAGCCCGGCACGGTGACGATGATCCATCGCGTGATGCCTGAACACGAGCGGTACACCGAACAGTGGCGGGCCTGGAAGGAGACCCTCCACGGCAGCGGCATCTGCTTCCGCGGGTCCGCTCCGACGGACGCGTTCCGGCCCGAGCAGGTGCGCGGCGGTTATGCGCGGCCGTACGGCGGGCCGAACATGTGGGTCTCGGGGCCGACCAGCGAGGATCCGGAGCCGTGGTTGGAGCTGTCGTGGGCGGAGCCGGTGCACTTCGGCAGCTTCGAGACTATCTTCGATGACGACGTGAACGAGGACCTGATCAATCTGCACCATCACCGGACAGCCGCCGAGGTGATGCCGACGCTGGTGCAGGACGCGCGGGTGGAGGTGCTGGTCGAAGATGTCTGGCGTGAGGTGTCTCGGGTCGCGGGGAACCGGAAGCGGCGGTGGATCGCCGATTTCGGCGAGCTACCCGTGCGGCGCCTGCGTGTGGTCATCCGGGAAACCGATGCGTCGCGAGAGGCACGACTCGTGGCACTCCGGGCGATCACCGCTTGGGCGGCGTACAGACCCACGCCGGGTCTCTGAATCCCTAGGGCGTGTCTCCTATATGTGAGGCGGTTTCACTTGAGAGCCTGTATGCATGGCTACCGCGACGACTCGACATCAGGTCCTGTCCGACGAGCAGTGGGAGCGG
>NZ_JBHTDM010000029.1:0-54294 GCF_042666535.1 Brachybacterium sp. GCM10030252 | reverse complement strand
CCTTCATGCCCTGGTTCAGCACCACCGCCAGCAGCAGCGCCGCCAGCAGCTGCAAAGGCGTACCGACGAACACGTAGATGAACGTGACCACCAGCGAGTTGTGCAACCGCGAATCACCGATCATCTCCTTGATGTTCGCCAGCCCCACGAACTCCGGCGGAGCCAGCAAGCTGTAATCGGTGAAAGCCAGGGCGAACGAGGCGATCATCGGGATCAGCGTGATCCCGAGGAACCCCAGCAACCACGGCAGCATGAACAGCATCGCCGGCTTGTTGTCGGGGTGCTTCTCCTTGACACCACCCTTCTGGCGGCGCCGCGACGCCAACTGCGTCAGCTCTCCCACAGCGCTCATGAGTGGCCTCCTCTCCTACCGCAGTTCGACCTACGCCCAGCGCCAGTTGTGGGGCCGGGTTCGTGGGGTGTAGCTGCCGGTCGGCAGATCGTCGGCCACGCGCATCATCCATCGCACCAGTTGCCGATCCATGGCAGACAGCAGCTCTCGGCACTGCGCGTCCTCGCTGAGGTCGTGGAGCTCGGCCGGATCCGCCTCCAGGTCATACAGCCAATGCCGTCCTCGATCGTCGACGACGAGTTTGTGGCGCCCCTCGACGAGCATCCGCATCTCTCCGCCCATCGTCACGCTGTTGAGCTCGTCGAATCTCCGTCCGCTGTAGGGGAAGTGCAACGGCGGCCTGGAGTCCTCGTCGTAAGAGATCCCGCCGTAGCCGAGTTCGCCGAAGATGCTCCCGAACTCGTCGCGGGGCGCCTCGTCGCCACGCAGCAGAGGAGCGAGCGACCTGCCCTGCACTCCGACCGGGATCTGCCCCGTCACGCACTCCGCAAGAGTCGGCAGCAGGTCGACGATGGAGACCGGTTCACTGCGTGTCTGCCGGGCCACTCCCGGCCCGGTGAACGCGAACGGGATACGCATGAGGGCCTCAGGCATAGCGGCGCCTTTTCGCTGCAGGCCGTAATCGCCGACGAAGTCCCCGTGATCGGTGAGGAACACGAATATCGTGTCCTCGGCCACGGGCGCCAGATGATCCACGAGCCGGCCGATCTGATCGTCGATCAGGCGCAGCATGCCCATGTAGTTCGAGCGGTACCGCCGCCATAGATCGTCGTATCCGGGTCGCTTCTCCTCGATGAGATGACGTAGCCAGCGGAACCGCCAATCCAGCAGATGAAGATCGTCGGCGTCCGCGATGCGCTCTGGGACCTCGGAATCGAACATGCCGAAATACGGTTCGGGGACCTGGTAGGGGTTGTGCGGCTCCGGGAAGGAGGCGAACAGGAAGAAGGGCTTGTCCTCCGGCGCTGCGTCGAGGGAGGCGATCGCGCTGTCGACGATGCGGTGCGGCAGCTGCGCGCTCACGGGGAACGGCGTGGGCTCCTCGGCGACACCGTGGTCCAGTTCGTGCAGCCAGGCATCGAACTGCTCGTGCACGGCGGTATCTCGTGGCCCGCCGTCGTGGAAGTACGGGCCGGAGTAGCTCTCGAACCTCGACGGCTCGGCATGCATATGCGGCTTTCCGCTGAAGTGCAGTGAATACCCTGCGTCGCCGAGGACGTCCAGAAGATCCTGCTCATACGTCGCGTGCTTCGCATTGCTGTTCTGGCGGACCCGATGGGCAGTGGGGAATCTCCCGGTCAACATGCTCGTGCGAGCCGGAACACAGAGAGGTGAACTGGTGTAGGCGCGCTCGAAGCGACAGCCGTCCGCCATGAGAGCGTCCAGGCGCGGCATGGTGTCGGGGCCGCCCTCGCCGGCGGTATAGCCGACGCGCTGCTGGTCGGTCATCAGGACGACGATGTTCGGGGACGCGCGGTGCTTCATCAAGGCCTCATTGCTCACGACGCGCCCCGCCGATGTGCGGCGGGGCATTTGCTCGGCGCGACGTTACAGCGCTGTAGGCCCGGCTGGCAAGAAGGAGATCCCGTCGTCTCCGCATCGTGCAACGAGCATGCGAGCTTAACCAGCTTGAGACGAGACCGTACTCGCAGGTCAACATTTCACAGTACGCATCACAGCAACCGCAGCACCGTGGTTGGTCGCAAAACTTCCTCCAGATACACCTTGCTCGCCCGATCTACAGCGCTGTAGATTGCCGTCCGACGAGCACCGGACGATCCCGCCGCGCTCGGACTTCGATGAAGACCAATGGAGGTCCACGATGACCACGCTCCCCCGCCGAGCCCTTCTCGGCACGTTCGCAGCCGCCGCCACCGCCGCTGGGCTCGCGGGCTGCAACCCGAACCAGGGCGGTGGCTCGAGCCAGGATCTGCGAATCTCCTGGTACGGCGGGCAGCCCGTCCACGAGGGCATGGAAGGGGCACTCGATGCCTTCTCCCAGGACCATCCGGACCTACAGATGACGACGGAGAAGGCGCCGTTCGACGACTATTGGGACAAGCTGGCCACGCAGGTGGCCGGCGGCGAGGGCCCCGACCTGATCCGTATGTCGATGAGCTGGTTCCTGGAGTACGCGGAACGCGGGGCACTTCTCGATCTCGAGTCGTACGCGGGCGATGCCATCGATCTGACCGCCCTCGATGAGGAGGCCGGGGAGAGCGGGCGCACCGATGACGGACTGTTCGGCGTCGGGCAGTCCTCGATCACGCAGGCGACCTTCCGCAATCCACAGCTCGCCGCTGAGTACGGGCTCGACCTGCCCGAGACCTGGGCGTGGACTGACTTCACGGAGTTCTGCCGCGAGTTCGCAGAGACCGCGGGCCCCGGCAAGTACGGAGCCACCGACTCCGGCGGTGACATGCAGCTCTTCGGAGTCTGGGCACGGCAGCACGGGACGGATCTCTTCGATGGGCAGGACCTGGCGGTCGAGGCCGACGTGATCGAGGAGTGGTGGGCGATGTGGCAGGAGCTGCGCGATGACGGAGCGGTTCCGCCACCCGAAGTGACCCTCGAGAGCTCCGGATTCGAGCAGTCACAGTTCGCCACGCTCAACGCGGTGATCACCTCCGGCTGGGTCCAGCAGGCGACCTTCTATCAGCCCGTGATGCCCGATCATCCGCTGGAGGTCACCGATGTGCCCGGTCTGACGGCGGGCGCACTGGACGGGCAGTTCCTGAAAGCTCTCGATCTGTGGTGTGTGCTCAGCTCTGCGAAGAACCCTGACGGAGCCGCCGAGCTGATCGACTTTCTCCTGAACGAGCCGGCTGCCGCGACGTCCATCGGCGTCACCCTGGGAGTGCCCCCGTCGCAGGCCGCCCGCGACGCGCTGGAGCTCCCCGACGACTCCGCCGAGGGCAAGGCGATCGCGTATGTCGAGTCCGTGCGCGGGCGCACCGGCCCTCCGCCCGCGCCGTGGCCGACGGGGTACGGGGCGCTCCAGGGCTCCGAGTTCCCCAGGTTCAATGAGGCCGTCGCGTTCGGTTCGAGCACACCGGCCCAGGCTGCGGCAGAATTCCACGAGTTCGCGCGGACGGCTCTGAACGGGTGACACGTGCTCGCCCAGTGCGCGCCAATACACTGGGGACCGTGTCCCCCACCCCTCCGGATCGCCCACGGCTCGTCGACGTCGCCGAGCTCGCCGGGGTCTCGATGAAGACGGTATCGAACGTCATCAACGGCTACGCCTACGTCTCGGAGGACACCCGGGACCGGGTGCTGACGGCGATCGAGCGAACCGGTTACCGCCCCAATCTCTCCGCGCGGAGTCTCGCACGAGGACGTTCCGGCTTCATCGCCCTGGTGGTCCCGAGACTCGATATGCCCTACTTCGCCGTGCTCGCGGCGCGCGTGATCTCGGCGGCCGAGGCGCTCGGCTGGTTCGTCCTGATACATCAGACCGACGGGGACTCGCGCGCCGAGCGCGATGCGTTGGAAGGTCAGTTTCCCCAACGCGTCGACGGCCTCATCGTCAGCCTCCACAGCCTCGGCGCCGAGGACGTCGCACGGCGCAGATCCTCCATACCCTTGGTGGCACTCGGGGACCGGGGCCTCGGTCCCGATGTCCCCCACGTCGGGATCGACAACATCGGCGCCGGCAAGCTCGCTGTGCGGCACCTCGTGGAGTCAGGCTGCCGCCGGATAGCCATGATCGGCTCGGGCATGACCCATCGCAATCTGCGCGCCCAGGGGTTCTTCGAAGGGCTGCTGGATGCCGAACTGGCGCTGCTGCCGGAGCTCATGCGCCCGATCGCGGGCAACTCCGGGGAGGAAGGCGAACGGGCGACCACGGAGCTCCTGGCCGAGATCGACGAGCCACCGGACGGCATCTTCGCGGTCACGGACTGGGTGGCCTTCGGGGCGATGAGAGCTCTGGACCACCATGGATTGCGGGTCCCCGACGATGTCTGCGTGATCGGATTCGATGACATCCCCTACTCTCCGTCGTTCAATCCGTCCTTGACCACGATCGCACCGGATCGCGAGGCCATCGCCTCCCGCGCGGTCGATCTGCTGGCCGATCAGATCGATGGCGGGTCGCGGAGCAAGGCCATCCGGGAGCAGGCGGAATTCCGGCTGGTCGTCCGCGAGAGCACCCAGCGCACAGCCCGGTAGGGTCGCGGGGTGCCGGCAGATCAACTCGCGGCCCAGGTGGCAAGCGGTCACTTCCGGGTTGAGGGGTGACGCCGACGTCAACTCGAAGCTACTCGCAACTACTCTCAATTTGTTCGAGTAGCTTCGAGTCCGGTGACCGGTCGGCGCGACCGGCCTCGCCTCCCGTCACGCGCGGCAGTCCCGCTTGCGTGAACTCATCCTGCAGGGCAGGCCGGCTCCGGTTGCGCTCGGATGATCTGCGTGCCCGACGCCGTACAGGCCGCAGAGGCGAGACTCGCGAGGACCACGTCACCCCGAGCCGAACTCGTCGTCCAGGATGCCGATCACGCTGGTGACCGCGAGGAACAGGGCGAGGTTTCCTTCGTAGTGCCTCTCGTGACCGTCCTCGGCCGGGCGCCCGTCCAGCAGTCCGTAGCCGACGAGCCGTTCGAGGTCGCTCTCGGTGCGCCGCAGGCGCATGAGCTCGTCGATGCTGCGATCACCCGAGGGCACGGTCATGAATCCCGGCAGGTCGAGTCCGTCGGGATCTGCCGCGAGCATCAGGGCCGCGAACGTATCGGGGCCGCCGCGCAGCGTCATCTCCTCGTCGTCCTCCATGGCCAGGCTGAGCAGCAGCAGCGAGATCACGGAGCGGCCGAACTCGGCGAAGGCCTCCGCATCCTCGTCGAGGGGCACGTACGGCACCGTTCCCTGGGCGCCGGGGCGCACCCGCGTGCTGGTCACAGTGATCCAGCCGCCAGTGACCAGCGCGACCCAGGGACCGGCGAGCTCAGGGATCTGCCACATCGTCGTCACCGGACGCGGACCGGTGTCGACGCCCCAGTCCCCCACGAGGGTGTTCACGTCGGCCCGGCGCAGCGCTCCCGTCGAGGTCACCTGTCGGCCCTCGCCGACGAACTCCAGCAGGCTCGCCGCCCGACTTATGAGCGGGATCTGGTGGTGCAGTGCGCCGAGCGCACGCGGATCGCCGAGTGCTTCTCGCAGCCGCTCCAAGCCGGCAAGGTCCTGCCCGTCCCGATCCGGCAGGAACCAGGGCCACTCCGCCATGTCGTCGTCCGGGATGGTTCCCTCATCGAACTCGTCGAACGGGTCGGCGCCGCCCGCCGCGGGCGGGAAGAAGGCCGAGCCGCTCCCGGGCGCCGGCGCTCCCGCCCCCGCGCCCGCGCCGGACGTCGGCGCGCCACCGCGGGCACCGGGGGCATAGGGCGTGGACGGGTGCCGCAGCTGTCCGGTGTCGGAGAGCTGCTGGCGCTCCTCCTTCGTGAGTGCGGTGTTGTACCACTCCATGAAGTCGGCGATCCCGTCCGGGTCCTCGAGCGTGACGCCCTGCCTCGCCGCATAGGTGAGGATGTTTCCGCTGAACGAGCGTCGGCCCGGGTCGTCGGCCGCCTCGAGCACATCGAATTCGAGATCGGCCAGCGCATCCTGCGCCTCACCCACGGTGAGCCCTTTTCGGTTCCAGCGCCCCGCCGATTCCAGGAACCCGAAGTACTCCCCCAGCGCCGGCACCTGCTCCATGGCGAGCTCCCGCGGCTGGATGACCTTGCGGGGCACCACCTGGGTGAGCAGCACCTCGATCAGCTCCTGGGTCCAGAAGGTGGGGTCGGGGCTCTCGAGCTGGTCGGCCTTGAGCTCCAGCAGCGTCTGCACATGCGAGGCCTCGTCCTCAGCGAGGTTCTCCGGGACGTACTCGGCGCGCCACGTGACGAACTGGGCCAGCAGCGCCGGGCGATCTCGCTCAGCGCGCCTCGCGGAGATGTGGTGGCCGCTCCGTACGTGGTTTCCCGTGCGCTTCGGACCGCGACGTCGCTTCTTCTTCGGCATGGGGCCATGATGCCTGGTACGGACGGTGCGACCCAGAACTCGCCACACCGGCCAGACACCCGTCCCGCTCTACCCACACTCGAGGCTCAACTCCAACCCGAACCGCTCCGCCGCGGCCGCCAGCTCCCTGTCGAACGTGGCCATCGCCGCCATCGCCTCCCCATAGAGCAGTGCCGTGGACAGGTGCAGAGCATCCATCGCCCGCAGGCCGGAGCGGAGCGAGAGGGCATGGTCGATGACCTCGTCGTCGACGGCGTCGAGGTCGACCCTGCTGACGATCGCCTCGACATCCGCGTGGGAGCCGCCTCGGCGATCGACAGCTACGTGCAGCTCGACCTCGAGCAGCCGCGAGGAGATCAAGGCCGTTCCGCCGCGGAAGAGCTCCTCGACCTCCGCGACCCCGGGCTCTCGACTCAGCAGCGTGTAAGCCGCAGAGGTGTCCATGTAGATCACAGCCGCTCTCCGCGCATGTCCTCGATCATCTGCTGCGCGCTCCACCCACGGATCGGGGAGGAGATCTCGGGAACGCCCCGCTGAGCCGCAGGACGGAGGGCGCCGCTTGCCGCTCGTCGAGCACGCCGGTCGGACTCGACCGGTGATATGCGCGCGATCGGGGCCCCCCGGTCCGTCACGGTGACGTCCTCACCGGCCTGAACGCGCGCGAGGACCCGGGCGGTCTGCTGGTTCAGTTCGGTGCGCGTCACGTCGGCCATGAGACCATCCTAGCCGTTGCTACTACTTCTAGTACTTACCTGATGTGGACAGAACGTGGCGGGCCGGAGCTGGCCCCCACGGAGCGGCGCGTGCCTGCGTGCGATCCGCCCCCGCGAGCTACTCGAAGTACATGTGATGGTGCAGCGCGCACCCCGGATTGGAACCGGCTCCGCATCGCGGGCACCGATTCGACGACTCGACGTACTCATCGATCGTCAGCTCGCTCCAGCACACCCCGCACAGAATGGCCTGTTCCCCCCGAGACCCGGCGGGCCACGGGAAGGAGGCGTGGCCCGCGGTCTCCTCGTGACACAGATGGCACGGGTAGTACTCGCCGCAGCACGCGAAGCGGATGGCGATCACGTCCAGCGCCGTCCCGTAATGAATGCACCGTGTCTGCGCATCCGCCGTGGGCCCGTGCACCACCGGCACCGTCGCCTCAGGCTCATTCATCGCGCCACCGAGGGCACCACCGCGCCGACGGGCGGCTCTCCACCCGTCGGCCGGTTCGCGCCGTCCCGTCGGCCGGTCCTCTCCGTCCCGCTGCTCACGGCGTCAGCAGGCTCTCCAAGTCCGACGTGTCCACCAGCGGATCATCTAGGTCCACGGTGATCCGCGAGTGCGCCATGAGCCGAGCCCGCCCGGTGATCGTCGAGTCCCACGCCGGGAAATCGCCCACGGTGGTCTCGCCCATCACGGCGCCCACGAAGCGGTTGCCGCGCGGGGAGATCGTCTCCAGCGTGTCCCCGGGGGCGAGGTCTCCCTGCCCGGCCATGAGCGCCAGCCGCGCCGAGGTGCCGGTCCCCGTCGGGCTGCGGCAGATCACGCCCGGATGCACGTACGTCGCCGAGCGGGACTCGACCTTGCCGCTCTCCAGCGTGCGCACCCGCCCCATGAAGTGGACGAACGGCAGCGGGCCCACGTCCCCCAGCGTCGGATGCTCCTGGCGGAGGCCGGGGCGGGCCTTGCGCACGAACGCGTCGCCGAAGGCGGCCAGCGCGATCTGTTCGTCGGCCGTGAGCTCGAAGCCGTGGGCGCCGGCGTCGACCATGGCGAAGTAGGCGCCGCTCCAGACCAGGTCGAACTCGACCCGGCCGTAGTGGGGGACGTTGACCGACAGGCCGCGTTCGGCGACGTAGGCGGGCTCGCCCTGGGTGGTGACCGACTCGACGCGCCCGTCGACGTTGCGGGCGGTGATCCGGGCCAGCCCCGCGGGGGATTCCAGCACCACCTGCTGCAGGCCCTCGGTCATCGGGATGATGCCGCTCTGGAGCAGAGCGGTGGCGGCGCAGAGGGTGTTGGAGCCGGAGTACATCGGGTACCCCATGGCCTCCATGATGATGTAGCCGGCCTGGGCCTCGGGGTGGCCGGGTTCGACGATGAGGTCGACCGACATCGCCGGGTCACCGTAGGGTTCCGAGAGCAGCAGCCGGCGCAGCCCGTCGCCCTCCTGCTGGAGGAAGCGCGCCTTCTCCAGGGCGGTGCGTCCCGGCAACGGCTCGATGCCGGAGGTGACGATGCGGCTGACGTCTCCGCCCGCCTGGGTGTCGATCAGTTCGATCACGCGTTCACGATGCATGCGGTGCTCCCACGTTCTCCCAGTGCCGGTCGGGCACGACGACCAGGTTGCCGATGTACGTCTTGCCCATGAAGGTGCGCTGGGCGTCGTGGAAGTCGGAGAGGCGGAAGGTGCGATCCAGCAGCGGCCGGATCGTACCGTCGTTGATGTAGCCCGCCAGGCGCCGGAACGCGGTGCGGGTGCCCTGCGAGGAGCCGTGCAGCTCGAGCTGCTTGAGGTACATCGTGCGCAGGTCCAGGTCCACCACCGGTCCGCCGATGGCGCCGGCGGTGGAGTAGCGACCCTCGGGGCGCAGGATCCGCAGCAGGTCATTGAACATGGGGCCGGCGACGAGGTCGGCGACCACGTCCACGGGGGCGTCGACGACGTGCTCGACCTCGGCGACCAGGTCTCCCGCGCCGCGGAGGATGACGTCCTCGGCGCCGATCTCGCGCAGCGCGTCCTCCTTGCCGGGGCTGGTGACGGCGTAGGGGATCGCGCCGCGCGCCCGCGCCAATTGGATGATGGCGGAGCCGACGCCGCCGGAGGCGCCGGTGACCAGCACCCGCTCTCCCTCGGCCAGTCGGCTGCGCACCAGCATCTGCTCGGCGGTGAGGTAGGCGCAGCAGAAGGTGGCCAGCTCCGCGTCGGTGATCTGGGCGCTCATCTCGTAGGCGTTCTCCGAGGGGACCGCGACGTACTCGGCGTAGCCGCCGTCGCGGCCGTGACCGATGTAGTCGATATCGGCCAGGGACTCATCGCCCTCGGGCCGGTTGTAGATGCTGAAGTCGACCATCACGCGCTGGCCGATGCGGCCCTCGTCGACGGCCTCGCCCACTGCGGCGATCCGGCCGACGATATCGGTGCCCTGGATGCGGGGGAACTCCAGCGTGGAGCGGCCGCGCCGCCACGAGGAGACCTCCTGCGGCTCCGTGTCGCTGCCGTAGGCGCCCTCGCGCACCCACACGTCGGTGTTGTTCATCCCGCACGCGTGCACATCGATCAGCACTTCGCCGGCGGCAGGGCTGGGCGTGGGGACATCACTGGAATAGACGAGCTGCTCGAGCCCGCCGTGGCCCACGAGCTGGACCGCGCTCATCGTCTGCGGTATCGACGTCATCGATGGCCTCCCGTACTCGGATCGCGCGGCCATGCGGTCGCGCGTCATCAGGGACGATTCCCGCCTCTGGCGATCGAGTCTAGGGGCGCGAGGTCACGGTGGCGTACCCCGCTCTCGGGACGCGGATGGGTGGGCACCACCTCTCGCAGCAGCGGACGTGGGGACACACTGGGCCACCTGGCTCGTCCCATCGCGGTCCACGCATGCGGCGGTGCCGGAGGATCACTGCACCCGACCAGTTTGTGACGCAGCCCGCAGACATCTGCGATCGGCGGCACAATCGACCTATGGGGATGGGGAACCAAACAGACGAACGTCAGCGAATCCTTCAGTACTGGTCGATGCTGGAGCTCTTCAGTCCGCAACCGGTGCCGAAGCTGACCAAGCGCTCGACACGCCCGAGCGACCGGCAAACCGTCGAATGGCGGTTCGGAGACCCGCTGCCGTGGCAGACGCTGGCCCCGCCCGCGCCATCGGGGAAGAAGCCGAATTCCTGGCGTCATACCGTCTACCTCGGCGTCTATCAGCTCGAGGACACATATCAGCATCTTCATCGGGCTTTCGGTGAGGACCGCGACGCGTACGACGAGCGCCGTGCCGGGCGCAGCGCATGCGCCGGCGTCGTGCTAGACCAGCACGGTGTGCTCGTGCCTGACTCCGCGGTTCTATCCTCCGCGCTGTGGGCCGTGGCCCGTCTCATCACAGGCTCCACGACGCGCAGCCCCCGGTGGACGGCGGAGTTCCCCCGCGCGGCCCGCGACTTCGTCGACAAAGTGGACGAGGTCGAAGGCGCGCGTCGTGATCTCTCCTCAGCGGACCGCCAGCTCCCGCAGGACCAGGAGTCGCTGCAGGCTCTGCTTCGGACGACGCACGCCGCCGCCGGGATCACGGGGATCGACGACCTCGCCACCTCGCGCATCGTCATCGACTCGGTGGTCCGCCAGGACCGGGACGGGGACGAGGCGTTCGACAGCGATTTCCTCAACAGCTTCTTCCTCGAGGATCTGGCGACGGTCCAGACGGCGACGCGGAGCGGGGGCTGCCCCCGTGCACTGGCCGAGTACCTCAGCCCCACCGCCGTCGAGGCTGATCGCAGGGTCGACGTCATGACCGCCCACACCACCGTCGATGACGGTGCCGGCGTCGACCGCCTGCCGAAGGGGCGCTGGCCGTCAGCACCCGAGCACACCCTCGCGCTCCGCCAGCAGTTCGCCGTCAACCGCGCGCTCCAAGACCTCGGGAAGGGAGCCGGCCTCATGGGCGTCAACGGTCCCCCGGGCACCGGGAAGACGACAATGCTGCGCGACGTCCTCGCCGGGAACGTGGTTGAACGTGCGCGACGATTGGCCGCACTCTCTCGCCCTGAGGCGGCATTCACGGCGACCACGCACACGTGGCGCTCCGGCGATTTCCCTCGAACGATCCGTCAGCTCCGTCCCGAGCTCACAGGTTTCGAGATGGTCGTCGCCTCGGCGAACAACGCGGCGGTCGAAAACGTGAGCACTGAGGTCCCCGCGCAGGACGCCATCGCGAAGCCCTGGCGAGGGAAGGCTGAGTATTTCGCCGACATCGCTTCGGCGACGCTGGGCTCCACCCGGCAGGGCGGGGAGGGAAGCGACGACATCCCCCGTGCCTGGGGTCTTGTGGCAGCTCGACTGGGGAACAAGAACAATCGCAGCGCATTCCGAAGCGAGTTCTGGTTCGACAAGACCACCTGGGACACCCGAGAACGCACCCAACGCACAGAGCCGCGCATGCAATCTCGGCTCAAGGACTGGAAGGACGGAAAGGCGCCGCACCGGACCTGGGCGGAAGCCCGGACCGCGTTCCACACCGCCGAGAAGCGGGTCGACGCGATCATGGGGCAGCGCCGCGCAGCGCAAGAGCGACGGAAGGGCTTGGGCTCGGCGCTCGCGCACGCGGAGGAGCTCGCCCGTCGCGCCGCGCAGCGCAGTGACGATCTTCGCCTCGCCCGCGACGCCGTTCGCGACCACGCGGGCGTCACTGAACAGGCCGAGGCCGACTTCGCGGAGGTATCGGCAGCATGGGACCGTCACCTGGCGACCAAGCCCGGCTGGCTCGAGACTCTCTTCTCACTCGGCGGGGCGGCCCGGACGTGGCGAGCGAAGCTCGAACCCCTCGAGGAACGACGAGACACTGCCGAGAACTCCCTCGGGCAGGCTCGCGCGCTCGCACAGCGTCTCGATCATCAGGCACGAACTCTCCAGACCGACGCAGCCGACGCGAGCATGAACCGGCGGCGCGCCGAGGCGAAGGTGAGCGAGCTGCGCCGGCAGATCGCTGCGGACAGCGATGCCGTCGGCCCCGGATACCCGGGGGAAGGGTGGACGGGCGAGCAGCGCGAGCTCCACGCCCCATGGCTCGACGCGGAGCTGGATTGGGCTCGCTCTGAACTGTTCCTCGCGGCGCTTCGACTGCACGAGGATTTTCTGGCCGATGCCGCCGACGACATGCTGAAAGGGCTCCGTGCAGCTATGGACGTCGTCGCGGGGAGCGCTCCCCGCGACCTCGAGCCGGAGAAGGTCCTCGCCGCTTGGCAGACGTTCTTCCTCGTAGTGCCCATGGTCTCGACGACCTTCGCGTCCTACGCGCGCATGTTCGCCGGTCTCGGCCGAGAGGCGCTGGGTTGGCTCTTCATCGACGAAGCAGGGCAAGCGAGCCCGCAATACGCCGCGGGGGCGATCTGGCGCACGCAACGGGTCGTCGCTGTGGGCGATCCCCTGCAGCTCCAACCTGTCGTGACCATGCCGCAGAAGGCGCAACGGGACATCGCTACAGCATTCGGCATCAGCTCCGAGTGGATTCCGCCGCAGGCATCGGTGCAGACTCTCGCCGACCGCGTCTCGCCCTACGGCACCACGCTGGGGCGGGGGGATCAGGCGGTGTGGGTGAGCGCGCCACTCACCGTCCACCGGCGCTGCGATGACCCGATGTTCCGCCTGTGCAACGAGATCGCCTACGACGGGATCATGGTCAGCGGCGTGCCTCGTACGCTCGATAGTCTCAAGCATTCAGACCTCTTCGACACTCCGGACGGGCCGCGGATCACGCCCAGCAGCTGGCTCGATGAGCCTGCACGCACCACTGGGACCCACCTGCAGGAGAACCAGATCAGCCGTCTCCTGCGCGAGCTCGAACAGCTCCGGGCCGAAGGCGTCGAAGCCTCGGAGGTCATCGCGATCTCCCCGTTCCGCACCATCGCGGACCGGCTTGCCGACCTCACGAGCCGACATCCGGATCTCACAGCCGGAACCATTCACACTGCCCAAGGCCGGGAAGCCGACGTAGTCTTCCTCGTGCTGGGCGGGGATCCTTCGGCCCCCGGCGCGAAGTCGTGGGCATCGGAGACCGTCAACCTCGTCAACGTCGCAGCGAGCCGCGCGAAGCGTAGGCTCTACGTGATCGGCGACAGGGCTGCGTGGTCGAAGTACAACTACTTCCAACAGCTCGCGGCGTGCTTGGGAGAGTCGGGTCCCGTTCAGGAGTAGGGAGCGGACCGTCAGCCCTCCACGGGCCCGCCCCGCTGGGCGAGCTTCTCCCGGATGCCCCGGACCGCACGCCCGAGGCCCGAGACGTTGTCCTCCTCCTCGGGCAGCTCGACGAAGTCGACGATCGAGCGCATGGTCGCCAGGTCGATGCTGGGCTTGCCCTCTGCGAGCTCCAGACCGATCCGCTCCCCCACCAGTTTCTCCAGTCTCTGGGCTGCCTCGGGGCCGCGCTTCTCGCGGGCGGTCTCGAGCCGGTCATGGAGCAGGGCGACGGCGACTTCGGAAGCCGGGAAGGGCTCGGAGTAACCGGCGATCGTGATGTGTTCCAAGGTGCGTCCCAACGAATCGAGGATCAGCGCGCGGCATCCTCGGGCGCGCGCTGCCGGGCGGCTGCGGCCGGCACGTCAGCACAGTACCGCCGTCCGCGCGCGGGGCACGCAACGGTCCGCACCTCGTCGTGCAGCGGGCCGCGGCCCGCCCTGTCGGCCGGCCGTCCTCCAGCCACCACCATCACCGCCCGCGCCGATAGACTCGATGGGTACTCACCGCTTCCAGCGTCGGCAGCGAATCCCCGCCGATCCGTGCTGGAGCACCGTGTCCTCGAACCCCTCGCACTCCCCCGCCCCGCTGCCCGCCGGTCGCCTGCGGCTGGTCATCCTGGCGCTGTCCCTGGGCGCCTTCGCGATCGGCACCACCGAGTTCGCCAGCATGGGGCTGCTGCCGCAGATCGCGGACTCGCTCGAGGTGAGCATCTCCCAGGCCGGCATGCCCATCAGCCTCTACGCCCTCGGGGTGGTCGTCGGCGCACCGCTGGTGACGATCGCCGCCGTGAGGACCCCGCGCGCCCGCCTGCTGGTGCTGCTGATCGGACTGATCGGCGCGGGCAACCTGCTCTCGGCCCTGGCGCCGGACTTCACGGTCCTCGCCGCGGCGCGCTTCCTCGCCGGGCTCCCCCACGGCGCCTACTTCGGCGTCGCCTCCCTGGTGGCCGCGCGACTCTCCCCCGTCGGCCGACGGGCCCGCTCCGTCTCGCTGGTGATGCTGGGCCTGACCATCGCCACGATGCTCGGCGTCCCGGCCTCCACGGCGCTCGGCCAGAGCATCGGCTGGCGCTCCGCCTACGTGATCGTGGTGGTGATCGCCGCGGCCAGCACGGTCGCCGTCTGGCGCCTGGTGCCGGAGCCCGAGGGCACCGGTGCGGCTGCGTCGATCCGCGGCGAGCTGCGGGCCCTGCGGCGCGCCCAGGTGTGGTTCGGGCTCGGCATCGGCTCCATCGGCTTCGGCGGCATGTTCGCCGTCTACAGCTACATCGGCGAGATCGTGCCGGGCGTGATGGGTCTCGGCGAGCGGGCGGTGCCCCTCGCGCTGTTCGTGTTCGGGATCGGCATGACGGCGGGGAATCTGCTCGCCGGTCGCCTCGCCGACCGCAGCATCTACGGCACCATCTTCCTGGGCCTGGCCGGGATGATGCTCAGCCTCGCGGTGTTCGCCCTCGTCGCCCACCAGGCGATCGCCGGCATGGTCCTGCTGCTCGCGATCGCCGTGACGTCCCAGCTGATGGGCCCCTCGCTGCAGCTGTTCCTGCTCGACGCCTCTCCCGACGCCCCCTCGCTCGCCGCCGCGCTGCACCACTCGGCGCTGAACATCGGCAACTCCCTCGGGGCCGCGCTCGGCGCCGCCGTGCTCGCCGCGGGCTGGGGCCTGGTCGCCCCGGCGTGGACGGGCGTCGTGCTCGCGGTCCTGGGGCTGGGGATCGCCGGTTGGTCGTATCTCGTGCACCGGCGGCAGGAGGCGCGGGATGAGCCTGTGACGGCCTCGGTCGAGGTGTCGGCGTCGAGTTGATTCGCACCACCTGAGGTTCCCAGCAGTACCGTCGTCGTCTGGCTGCTCATGAGCCGACCGAAGCGGGCGACATGGGTGCAGGTCGGGGCACGAAGTCTCCTATGTCGTCCTACGTCGACGTTTCGCCACGTCGCCGTACGTCGACACAGCGTGACAAGCAGGCACTCCTTCCAGACTGCGCAATGTCGACATTTGTCGACAACTGCGCTTGTCGTAGTACCTCGACATTAGCGGTCGGCGCGCCTACTATCGCTGTATGACCAGCCGTCGACTGCGCACGCCCCAGGACATCGGGGCCGCCATCCGAGACGCCCGCACTACTCAGAACCTCACCCAGGCCGACCTCGCCCGCGCAGCCGGGGTCTCTCGCGACTGGTTGATCGGCGTCGAACAAGGAACCCGGCCCCGCGCGGAACTCACCAAGATCCTCTCCGTCCTCGAGACTCTGGACGTCCAACTCACCAGCGACGACGGCCCCCACGAGACGACGACCCGGCAGATCACGGTGCCGATGCCACAGGTTCAGATGCCCGTAATCCCTCAGGTCTCCACGAACGCGATCACGCAAGCGGCTATCGACGCCATCCGACAGACGCGACCGGACGCGATCGCCAGGATCATGCAGAAGAACACTGCCCCCGCCCTCGCGGCAGCGATGAAGGCCGCCTCCCCCCGGTCCACGGAGTCTCTGCTCAGAGCCATCGAAGCCAGTCGAGCCTCCATGGCAGCCTCGTTAGCGCGCGGGCCCCGCAGCGAAGCGCAGCACGACGACCACGAGAACGAAGCTGACGCGTGATCAAACGTCTGCACATGGTCACCAACGGGAGAGTGATCGGGTATCTCGACGAGATCCGCGGAGGAGCGCTCGAACTCGTCACCCCGCCCCTGGAGGACACCGCGCGCGTCTCTCTGGCCTTCGCGCCGAGCACAAAGCCAGTCCAGCGGCGCAAGGCGCGCGCCTACATCGAGGGACTGCTGCCAGATTCAGAAGATGCACGCAGAGCCATCGCCACCCAGTTCCACGTCTCCGCCAACAACCCCTTCGCACTGCTGTCGGTCATCGGCCGGGACTGCCCCGGCGCGATCCAGTTCCTCTCGGACGAGGTGATGGCTGACCTGGGCGCCGGTGGCCTGGAGCCTGTGTCAGAACAAGACATCGGCCAACGCATCAGAGCCCTCAGAGAGAACTCTGACCAACCGTGGCTGGGAGGACATGAACACTGGTCCCTGGCCGGAGCACAGTCCAAGTTCACGCTTCGCCGGAAAGACGAGAGGTGGTTCGTGGCGCACGGCGCCGAGCCGACCACTCACATCGTCAAGCCAGGGGTTCGCGGACTCAACAAGCAGGCGCTGATCGAGCACGTCTCGCTGCGAACCTTCCAGATTCTGGGCATGCCCACCGCACCCTCGCAGTACATGCTCTTCGACGGCGAGCCTGCGATCGTCGTGGCGCGCTTCGACCGCGTCCCCACGCCGGACGGCCAGCTGCTGCGCGCCCATCAGGAAGATCTCTGCCAGGCGACATCCACCCTTCCCGGCGCCAAGTACAACGTGACCGCGAAAGATGTGGTGGAACTTCTGACCCTGCACGGCGCCTCGGGCATGGACATCATCACGTTCGTGCGGTCAGTGCTCGCGAACTGGTTAATCGGAGCTCCCGACGGGCACGCCAAGAACTACTCGGTGCTGCTGACGCCGGATGACGTGGCGCTCGCTCCCCTGTACGACGTCTCCACAGGTCTGGGATACGGCGCCGACTGGCCGAAGGTGGCGATGGGCATCGGCGGCGAGAAGGAATTTTCGCGGATACGTCGCCACCACGTGGAGAAGTTCGCCGCGGATCTGCTCGGCGAGGCTCTGGTTGATGACGTCCTTGAAATGGCGATACAAACGGCCCGAGCGATCCCGGATGCATTCCGGATCGCCTGCGATGAAGTCCCCGTCGACCCCGAGGGTGCGGCGCAGCTGGAACGGACCCGCAGAGACGTGGGCGCACATTGCTCACGCGCGTTGGCAGTCCTCACGGGCCCCGCCTAAGACTCACGCAGCAACGCCTGTCCTGATTGCCTACGTCACGAGCCGTCACCGAGATCCGTCGCGGCGCGCCGCTCGCGCATCCTGGCGACTGCTCCACGCACCTCGACAGGTGCACGATAGGTTCTCCCGAGATCTCGCTCTGCCTCATCGTCGCAACCCCCTCCGAGCACCAGCCCCCTGCTGACCAGATTGTCCATGCTCAGGGAGACGCGAACGAGCCGCCACAGCTCGGCGGCTACGACATGCCCGGTGCGACGGTCGATCGGCACGTCACGGATATGCGGATGGCGCAGAAGGCCGACCAGGAAGTGCACAGTCTCGGAGCAATGGATGAGCTCCGCGTCCCCGGGGTGGTCCGGGAGCACCAGCCCGTCCGGTCCGCTCGCCACCAGAAGGGCAACGAGACTGTCCTCGCTGAGAACTCCCCCCGTCCCGCCGAACCACAGGCCGGTGCCGACGTCGGCATGCTCGAGCCCGATCTCGATCATGGACTGTGCCTCATCGACGTCCAGACCGGGGACCGTGCCGGCCATCGAGGATGCTCGGTGCCCCTCGGAGACACGCACCGATCCGTCCGCGCGAAGAAGCACACCGTGCCGGATCAAGACGCTCCATACGAACTGCGTGAGTGAGTCGCCGCGGTGCCGCCACCACGTATCGATCGGGGCGTCGCCGAAGATAGACCTTTCGACCTGCCGGCGGTCCACCGCGAACAGGTCGCCCCGTTTGGTGAGCCGTCGGCCCTCCCCGATGAAGTCGACCAGATGTCGCATCGTCCGGAAGAACGGTAACTGGTCGAGCCCCACCGCCATAGCGGCCGGTCGGGCTGCGTCGGCCGGTTCTGTGGTCGACGTCGGAGCGTCCCCGAGGAACCATGGGACCTGCCGGACGCGCGGTTCGGGAATGTCACTGAGGTCGTCGGGACCGGTGCCGTGCGCATAGTCGATGGTCATTCCCCGAGCGTGGTGGCACCGCTGAGCGAGCGCCACGACATGGGCATCGCTGTGGATCGTGCATGTCTGGGGAGGAACGACGGGTTGGCCGCCATCGCGCTCACGTGCGGCCGACACGTACATGTGTCCGGGTCACTAGGTCCGCCCCGGCACAAGAGCGCGTGGGCCGACGAACACGAGCCGCCCACGGATCTGGCAAGGGTCGCCGGCGGCCGAGGCAGCGCACCCGTTACCCCTTCGTGATCTGCGTCGCTCCGTCGAGCCGGCATCCCCGCCGCGACCTCCCCTGATAACCCGCCGGCCACTCACTCGACCTGCCGCGCCAGACCCCTTCCGCATCCCGAATCGACGCCGCTCGCTTGCCCTCCCCCGCCCCGCCCTCTAGCGTCGACGACCAGCGGGGCGCCCCATGAACACCATCGGGGAGCTTCCGCATGCAAGATTCCGGCCTGCATCCGAGACGACATCTGAGGCGCTTCTGTGAACATCGGCGAATTCGTCCGCTCTCGCTCCGGTGAGATCATCTTCGCCTCGTTCCAGCATTTCAGCCTCGTCGTCCAATCGGTCGCCATCGCGACGCTGATCGCCGTGGCGATCGCCGCGCTGGTCCACCGCAGTCCCACCGGTCGCGGCGTCGCGAACGCGGTCAGCGCGATCGGGCTGACGATCCCCTCCTTCGCCCTCATCGGACTGATGGTCGCGCCGTTCGGGTTCGGCGTGGCCCCTGCCGTGATCGTCATCGTCTTCTTCGCGACCCTGCCGATCCTGCGCAACGCGATCGTCGGCCTCGCCGGCGTCGACCCCGCCGTCATCGAATCCGCCCGCGGCGTCGGCATGAGCCGCCTGGGCACGTTCTTCCGCGTCGAACTGCCGCTGGCCTGGCCCGTCATCCTCAGCGGGGTGCGGGTCTCGGCGCAGATGGTGATGGGCGTCGCCGCCATCGCCGCCTACGTGCTCGGACCGGGACTGGGTGGATTCATCTTCCAGGGGCTCTCGCGCCTGGGCGGTGCGGGAGCGATCGAATCCGTCATCACCGGCATCGTCGGCGTGGTGCTGCTGGCACTGATCCTCGACCTCATCCTGCTGGGCATCGGCAGGCTCACGACCTCGAAGGGCATCCGTTGACCGACACCGACCAGACCACCGCACCCGCGGACCACGAGATCAGCGGACGCTCGATCCGCCTCGAGGACGTCACCAAGCGCTACCCCGGGCAGGCGCGCCCCGCCGTGGACGGCGTGACCCTCGAGATCCCCGAGGGCCAGGTCGTCATGCTCGTGGGCCCCTCGGGCTGCGGCAAGACCACCACGCTGAAGATGATCAACCGCCTGATCGAGCCCAGCGAGGGCCGCATCATGCTGGGCGATGAGGACGTCACCTCGATCGACGGCGACCAGCTGCGCCGCCGCATCGGCTACGTCATCCAGGCCGGCGGGCTCTTCCCCCACATGAGCGTCTCCCAGAACATCGCGCTGGTGCCCAAGATGCTCGGCTGGGACAAGGCCCGCATCACCGCCCGTATCGACGAACTGCTCGAGCTGGTGGGCCTGGACCCCGACGTGTACCGCCACCGGTACCCCAAGGAGCTCTCCGGCGGCCAGCAGCAGCGCGTCGGCGTGGCCCGCGCCCTCGCCGCCGATCCCCCGGTGCTGCTGATGGACGAGCCCTTCGGGGCGGTCGACCCGATCACCCGCCAGCGCCTGCAGGACGAGCTGATCCGGATCCAGCAGGAGGTGCGCAAGACGATGGTCATCGTCACGCACGACTTCGACGAGGCCGTGAAGCTCGGCGACTGGATCGTCGTCTTCCGCGACAGCGCCCAGATCGTCCAGTACGACACCCCCGAGCGGATCCTCGCCGAGCCCGCCGACGAGTTCGTCGAGGACTTCATCGGCTCCGGCGCGGCGCTGAAGCAGCTCGCCCTGCGCCGCGTGCGCGAGGTCGAGACGATCGAAGCCGTCGTCGCCCCCGCCGGCGGAAACGCGGCCGAGGCCCTGGAGCGCGCGAAGCAGATCGGACACAACCACGTCGTGGTCACCGACAAGCGCGACCGGCCGATTGCCTGGCCCTCCCGTCGGGCCCTGTCCCGCATGCAGCAGCTGCCCACGGAGCTGGACCCGGCGCTGCCGGCCGTGGGCTCCGGCGCCACCCTCAACGATGCGCTGGACACCATGCTCGTCTCCAGCGCCGGCGCCTGCCTCGTCACCGGCCGCAACAGCGTCTTCGAGGGCGTCGTGGACGTCGAGACCGTGATGGACGCGATCACCGCAGCCCGCGAAGCCGCCGCCGAGCGCTCGACCGATGCGCCGGTGGGCACCAACACCGGCACGGTCGCGGCCGTTCCCGCCGAGGACGCGGAGGCTTCCGCCGATGACTGAGGTCGGGACCCCAGCAGAAACCTCCACGGCCACGGACGAGTCCATCCGGGGCTGGCGGGCGCTCGGCGTGCAGATCGCCGTGCTCCTGGCCATCCTCGTCGGTTTCGGGATCTGGCTCGCGTTCGCGCCGCTGTCGGAATCCGAGCGAACCACCCTGAACCCGTCCTCGCTGCTGGAGCTGACCGGGCAGCACCTCGCGCTCACGTTCGTGGCCACGGTGATCGTGCTGGTCATCGCCATCCCCCTGGGCATCCTGCTCACCCGAGGCCCGATGCGGGCCGTGGCCGAACCCGTGCTCGCGATCGCGAACGTCGGCCAGGCGGCCCCCGCCGTCGGCCTCATCGTGCTGCTGGCGGCGCTCATCCCCAACGGCTTCCGGGCCGCGGTGATCGCGCTGGTGCTCTACGCCGTCCTCCCGGTGCTGCGCAACACGATGATCGGCATCCAAGGCGTCGACCAGCGCCTGGTCGAGGCCGGCCGCGGCATGGGGATGACCTCCCTCGCGGTGCTGCTGCGCGTGGAGCTGCCGCTGGCCGTGCCCGTCATGCTCTCCGGCGTGCGCACCGCACTGGTGCTGCTGGTGGGCACCGCCTCGCTGGCCGCCTTCGTCAACGGCGGCGGCCTCGGCCTGCTGATCACCACCGGCGTGAACCTCTACCTCTTCGACGTCCTCAGCGCCGGCGCCCTGCTGGTCGCGCTGCTCGCCCTGTTCATCGACTGGCTCGGACGCGTCGTCGAGCACATCGCCCGACCGAAGGGACTGTGATCGAGCATGCTGCCCCGCACCACCTCCGCGCCCTCCAAGGCCACCTCCGCCGCCCGCTCCCGCCTGGGACGCCGCGAGTTCGGTGCCCTCGCCCTGCTCCCCCTGGCCGGCTGCGGCTTGCGCCCGGCCACCGCCTACACGCCCGAGGTCGCCCCCGGCTCGATCCAGCCCATCGACGGCCTGCCGGACGACGCCACCATCACCGTGACCGGGAAGAACTTCACCGAGCAGCTGATCCTCGGCAAGATCGGCGTGCTCGCCGCCCAGGCCGCCGGATTCACCGTCAACGACCTCACCAACGTGCCCGGCAGCGTCCCGGCGCGTGAGCTGATGACCTCCGGCAGCGCCGACATGACCTGGGAGTACACGGGCACGGCCTGGCTGACCTACCTCGGGGAGACCGAGGGCATCCCGGACAAGCAGGAGCAATGGGAGGCCGTGCGCGAGGCGGACGCCGAGAACGACCTGACCTGGCTCGAGCCCGCACCGCTGAACAACACCTACGCCTTCGCCGTGCGCACCGAGGCCATCGAGGAGCTCGGCGGAGTGCGCACGCTCAGCGACCTCGCGGAGCTTCCCGTCGAGGAACGCACCCTCTGCGTCGAGGCCGAGTTCAACTCCCGGGCCGACGGGCTGCTGCCGATGCTGGAGACCTACGGCATCCCCCGCGGCGACGCCGACGGGGTGCCTGCGGACAACATCAGCATCTACGACACCGGCGCCGTGTACACCGCGACCGACCGGGGCTCATGCAACTTCGGCGAGGTCTTCACGACCGACGGCCGCCTCGACAGCCTCGACCTCACCGTGCTCGAGGACGACCTCGGCTTCTTCCCCGCCTACAACGTCGCCCCGGTCCTGAACTCCACCACCCTGGAGACCTACCCACAGCTCGCCGACGTCTACGCCCAGGTCACGCCCTTCATCACCGACGAGGCGCTGCGCGAGCTGAACCTGCGGGTCGACGAGGGCGGCGAGCTCCCGGCCGACGTGGCCTTCGAGTACATGGTCGAGCAGGGGCTGGTCACGGAGCCCTGAGCGCGGGGTGCCCGTACGGCGCCTCCGCGCGGGGGGCCGGTGCGTCTCGTTCTAGCGTGCCGGGCCCGCACGAGAGTACGTCCTCACCGCGCCACCGCTCGGCATGCCAGGTGCAGCGCCAGCCGGCTCGAGGGGTCGTGGAGATCTGCCCCGATCAATGATTCGATGCGGCGCATCCGCGAGGTCACGGTATTGCGGTGCAGGCCAAGGGCCGCCGCGGTGGCGGCGATGTTTGATTCATGCTCGAGGTAGGCGTGCAGGGTATCGACAAGCTGATCATCACCCTCCCGCAGAGGGGCCAGGAGCGCCTCGGCCGCCGGCACGAAGGTGTCGCTCTCGGTGCGGGCCAGCAGCAACTGCTCGATGCCGAAGGCGTCGAAGCGCACGAACCACTCCGAGGCTTCGCGGTCCGCAGCCAGCAGCGCGGCCTCCGTCGCGTCCCGCAACGTCAGCTCCAGCCCTGGTTCCTCGGCCCGCAGCGAGCCCACGCCGGTGGCAACGTTGAACGTCGACCGCAGCTGGCCATGGACGGCGCGCAGCGCGCGCACCTGATGGTCCACCTCGGCCGGCGCGGGCCGGGTCGGGAAGCGCAGCCAGCCCGTGACCCCCTGGCCCATCGTGGTCACGTGGCTCTCGATCTCGAGCTCGCCCAGGGCCGCGATCGACCGACGCAGCAGGTCGCTGGTGATCACGCGTGATCGCCCCACGACTCGGAACCCCAAGTGGTACCCGCTGGTGCGCCAACCCCGTTCGGCCATGCGCCGCGCGACGTCCCCGGGATCACCCTCGGCACGGTCGAGGAAGTCCCGCAGCAGTTCGGCCGAGGCCGAGGCGTCGCTGACCGCGTCGATCTCGTCGATGAGGATCCGGGCGGCCACGGCGGGCATCGCCACCTGAGCGGCGACGGCCATCGCGCTGCGCTGGGCCTGGTTCACCCCGGGGGCGAAGAACGCCAACCGCAGCCCGGCGCGCGAGGCCCGGTCCACACGCACGCTGGCGACCGCCATCCCGTCGGTAACCTGCACATCTGTCCACGGCTTCCAGTCGATCGCCTCGCTCGCCCTGCCGAGGGTGCCGCCGGCTTCCTCCAGCACGCCGTCTGCATCCAGAAGGGCGATCCCGCACCCGGCGGAGGCGCTCAAGTGTGCCAGCAGATCACGCAGGTCGCGGGCCGGGTAGCGGAACGCAGTGGCCAACCGGCCGACGCGATCCAACGACAGAGCTCCGCGCGCCTCTGAGATCCGCCAGGTCGCCTCGGCCAGGACAAAGGGCTCCCGGGCCGCGAGCACCACCAGATCCAGCCGGTCCGCGAGCCGCCGCGAGCTCTCGTCGATCTCCTCGGCCCCCGGCAGTGCGAGGCCGGAGTACCCGCGGTCGCAGACGCGCCGCAGCAGCGCGTCCACGCGCCAGGATTCCCGCGGCAGAGGATGGGTGATGATCGCCAGACGGCCCCCACCGGGCCGTAGCTCGTCGGCCGCTTGCGCGATCTCTGCGCGCTGCCATTCTGCCACCGCAGGCCCGGCGACGTGGACCGCTCCCCCGTTATCGGGTTCGGCCAGAAGACCGGCGAGGTCGAGGGCATTCATGCGGCGTGGTCCGAGTCGTTCCGTCGGTCTGCACCGTGCGAGCACTCCGCACCGGAGGCACTGCCTGTGTCCTCGGCGCTGCCCGCCGTGTCGTAGCGATCCAGTCGGGGAACGCCGTACCGGGAGGGCAGGACGTGGGCCAGGCGAGCCGGGTCGTGACGCCACCAGGAGGCGATCGGCAGTTCGATCACCGCGACCTGCTGCAGCAGGCCCAGCTGGGGTACCTCCCGCACGGCACGGGTGCGGGCATCGATCACGGCCAGCACGTCCGGGGCTCCGGCGACCAGCTGCCCGTCCGTCGTCACCGCGAGCGTCTCGGTACGGGTGATCAGCCGGTGGACCTCGCCTGCGTCGCCCTCGATGGCGAAGCACTGCACCTGGGGGTCCTCGGTGGATTCGACCTGTCGGATGCGGCCGCTGGCCACCAGGCGCCCACCGAGCGCCCGCGCGTATTCGGTCAGTGGCTCCTCGGCCGCCTCCAGCGCCGCGCGGCCCAGATCGAGGGCTCCGCTGATCGCGCCCGGGACGGCGTGCTCGATCAGGTCACCGACGGTGAAGCCGCCGGCGAGAATGGGCCCGGTGCCGCCGGCCTCGGCCAGAGCGGAGCGCACGATCGCCTCGGCCTCGGCCGGCTCGCCGGTCTGTGTCACCACCACGCCGGAACGGGTCGCGGCGGCGAACACCAGCCCCGGCAGACGGTCCACGGCGAGGCTGAGCTGGTCGATCCCGGGCAGGGCGCGGCCCATGCAGTCGGCGTCGACCAGCGTGCGGCCATCAGCGGCGACCAGCGCAGTCAGTCCGTTCATGCCACCGATCTCCAGCGAGCAGATGGCGGTGGCCGGGCGCCCCGTCCACCGGTCGACGGCGTCCATCAGCGGTGCGAACGCGTGGTCGCCGGGCAGACGTTCGGCCAGGACCATCGTGGATCCGGCGAAGGCCGCGGCCACGCAGGGCGTCTCCGGATCGAGCTGGTCGGGGTCGTGGAGGTCGACGGGAAGGGGCAGACCCTGCACCAGCAGCTCAAGATAGGTGGTGGCGCCGCCCCCTGCCGAGCCGAGCAGCGCGCTCCCGTGGGCGAGCGCCTCGATATCCGCATGCGCGAGCTGCCTGACCATGACCGTCAGTCTATGAGCGCCGGGCGCCCGGGCTCGTGGCCTCAGAGCCGTTCGACCGGCGCGAAGTCCTCCTCGAGCCCGAATGCCGACGGGCCGAAGGCGGCCAGCGCCTCCGGGGTGCGCATCAGCTCGGGCGTGGAAATGCCCAGCACCCGCACCCGCCGGCCGTAGCGCAGCCCCTCGGTAGTGATCGGCTCGGCCGACTCGTGGTCGACCACGCAGATCAGATCCGGCACGATCGCCAGCAGTTCCGCGCCCCGATGGGCGGTGAGATTCTCGTTCTGGAAGGCGATCTCGAGCGGCTCACCGGCCCCATCGAGAGTCTCGATGTGGGCGCGACCACGGGCGAAGCCCTCCGTGGTACGACGCTCGACGTCGGTGACCTTGCCGACGAAGAGTTCACGCACGTGCGAATAGAGGGTGGACGCGAGGACGTCGGCGATCGCGTCGAACGGAGAGCGTTTCTGCTCCCGCGCCTGCCGGATCGCGCGCCCCAGGGCGAGAGCCATGGAGATCGTGCGGGGCACGGCGGTGCGGCGCACGTCAGCTCCGGACATGGCGTATTCGGCGATGTGTCCGACGCCGCCCAGGCGAATCGTGACGCCACGCGCCAGCCACTCCATCTGCCGGTCGTCTTCAGCCGTATCGATCACGACCGTCTCGCCGCGCTCCCCCGCGAGGGCCAGCGGCGAGCCGTGCACACCGTAGACCGCGAAGGTCTCCATCGACAGCTCGGGGAAGGCGCGCCCCATGCCGTCGGCGTCGACCACGGGCAGACTGGTCTCGGCGGCGACGACGAAGGGGATCATCGAGTTTATTCCGCCGCACTCGATCGGCATGGTCGCATCCGCTGTCCGGTCCAGATGCGATTCGAGGGTGCGCAGGGCCAGCGTGGGCTCGGTCCCGGCGGGGATCTTCTCGACCATCACGGTGGGCGCGCCCATCTGAGCGGTGGGGATGACGAAGGCGTCGTCGTCGAGGTCCTCGGGGTCCAGCACTGTGATCTCGCCGTGGCCGAGGACCCGCTCGACCAGCTTGGAGCCGATGTAGGGGTCGCCGCCGCCTCCGGTGCCCAGCAGTGTCGCGCCGCGGGCGAGGTCGGGCAGGTCCGCTGCGGTCAGGGTCCAGCTCATGCCACTGCCTCCGATCCTTCCGAGATGGTGCCGTCGAAGCGGTGGGCGGGTAGGTCGTAGCCGAAGTAGGCCGGGCCCACCATCCCCAGACCCTCCGCGGAGTGCCAGCGTTCGTCAGCCGGAGCGGCGATCACCCGTACCCGCTGGCCGTAGCGCAACGCCTCGGTGGTCACCGGTTCACCGGTGTCGTGCTCGAGCACGATCAGCAGATCCGGGGTGGTGGCCAGCGTGGTGCCGTCGAGCTCGGCGATGAGGTGCTCGTTCTGGAAGCGCAGAGTCAGGGTGCCCTCGCCCTCCAGACGAGCGGTGCCGCGGGCGAAGCCGGCGGTGGTGGCGCGCTCGACGTCGATGACCTTGCCGGCGAACAGCTCGCGGCCGCCGAGGACCCCCGCGGCACGGGCGACCGGGTCGGCCTTCTCGTCGCGAGCGATGCGGATGGCGGCGCCGACGGAGCGGCACTGAGACAGCGAGCCGGCCACCATGGCCTCACGGGCCGTGTGCCCAGGCATCGGGAACCCGGCGATCATGATGGAGCTGCCCATCTCCACAGCGGCTACGCGCGCCAGACGTTCGGTCCAGATGTTGTCGACCGTCTGCAGCACCCCCACGTTGCCCTTCTCGTCGGCGAAGGCCAGCGGGGAGGCGGCCACGCCATAGAGGGTCGGCAGCACCATCTGCAGTTCCGGGAAGGCACGGCCCATCCCGTCGGCGTCCAACAGCGGCAGGTCCAGCGCGGCCGCGGCGGCGATGGGGATCGTGGAGTTGACCCCGCCCACCTCGGCGCAGGCCACGTGCGTGACCGTCTTGCCGAGATAGTCGGACATAGCGCGCAGCGGACCCATGACTTCATCGAGACTGGGCAGCTTCTCGACCATCACGGTGGGGGCGCCCATCATGGCCACGGTCGCGACGACGGCATCGTCGGGCAGGTCCGTGGGCGCGATCATGGTGACCGGTCCGTTGCGTGTGATGGCCTGCTTGGCCAGTAGGGCGCCGATGTAGGGGTCACCCCCGCCGCCGGCGCCGAGGACCGCGGCGCCGCGCGCGAGGTCGTCGATGTCCGCGATTGCGATGCTGCCGGTCATCGAGCCCTCATCTCGAGGTCGCCGACGGCTTTGACGCGCAGCCGAGTGGCGTTGCCGGGCAGGTACGGGATCGGAACCTCGTCGAAGTCGACGATCGAGACGGTCTCGGGGCGGGCCCCGGCGGCGACCGCCTTCTCCGTGGCCTCCTGCTTCACCGCCGCTATGGTCTCCTCGCGGGTGCCCGCGGCGATGGAGGTGACCGAGTCGATCTCGCCGCCGACCTGTGCGATGGAGGCGCCGATCGCGTTGGCCACGGAGAAGTTCTCGGGCCGGTGGACGGCGCCGAAGATCGGCAGCTCATCCGGCAGCAGTACCGAGCCGCCTCCCACCACGACGACCGGGAGCGGTGCGGGCGAGGTGCGCATGCGGTCGATCGCCTCGGCGACGCGCTCGGCGATCCGTGCCAGGACGCGCTCGACCAGTGCCGGGTCGAGGTGCGCGACCAGGGCGGGGTCGCCGACCTCGGCGCGTCCTGCGGCCACGGCGATGTCCGTCGCGGTCAGGGTGGAGCCGCCGAACACCAGCGCTTCCGTGGTGAGGCGGTAGCCCACCGATTCGGGCCCCACCTCGGCGGTCTCGACGTCGACGATGCTGCCGCCGCCGATACCGATCGAGAGCACGTCGGGCATGCGGAAGTTGGTGCGGATGCCGGCGACCTTGACCTCGTTGGCGGTCTCGCGGGGGAAGCCGCCGATCAGCAGCCCGACGTCGGCCGTGGTGCCGCCGACGTCGATGACCGCGCACGTGGTCAGGCCGCTGGTAGCCGCGGCGCCGCGCATCGAGTTGGTGGGGCCGGAGGCGAACGTCGCCACCGGGTAGCGGCGTACGAAATCCTCGTCCATGAGCGTGCCGTCGTTCTGGCTGAGGTAGATCGGGGCTTGGATGCCGTTGGCCCGCACCGCTGCGGTGAGTCCGTCGACGATCTCGCCGGCGAGCTCCCGCAGGGCGGCGTTGATGATCGTGGCGTTCTCGCGCTCCAGCAGACCGATGCGGCCGATCTCGTGGCTGAGGGAGATGGCGACGTCCTCGCCGAGCTCCTGGCGGATGATCCCGGCGGCCCGCTCCTCGAGGTCGTGGTTGACGGGGCTGAACACGCTGGAGATCGCCACCGAGCGAATGCCGTGGGCGGCCATGTCGCGGGCGTGAGCGGCGAGCTCCTCCGGGTCCAGCGGGGAGATGGGGCGCCCGTCGAACTCGTAGCCGCCGTGAGCGAGATAGGGGCGGGCGTGAAGCGCGTCGGTCAACTCCTCGGGCCAGTCCACCAGCGGCGGCAGGGCGCGGGTGGCGGGCAGGCCCAGGCGCAGGACGGCCGTGGGCGCCAGGCGCTTGGCCTCGACCAGGGCGTTGATGAAGTGCGTAGTGCCGATCATGACCGCGTCGATGTCGGCGCCGTCGAAAGCGTGCTGCGCGCGGATCGCCTCGATGGCCTGGACGATGCCGGTGGTGACATCTGCCGTGGTCGAGTGCTTGACGCCCACCAGCGTGGTGGTGCCGTCCATGAGGACGGCGTCGGTGTTCGTACCGCCGACGTCGATTCCGATGTGCATAAGGATTCGTCCTTCGGGTAGTCCGGTGAGAGAGGCGTCAGGGCGCGACGGTCTGGGGCTGGGTGCCAGGGGTCTTGACGGTGCCGACCCCGCGTACCCAGCCGAACCTGCCCGCGATGCTGTACAGCACCATCGCCAGCAGCAGGCTGAGCACGGGTGGGATTCCCCAGGTGGCGACGTAGCCGATCACCGCCGAGACCGCCCAGATGACGAGCGTGGCGGGCACTATGCGAGGCGCGAACTCGGGCAGAAGGCCGCTGGAGCGGGATGCCTCCAGTTCCGGTCGCCACTTCTTCACGACGAAGTACTCGGCCACCATGATCCCGGCGATCGGCGGAAAGGCCACGCCCAGCAAGCTGAGGAACGACTCGAACTGACCGAGGATTCCGGCGGCACCGAGGATCGTGCCGACGACGCCGAGCACGATCGTCGTCCACATCCGATTCAACTTCACCCGGAACGTGGTCGATACGAAGTTCACCAAGCCCAGGGCGGAGGAGTAGAGATTCCAGTCATTGATCTTCAGCGTGCCGGTGATGACGATCAGCAGGCCCACGAAACCCACCGAGGTCGTGATTATCGCGACCACGTCGCCGGTGCGCGCGGCATGCGCCAGCAGCACGCCGGCCAGTCCGATACCGAACTCACCAGCGCTGGTGCCCACGACGGTCTGTTTGATGACGTCCGCGCCGGAGCGGTTGAAGCGGGTCATGTCGCCGGTGATGATGGCGCCGACCATGATGCCGCCAGCGACGAGGGCAGATCCGGAGACGACCGACATCGAAGGCCCGGCCGGAGCGCCGGTCACGAGCTCACCGAGATCGTGCTTCCACAGCTGGGAGGTCACGGACCAGCCCACCAGCAGCAGAAACAGCGGCACGGTGACATTGGCGATCCACTGCATACCCACGAAGCCGAATGCGCAGATGGCCGTGACGGCGAGACCCACGACCACGCTCCAGATCCACACGGGCAGCAGGTCGGGCATCAAGGTGTTCAGCGAATCCGCCGAGATCGCCGACTGGATGCCGAACCAGCCGATCAGGCTGATTCCCACCGCGAGGCCCACGAGGGAAGCACCGACCTCGCCGAAGCCCGTCCACCGTGCCAGCAGTGCCGTGTTCAGGCCCTCCTTCATGGCGACGATGCCCACCATCGCCATGATCACCTCGACGACGAGCGAGCCGAAGAGGATCGACCAGAAGGCGTCCATGAACGTCATCGAGTAGCCCAGCGTCGCGCCGAGCAGGAACTGCGAGAGGGCCGAGACCTGCCCGAAGCGCTGGACCGCGATACCGAACCAGTGCTTTCGCGCCGCAGTGGGGACGCGCGAGAGCGCGTAATCGTCGACGTGTTCCGATCGTGCCATCAGCTCTCCTCGAGTGGGGTTGCCGGACACGTTAGGAACTCTCGAGGAGCCGGGCGATGTGCAGGGTGCACACAGTGCGATGCGAGGTGTGCAGGTTCAACAGCGCTGAGCGGATCCTGCTCCCCGACCAGAGGCGAGGCGGACCTGGGTCCAGTCCTCCCGAACCCGAGCCTGAGTGCAGCACGCCGGATAGTCCGCCGCGGCGCCCGGCCCACCGCCCGTGCGCCGTCGCTCCCGCCGAGGTGCGCCTGGGCTCGGGGCGCCCCTGCATCGCGACACCCTGTCACTCGTCCGCGTTGAGGAACACCTCCTGGACCGCGGCATGGTCCGCTTCGCCGTGCCCCGCCTGCACGGCATCCTCGAACATCCCCATCAGCACCGGGATCAACCGCGCCCGCAGCTCCACGCTGCCCGCAGCCTCCGCGGCGTACAGCAGATCCTTGACCTGGTTCGCGGTCGATCCGCCCAAGGGATAGTCGCGGGCGATGAGGTTGTGCTTCTTCTGGGCGAGGACCTCACTCCGCGCCAGCCCGCCCTCGAGCAGGGGAAGCAGTGCTTCGACGTCCAGCCCGCTGCGCCGAGCCAACCCGAGTGCCTCGCCGAGTGAGGCAAGAGTGCCGGCGACCACCACCTGATTGCACAGCTTCGCCGTGGCCCCGCTGCCCAGTGGCCCGAGGTGCACGACTGTTTCCCCGATGCTCTCCAGTGCACCACGCACGGCGGTCACATCGTCCGCGGCGCCGCCGACCATGATCGACAGTCGACCCGCCTTGGCGCCAGCGACGCCGCCCGAGACAGGCGCGTCGACGACACGGATCCCGTCGACGTCGAGCTCCGCCGCCAGCGCCGTGAGCTGGTCCGGCCCAGTGGTCGAGAGCACGACCAGACGAGCCCCCGCTCGCGCCCACGCGGCTTTGACCGACGGCGTGAGCAGCCCACGCAGGTGATGGACATCCGGCAGGACCGACAGAATGACCGGAGCAGCGGCCTCCTCAAGGGTCTTGGCCCGCTGAGCGCCGGCCGCGACGAGGTCGTCCCCGCGACTCTGGGTGCGGTTCCACACCGCCACCGTTCTGTGTGCGGCCAAGAGATTGTGCGCGATCGGATGCCCCATCGGGCCGAGACCGACCACGGACACGTCCGGATGCTCCATGGTTCCTCCTTCGGAGACGTCGCCTGGCCGCTCATGCGCGGAGTTCGTGAGCCTCACAGAGCCTCCTGCCCACGGCTCGCAGTGATTGGTCGCGCCTCGCCCGGTCGGGGCGCAGCCGCCGAATCGGCCGCTGCGCCCCACCGGCGGGCTTCCCCGATACCAGCGGTCTCTGGTCAGACGAGCGCGGGGTCGCTCGCCTTCTTCAACAGGTCAACGGTTGCTTTCCGCATCTCGAGAATCGTCTCCATGCCGGCGGGCATCTCCACATCGTCCCAGGTGACGGTCTCGCCGGCCGCTACGTCTCGAGTCAGCGGGACATGGTGGGCGAGGGCGACGGGAAGCGCCCCTCGAGCGACCGAGGTCTCCGCGGAGATCAGCTTCCCGTACACGCAATATCCTCCCTCACCGTCCAGCACATCGCCGGCGGTGAGGTCCTTCTTGGCGGTCGCGACGACGTCGGCGCAGAATCCTGCTGGGCTGCCGGTAGCGACACCGCGGAGCACGGCGTTGGCGATCGAGATTCCGAGCTCCAGGCCCACGTAGTGGTACGGACGGTAGAGCGCCGCGTAGCGGCCGGAGGGGTCCGGATGCCACGGATACTCGGTGAAGCAGCTCGAGACGTAGTCGTTGGTCGCTTCGACCACTACGAAAACGCCCTCCTGCGTGTTGTGCTCGATCCATTCTCCGTCCCGGGTCACCGAGCTCATCACGTCCACGGAGCCATTGCGTCGGAGCACCCCGCCATCGGCCTCGGGGCGACAGATCGTGGCGATCTGCTCGACATCTCCGGGCGTGAAGGTCAAACCGTCGTCGGAGGGGAAGAGGGAGGCGGCGTTGGCGACGGCCGCCATCTCGATCGCGGCCTTGGTGCCGTCGCGGAAGGAGGTGTGCATATAGGGATTCAACTGGCCCGAGTCCGTGAGCTCCTTCGAGAACTCCCAGTTCTCCCAGACGTTGTCCGGATTCATCTGGTGGTAGTGCGGAAGGTACTTGGCGCCCTTGCCCGCGGCGGTCACGGTGAAGCCGGAGGTGCGTGCCCAGTCCACGAGTTCCCAGATCAACGCCGGCTGGTCGCCATAGGCGAGGGAATAGACGACACCGGCCTTCTTGGCCTCAGCGGCCAGCGCAGGGCCGCACAGAGCGTCAGCTTCGACCGTCACCATGATGATGTGCTTGCCGCCGCGGATCGCCCGCAACGCGTGGTCGGTGCCGACGATCGGGTTTCCGGTCGCTTCGACGATGACATCGAGATCGACATCGAGGAGTGCCCCCGCGTCGCCGACCACGGCGGTGCCGCCGCCGGACAGGGCCTCCTCGACGCTGCCTGCCACGGCATCGCTCGGCCAGTCCACCAGGTCCAGTGCCCCGTGGGCGCGCTCGGTGTTGATGTCGGCGATGCCGACCACGTGCATGCCCGGGGTGTTGCGTACCTGGGAGAGGAACATGGTGCCGAAGCGGCCTGCTCCGATGAGGCCGATCTTGATGGGATCGCCCGCATCCTGCCGTCCGCGCAGGAGTTCGTGCAGATTCATAGGTGTGCCTTTCAGATCGAGGCGTCCGCCCTTGCCAGGTGGAGCGCGCTCTGTATCAGTAGTGGATGTCGTTGTTCGGCGCCGCCCGAGAGGCCCCGTGAGATCAAGCGGGAGGACCGGGCTAAGGCGGTACGGAAATATTGGGAGGCACGTGCGCCTCTGGAATGCTCCGAACTCCTCCTTTCGCGCTCATCAGTCCTCGACCCCGTGATCGCCGTCGCCGTCGTAGAGCGTGATGATCTGTGCGTCATCCGCCGACCCGAGCCCCCGCTCGGCCGCCACCGTGAAGCGGCTCCCGGCGCTGTCGAGCAGGGGAACCGGCGCGCCGGCACGTGCCGCCGTCTCCTGGACCAGTCGGGCATCCTTGACGAAAATGTCCACGGTCGAGTTGGCGATCGACGCGGGCGAGAGCATCCGGGGGCCTCGATCGGCAAGCATCCAGGAGGCGGCACCGCCGCGGCCGAGCAGGTCGAGCGTCCGGGCCCGGTCGAGCCCTAGCCGCCCAGCGAGGGACAGTGCCTCCGCGGCGGCGGCGAGGTGGATCGTGCACAGATGCTGGTTGACCATCTTCGTCACCTGCCCGTCCCCGACCTGGGCCCCTACTGGCTCCGGGGTGCCGAGAGCGCACAGAACGGACCTGACGCGGCGCACGTCCTCGTCGGCACCAGATACGAAGATCATCAGCGTGCCGGTCCGCGCCCCGGCGACACCCCCGGTTACCGGAGCGTCGACAACGCGCACGCCGGCACACCGGAGACGTTCGGCCTCGGCGCGGGCGGCATCGGGGCCGACGGTCGCGGCGATGATCCAGGTGCTCTTCGACAGGGCAGTACCCGCCACGTCATCCACCACGTCCGTGAGCTGCTCCGCGGTGGCGACCATGACCAGAACGGCCTCTGCGGCCGGAGCGTCCGCGAGCGTGTCGACGACCGGGAACTCACGGGCCGCCTCCCGCTTGGACGGGGACGGTTCGACACCGGTGACGTCGAATCCGGCCAGTGCCAGGTTCTGCGCCATGGGCAGGCCCATGGCGCCGAGCCCGACGACGACGACGCTCATCTCAGTGTCCGTGCCGGCGCGTGGGCCCGTGTCGATCGACGTGCTCACGCGCCGCTCCGGATCTGCTCCACCCAGGTGGTGACCTGATCGGGCATCCCCTCGATGAGCGGCTCGACCTGGGCGACCCACGCCTCCCGGTCCTCGAGCTCGACGATCGTCATCCCCTCCTCCTCCAGCGTGGTGCGGTACTCCTCGAGGTTGGTGACAGTGCGCTCGGTGTAGGTGGTGCCGACCTCATCGGCTGCTTCCCGGATGATCTGCTGATCCTCCTCGGAGAAGCCGGCGAGGGTATCGCCCCACATCAGGAAGTGATAGTTGGCGTACATGTGCTCAGTCAGCGTGAGGTGGGACTGCACTTCGTAGAGGGAGTTGAAGGTCGCGACGTCCAAAGGGTTCTCCTGGCCGTCGATGACGCCCTGCTCGAGGGCGGAGTACACCTCGTCCCAGGGCATCGCCTCGGCGCGTGCGCCGAGCAGCTCCCACGTCTCCACCATGGTCTGGGTCGAGGGGGTGCGGATCGTGAGGCCCGCGAGGTCATCGAGTGTGGAGACCTCTTGATTCACGGTGAGGTTCCGTGCACCGCGGAACATGTTCCCGAGGAGCTCGAAGCCCGTCTCTTCTGTGAGCGCCGTCTTGATCTCATCGCCGAGCGCCCCGTTCCAGACCTCGAAGAACTGCTCGTCGGACTCGTAGAGGAACGGCGTGGTCTCGACGGCGGCGAGCTCCGTATACGACTCCAGGGCAAGGATCGACTCGATCACGATGTGGGTCGTGCCCAGCTGAAGGCCCTCGATCATGTCCTCCCAGGAGCCCAGGGTGGAGTTCGCGTGGATCTCCACCGTCAGCCGACCGTCGGTTCGTTCCTCGATCAGCTCCTTGATCTGCTCCGAACCCTGTTGGCGGGGGTCCGTCTCCGATCCGGCGTGCCCGAGCACGAGGGTCTGGGATCCGGCCCCACTGCCGTCGGATCCACCGTTGCTATTGCTGGGGCGCAGTCCAGAGCACCCCGCGAGGGCGAGCGAGGACGCTCCGAGCGCTGCCATGCCGTTGAGAGTCTGTCGGCGAGTAATCATCGTTGAACACTCCATCGAATAGGAGGCGGTGCGACGGGCGGGATTGCCCGCCGCTGGGTCAGAACGTGACGCTGGGCAACCAGGTGCTCAGTACGGGGACATAGGTCAGAAGCAGTAGGAACACCACGCCGGAGGCGAAGAAGGGCCAGACACCCTTGGCGCCCTGGAAGATGTCGACCTCGGCGATTTCGGAGGCGAGCATGAGATTGAGGCCCACCGGAGGCGTCACCAGCCCGAGCCCCATGTTCACGACGATCACGATCCCCAGGTGCAACGGGTCGATGCCGAGCTCCATCGCGACCGGGTACAGGATCGGGATCAGGATGATGATGGCGGCGTTGGCCTCGATGAACATCCCGACGACCAGTAGGAGCACGTTGATCAGGAGGAGAAAGACGATGGGGCTGTCAGAGAGCTCCAGCAGTGCACCCGCTACCGCTTGCGGCACCCCTCCCGAGGTCAGCGCCCACGAGTACAGCTGGGCGGAGGCCATCACGAGCAGGATCAGTCCGATGAGGCCGATGGAGTCCTTCATCGCCTGGACGATCTTCGAGGGGGTCAGTTCGCGGTAGACGAAGGCGCCGACAATCAGGGCATAGGCCACCGCGACCGCTGCCGCCTCCGTCGGGGTGAAGATGCCACCGCGGATCCCGACGAGAATCAGCACGGGCAGCATCAGAGCGGGGATGGCATGCAAGAGCGCCGGGAAGAAGGCGGGGATGTCCTCTTTCGGGGTTCGGCCGATCTCGGTCGGGTCAATGGTCCGGCTCGACTCCAGATCGAATCCTCGCCGCTTCACCGTCACGTACACCGTGGTCATGAGCACCGCCATGTATATGACAGCCGGGATCAGACCCGCGAAGAAGAGCTGCCCGATCGACGTGCCGGTGACGACTCCGTAGAGGATGAGAGTGATGCTGGGCGGAAGGATCGGGGCGACGATGGCGGAGGCCGCCGTCACTCCGGCGGCGTACGCGCCGGTGTAGTTGCGTTCCTTCATCGCCGGGATGAGGATCCGGCCCAGAGAGGAGACGTCGGCGACCGATGAGCCGGAGAGTCCGCCGAAGAACACGGAGGACAGCACGTTCGTCTGTGCCAGGCCGCCGGTGAATCGACCGACGATGGCGTCGGCGAGTCCGAGCAGCCGCTTGGAGATCCCGCCCACGTTCATCAGTCCGCCGGCGAGGATGAACAGGGGCACGGCCAACAGAGGGTATGGCGTGATACCGGCCACGATGCGCTGTGCACCGATGGCCATGTTGTTACCGGTCATCAGGTACAGCGTGAGCAGTGAGGCTCCGGCCAATGCGAAGCCGACTGGTACGCGGGCAAGGATTCCTGTACCGAAGGAGCCCAGAAGCATTCCACCCATGGCCTTTTGTTCCTTCCCGATTCAGAGAGTCTGCTCGAGGCGGTCCGCCGGGCTGGCGGCCGATGTGACGAGCTGGCGTAGGAGGACTTCGAGCTGGAAGGGGATGCAGAGACCGAAGCCGACGGGCACGGCGAGCATCTGCCATCCCGAGGAGATGCCGAGGCTGGGCAGGTCGCGCTGGAACGACGTGGCGAGCATCTCCAGGCTGTAGAGGACGAGCGTGGCGCAGATGCCGATCACCACCGCCGACGCGAGGGCAGAGACGATCTTCTGCACTCGTACGGAGCGCCCGCGCCAGATGTCCACGAGCATGTGCCGACCACGGCGCACTCCCAGCGGTATCGCGAGCAGCGCGGTCCAGACGAAGGCCGTCTGGGCGAGCTCTGGCGCCCAGGCAGTCGACTGAGAGATCAGATATCGGGCGACCACCTGCCAGAAGACCGTGAGCACGATCCCTCCCAGGGCGACGAGGGCAGCGATCATCACCACCCTTTCGACCACGTCGAGGGTTTTCGTCCCGACCCTGAAGATGCGGTCCATGCCGGTACCTCCTTCGGTTTCCGCCACGCACGACGTGCGGGGGCACTCACGCGATGTACGCGCCGCCGTTGATGTTCTGGGTGGTGCCCGTGATGTACGAGGCGTCCTCGCTCGAGAGGAAGACGATCAGGGCTGCGATGTCGTCGGGCGCGGCCTGCCGGCCCAGGGGGATCGAAGCGGACAACGCTGCTTCGCGGTTCTCGTCGGTCGCTCCTGCGCGGATGTCGGTGTCTGCTGCTCCGGGTGAGACGGCATTGCAGGTGATCCCGTAGGGAGCGAGTTCGCGGGCGAGAGACCGCGTAAAGCCCAGTACCGCAGCTTTCGCAGCGGAGTACGGGGTCTTCGAGAAGACCCCGCCTCCCTGCTGAGCCGAGACCGAGGACATCGTCACCACTCGGCCATAGCCACCGTCGATCATGTCCGGTACGAATGCGCGCACCGTGAGGAAGGTCCCGGTCGAGTTCACAGCGAAGACGTGTTCCCACAGTTCGGGAGTGACTTCGAGGAAGGGCGTCGGGGACGCGACACCGGCGATCGTCGCCACGGCGCCGACAGGCGGCAGGTCCGCAGCGTGAACTGCCGCGTGCAGCGCATCGACCGAGTCGGCCGCAGCGACATCCACCTGGTGCGCCAGAACCGGCGTCCCGAATTCTTCGGAGATGTCGGCAGCTGTGCCCGCGGCAGCTTCGGCGTCGAGGTCGGCGACGACGACCGCCCACCCTTCGCGGGCATACCGGCGGGCTGCGGCTCGCCCGAGGCCTCGCGGAGAGCCGGCGCCGGTGACGACGGCGGTGCGCGGAGTGGCAGGTGAGAGATCCATGGAGTCAGTTCCGTTCGTGCGGGTGCGGTCAGAGAAGGGAGGAGATGAAAGTGCCGGCGCGCAGGGCCGCCGCCGGTCGGTCTTCTTCCGCCACGTCGGCGGTCTCCAGTTCGAGGGAGTAGGCGCCCGCGTATCCGGCGCTCTTGAGCGCTGCGATCGCGGCAGGGAAATCCACATCGCCGTTGCCGGGTGTCAGGTGGATGTCTCCAGGGCGTGCATCACGGAGGTGGACGTGGGCGATGCGGTGTCCCCAGCGCTCGATCCAGCTGGGAATGTCATCCCCAGCGGCGACAACATGGCTGACATCGAGAACGGTGCGGACGTCGCTGTCCTCGAGCTCGGTCAGAAGGAGGTCGGCGCGCTCGCGGCTGTGGCAGAGCCGGCCTGAGTGCTGGGCCTCGACCCAGATCTGGACGCCACGGCCGTAGGCGATCTGTGCCGCCCACCGCAGGGCACTGGCGACGCGCGAGACATCTGCCCTCAGGCCATCGAGGGGTTCCTGGCCCTGAGAGCCGCACGGCAGCACGATCGCCTGCGCGCCGACGGAGTCGGCGAGTTCGAGCAGACGACACAGGTGCGCCTCGCGACCCGCGCGCTCTCCCTCGTCGAGCGCACGATTGAGATCCCCGATGTCGGCGTTGATCGAGCGGACTGTCGACCCGAAGCGCTGAAAGGTCTCGGCGACCCTCCCGACGGCTTCGCCCGTGAGGTCGTAGGGCACGTGGTCGCACACGCCCGGTAGCGCTCCGAGATCGACCTCCGCGAATCCGAGCTCGCTAATGACGGACAGCGCGCGATCCAAGGGCTGCCGGCGAAAGCTGATGGTCGAACAGACCACGTGCGGATGAAGGGGCAACTCTGACTCCTCTGGGGACTCCACTGTCCGGGGTGCGTCGGCGGCGATCCGCCGTGACGAGGACGGTACGGTCCTACTGTTCTACTGTCAACAGTTGCCACATCTGCTTGAATCGCGGTTCAATGCGGAGATGACTTCCCACTCAACCGGGCTCCCCCCGCTCCAGGTCAGCAACCTCCGCTCGCAGGCGCTGGTAGCGCTGCGCGAGGCGATCGTGATGGGCACTTTCGAACCCGGCATGCACCTCGCCGAGGTGCGCCTCGCGAAGGAGTTGGGGATCAGTCGCGGCACCCTCCGGGAGGCGCTGCGTCAGCTGGAGCAGGAAGGCCTGGCTGTAACGGACGGGCGCGGCAGACTCCACGTCCGCTCGCTCGATGCCCGAACCGTGCGCGACGCCTTCCGAGTCCGCGCCGCGCTGGAAACCCTTGCCGCCCGGACGGCTGCCGAGTTGCCCCGCTCGGAAAAGGTCACCGCGCTGTCCGAGCTGGAACGCGCCCTCGAGGCAATGCGCGCAGCTGAGGGCGAGTCGCTGCATGCGAGCCTCGAGGCCGACGTCGAGTTCCACCGCACGCTGTGCCGGGTCTCCGGGAACGAATCGTTGCTGCAGTCCTGGGAGCAGATCTCTGGCGTGGTCCGAATGTCGATCATGTTCGCCGGCGCTGAGAGGGCTCGTAGGAACGTAGCCGCTCCACGTCACCAGGAGGTCATCGATCTGGTCGCGGAGAACCCAGACGACCTCGAGAAGCGCATGAACGCGCACATCCTCGACGTGCTCGAGGATTTCGAGCTCGACCAGCGCGATGCAGGCCGGCTCAGCACTCGCCCATAGGGCGTTGCGCGCCGCGCGAAGGGGACCCGGCCACCTCCTGGACTGAAAGCGGTCCTGACCCCGACGAGAAACCTTCCTCGTACTTGACGCCATCGCGACCTGCCCGTACCTTCGGACTGATGGTCAGACCATATGACCACCGATCTCCCGCCAACGACGCCCAGGAGGCCCTGATCATGAACCTCTATACGCTGCTACAGAAACGCCGGGAAGTTGACGGTCCGATACGGGTCGGGGTCATCGGCGCCGGCAAGTTCGCCTCGATGTTCCTCACCCAAGCCGCGACCTCCGACGGATTCCATGTCGTCGGGGTCGCGGATCTGGACCTCGAGAAAGCGCGCGCGGCGATGGTGCGCACCGGATGGCACGAAGAGCGGTTCGGGGCGCCGACGCTCGATGCCGCGGCGAAGGCGGGAAACACCTGCTTGCTCGAATCCAGCGAAGCCCTCATTGCCCATCCTTCAGTGGAGGTGATCCTGGAGATCACGGGCAATCCCCTCGTGGGAACCCATCACGCACTGACGGCCATCGATCACGGCAAGCACGTCATCATGGTCAACGTGGAGGCGGACAGCATGCTCGGTCCGCTCCTCCAGCGCCGCGCCGAGGCGGCAGGCGTCGTGTATTCCATGGCCTACGGTGATCAACCTGCTCTGATCGCCGAGATGGTCGACTGGGGCCGGACCGTCGGCTTCGACATCGTGGCTGCCGGGAAAGGCACGAAGTATCTGCCGGAGTACAACGCGTCAACACCTGACACCGTATGGAATTACTACGGCTTTACCGAGGAGCAGCTCGCCAGCGGCGACTATAACCCCAAGATGTTCAACTCCTTCCTCGATGGCACGAAGTCTGCAATCGAGATGGCCGCTGTCGCCAACGGCACGGGCCTCGAACCGCAAAATGAGGGCCTACTCTTCCCTCCGGCCGGTATCGACGACTTGCCGACGGTGTTTCGTGAACGGGCACGGGGCGGCAGCCTCTCGCGGCGTGGCACAGTCGAGATCGCCTCATCGATGAATCGGGACGGCACAGAGATCGAGCGGCACCTGCGGTGGGGTGTCTACGTCACGTTCGAGGCACGAACCGACTACGCAGTCCAGTGCTTCGCAGAATATGGGCTTCACACGGACGAATCAGGCCGATACGGCTCGCTCTACCGCCCGTACCACATGATCGGGCTCGAACTCGGTGTCAGCATCGCCTCCGCCGTTCTGCGCGGCGAGCCGACCGGCCACCCCACCGGTTTTCGCGGGGACGTCGTGACGACGACGAAGAAACCGGTGTCCCCTGGCGACACCCTGGACGGTGAAGGCGGATACACCGTCTTCGGGAAGCTTGCCCCTGCTCGTCGCTCTCTTGCGGTAGGCGCACTCCCGCTCGGCCTCTCACACGGAGCAAGGGTGGTGCGCCCGGTCGCGCAGGGCGACATCGTCACATGGGATGACGTAGAAGTCGACGAGAACACAGCTGCCGTGACCCTGCGCAGGGAGCTGGAAGGGGAGTTCCGTACGATGGCAGCCTAGATCGACGTCTCTTGCCGGTCATCCGCTGGCCCGGACGCCCCTACGCCGTAAGGAGGACTCATGTCTGAGACTGAAGGATGGTCCTCCGTCACCCGCACGCGCACCTATGAACAGGTCGTCGACCAGATCCGCCAACGGATCCTCGATGGCCGGCTCACCGCAGGGATGCACTTGCCGAATGAGCGGGACTTCGCCGAACAGCTCGGCTGCTCTCGGGCCTCTTTGCGGGAAGCACTGCGGATTCTCGAGTCGCAGGGCATCATCGACGTACGGGTCGGTGGGGGGCGAGGCAGTGGTGCCGTGATCACGGGCAGCCCCCGCAGCTCGATGGGCGATGTCCTCGAGTTGCAGCTCGCGCTTGGCCAGTACTCCTACGACGACATCGTCGAGACCCGAATGGCGCTGGAATCCTGGAGTTGCCTCCGAGCCGCATCTGTCACTGACGAGCAGACGATCGAAGAACTCGATGCCATCCTTCAGGCCATGGATGTCCCCGACATCGCGGTTCGAGAGTTCAACCGTCTCGACGTCGAGTTCCACGCGACCATCGCCCGCTCGGCCGGCAACTCCCTAACTCGCGACTTCATGCAGATCCTCCGTCACGCCGTGCACTCGCAGATCATTGATGCGTATAACGCGCTGCCAGATTGGCGACACCGCGCGGAGGACGTACGGCAGGAGCACCGGGCGATTCTCGCTGCGATTCGCGACCGCGATGGGCAGCGGGCGTCCGCCCTGGTCGTTGCCCACATCTCCGACTTCTTCCGCGGCCGGGCCTGAGCTCGTTCGCGCAACGAAGCGCGACCAATACTAGATCCGCCGAGGCGGCCGCCCGTACGCCGGGCAGGCCGTGACCTCTGCGCACGTCTTTTCGAACATCGTCGTCCGAAGACAGGACTGTCCCATGGACACCATCATCCTCGTACACCTGGTAATCGCCGTTGTCGGCATCATCGTCCTCATCGCCAAAGCCAAGATCAATCCCGTCGTCTCCCTCATCGTCGGCGCCCTCTATCTGGGGATCGCGGGCGGACTCGGGTTCTCCGAGACCGTTGCGGCCGTCAACACCGGTTTCGGGAACCTCATGGCCGAGATCGGGCTCATCATCGGTTTCGGCGTTTTCATCGGTACGATCCTTACCGCGAACGGCACCATGGTCCGCGTCGTGGACGCCCTACTGAGCGTTGTCGGCCCCCGAGGCTCCAAATATGTCCTCGGCCTGTCCTCGGGAATCATCTTCCCGTCGATCTATTTCGATGTCGCTCTGGTGATCCTTGCGCCCATCGCAGACACGATCGCAAAGCGGACCGGGAAGTCAGTCGCTCCGCTTGCCGGGGCCCTGGCGATCGGGCTGCAGGTCGGTCTCCACATGGTGGTTCCCGGTGCGGTCGCGCTCGCCATGGCGAGCTCGCTCTCACTGGACGTGGGCATGGTGATCGCTCTCGGCGTCCCGTACGGGATCTTCCTGATCTGCACGAGCGTGGCGCTGCACTCGACGATCATGACGTACACCTGGAATCCGGCGCGAGACATGGAGAGCTTCGCGGAGGCGCACGTCGGGGCAGAATCCGCCGGGGTCGGTGCCGTGCACCCGGCCTCCGGCTCCCGCTCCGAGTCGGGGTTGGCGGATGACGCCTCACGCGAGCCGCAGACGAAGAACGGGTCCGGTGCCATCTCCGTGGATACACCTGGCGGCGACGACAGCACCGTGCATGAGGATTCCGGGGCCACCGACGCCTCGTCATCCCACCACGTCGAGCATCGATACCCGCTCGTCATGGCCCTGCTTCCGGTGATCATTCCCCTCGTCCTGATCATCACTCGCACCATTGCCGTCGCCACCGGCATGGAGGACAACGCCGTCACCTTCCTCGGGGAACCCGTGGTGGCGCTGATGATCGGTCTCCTTGTGGGCATCGTGATGGTGTGGCCACAGATGGGACGGCACGAAGTCGACGGAATCCTCACTCGAGGTGCCCAGATCTCGGGCTCGATCCTGTTGTTCAACGGCGTTGCCGGGTCCCTGGGGCTGATCATCTCGGAAGTCGGCGTCGGCGACATGCTCAGCTCGTTGTTCTCGGCCAATGCTTCTTTGCCCATCCTGCTCACCTGGATAATCGCGGCTCTCTTCCGACTCGCACAAGGTTCGGGCTCCGTCTCGGCCATCACAGCGGCCGCGCTCGTCGGACCGATCGTCGCCTCCATGGGGGCACCGCTAATCCTCGTACTCTTCGCTGCGGGAACGGGAGCCGGTCTGGGCGGGCATGTCACCGACAACACGTTCTGGATCTTCAAGCAGATGCTCAGCCTTACCACCCGCGGTGCGCTGCAGGTTTACACCCTGGCTCAATCCACCATGTCCGTCATCGGGTTGGTCAGTTGCCTGGTGTTGGACCTCATCTTCTGAGCTCTTCTCCCCGTATCGACAACTTCTCGGAGACGCATATGACAACCACACTCGACGACCTCGTCCGCGACAAGCCCGCTCCCGCTGCGCTCTCAGAACGAGATGTAGCCAGAGAGCTGACGTCCGCTCCCCCCATCCGGTGGATCGTCCTGGATGACGATCCCACCGGCACCCAGTCGGTGCGAGGGCTCCCAGTTCTCACCAGGTGGAAGGCCGAGGATTTCCTCTGGGCGTTCGAGACTGGCTGCCCCGCGATCTACGTGCAGACGAACGCGCGCAGCCTGGAACCTCGCGCCGCGGCGTCCGTCATGCGTGACGTCGTCACCACTGCCGCGACGACCGCATCGGCGGCAGGCCTTGATATCGAAGTGGTCTCCCGAACCGACTCGACTCTCCGTGGGCACTTTCCGCTGGATATCGATGTGATCGACGAGGCGCTCGCCGACTCCGCCTCCTCACCGCACTCTCCCGATGCGGTGATCGTCCTGCCGGCCTTTCCCGATGCCGGACGAGTGACCATCGACGGGATCCATTACGTCTGCTCAAGCGACGGGTCAGCGACTCCAGCGGCGAGCACTCCCTTCGCGCAGGACGCAACCTTCGGATACCGCAACTCGGAGCTCCGCGCCTGGGTGGAGGAGAAATCGGGTGGAGCGATTCGTGAGGACGATGTCGTGCACCTTTCCCTGCCGACCATCCGGGACGGAGTGGCCGCGGTTGTCGAGGCCCTGGCTGATCTCACTGGTGGACGATGGGTCACGGCCGACGTGGTGACTGAAGCCGACATGCAGGTTCTCGCTGCTGCGCTTCATAAGCGGCGCGCAGCCGGCGCTACTTTCGTCTACCGAGTCGGCCCCCCGTTCGTGCGTGCGCTCATCGCGCAGCCCGTCGCGGAGCCGCTCGGCCTTTCCGAGCTTGAAGAGATTACGGCAGCCAACGCACCGAGTGGGCGGGGTGGGATGATAGTTGTCGGATCCCATGTGCCCATGACGACGCGACAGCTCGCCGTGCTCACAGCCCGAGGTGATTGCCGGGACGTGGAGATCGATGTGCGCGCCCTGCTCGCCTCCTCATTGGATGACGCCGTCGATGCCGCCGTGGCCGCGGCCGTAGACGGATTGCACCAAGGCCACGTGGTGGTGAGCACGTCCCGCGATGTCATCCGCGGGATAGATGAGGATGATTCGCTGCGAATCGCGCGCCGAGTTTCTGCCGCCCTCGTGAGATTCACGCAGCGCGTCGTGGAGCTCTGCCCCCCGTCGTTCATCATCGCCAAGGGCGGCATCACCTCGTCCGATGTCGCCACCCAGGGACTCGGTATCAAGCGCGCTCTGGTTCGCGGACCGATGCTGCCCGGCATCGTCTCTCTGTGGGAAAGCGTCGACGGCGACATCGCAGGGCTGCCGTTCGTCGTCTTCGCCGGCAATGTCGGGGATGACGCGTCGTTGCGCGAGGTGGTCGACCGGCTCAGCCAGGTTCAGCAGTCCGCAGCTCACCCCACCACCGTGGTCACCGCGGAGTAGATCCCCAGGGCGATGATCGCGACCGCACTGACGATCAGGGCCACCTTGATGAACCCGCCACCGCGCAGCACGGGCTCGATGCGTCCGCGCAGGTACAGCGCGGAGACGGCCACCGCGGCCAGGAAGATGCCCCCGGCGATACCGCCGACCATGATCATCACCAGCGGTTCGTTGATCCACAGGAAGGTCAGCAGCCACACCGTCGGCAGGGCGGCGATGAAGAACCGCATCCACCAGTTGCGTCGTCGGCTGTCGGTCCAGTCGAAGACGCCCACGATGGACAGCGCGTTGGTCCAGGACCGCGACCAGGAGGGGATCGCCGCCCAGATCGTCGAGCCGAGCGCCGCGAGGGCGCCGATGAGGAAGACGATCCGGCCGGTCTCGCCGAAGACGCCGCTGAACGTCTCCGAGAGGGTGCGGATCATCTCGTTGCCCTCGGGCACGAGGCCCTGCGGGTTCAGCACGGCCGCGCCGAGGATGTAGAACGCCGCCGTGGAGACGGTGTAGATGACCCAGGAGACGATGGCGTCCTTCTGCATCACGGCGATCCAGCCGTTGGCGCGGCGGCGGTAGGCCTCGGAGCCGTCGTTGGGGCCGGACCAGCGGGCGTAGCCCTTCTCCAGGCACCAGTAGGTGTAGGCGGTGATCTCCTCGGAGGCGACGCCGGTCAGGCCGAACATGGTCATGGCGATGCCGAGTGCGCCGAGCGGCAGCTGGAAGCTGAAGCCGGAGGCGAGGTCGCCCCCGCTGTAGGCGAACTCGCTGAAGGGCAGGCCGATCACCACGAAGATCGTGACCACCACGAACGCCATGGTCAGGAAGGTGGCGACGTTCTCGATCAGCCCGTAGCGGTTTGCGATCAACGTGGCGATCGCGGCGGCGGTGACCACGATGCCCCAGATCGTCATGGCCGCCGGTGAGAGGGGGCCGAAGCCCAGCGGCAGCAGGATCGACAGGGCCGCGGCCATGCCGCCGATGAGTCCGCCGGTCTGGACCAGTTTGCTGATCGCCATCAGCGCCCACATCGCGAAGACCCAGCTGATGCGGCCGAACCGGGGCGGGACGCGGTTGTAGCCCTCCATCGCGCCCTCACCGGTGACGATCGCGTAGCGAGCCATCTCCACCTGCACCGCCACCTTGACGATGGTCGAGATGAATACCAGCCACAGCAGCACGAACCCGGCCTCGGCACCGAGGGAGGTGGCCGTGATCAGCTCGCCGGCGCCGACCACGGACGCCGAGACGATCAGGCCCGGGCCGAAGAACTTCGAGGAAGCGATCCAGCCCGTCGGCGGATCCTTCACCTCCGAGTGATCGAGGTGGTACGGGTCGCCGCGGACGAACCGCGCCGGGGGCGGGCCGTCGTGGCCCGGGGCGGGGGAAGAGGCAGTCATCGGTGACTCCTTTGTCTCAGCACGTGCGCATGAGTGGTCAGGGCATCCCGAAGCGTAACTGTCGGCCGCTCCCCGCTGCCTTCGACGCCTGCGTCGGCCATGCCGTGTGCACAGACATACTGGGGTATGCCGCAAAATCGCGTCACCATCGCCGACCTCGCACGGGAGGCGGGTGTCAACAAGTCAGCTGTCTCCAGAGCTCTGTCCGGGAAGCCGGGTGTCTCGGAGGAGACGCGAAGCCGCGTGCTCGATCTCGCCCACGAACTCGGATGGCGGCCGAACTCCACGGCCCGGTCCCTCTCGCGTGCCCAATCCGGTGCGATCGGATGGGTGATGCGGCGGACCCCGAAGTCCTCGACCGTGGACCCGTTCGCCATGGATCAGTTGATCGGCGTCCAGATGGAGCTGTCCCGCACGCCGTACAACCTGGTGCTCAAGCTCGTAGACACCATGGAGGACGAGCTGCAGGTGTACTCGCAGTGGCACGCTGAGCGACGTGTCGACGGCATCCTGCTCCCCGATCTCGAGATCGACGATCCCCGCACCGCCTTTCTCCGTGAGCGCGACATCCCGATGTCCACGGTGGCCGATCTGGTCGACTTTGAGCCCTCCGACGCGAATGCGGCCGCCGGCGCGGCCGACTACGAGTCGACCGGGGTCCGGGAGATCATGAGCCACCTGCTGGAGAAGGGGCACCGCCGGATCGGCTGGATCGGCGGGCCGGCTCAGTTCGTCGCCACCCGGCGTCGCCTGGACGCGCTCGACGCCTGGCGAACCCGATTCGACACCGTGACCACCGCCTGCACCTCTCACGGTCCCACGGACATCGCACAAGAAGCGGTGTCGATGCAGGACGCCCACGACCTCACCGCGGTGGTCGTCGACAACGAGCTGGCCGCGATCGAGACCATCGCCCAGCTGCGCCTTGCCGGTCGCGCGGTCCCCCGAGATGTCTCGGTGGTCTCATGGCTCGGCTCGGACCTCTGCCTGCTGAGCGATCCGACCCTCACGTCGCTCCAGCACGACATCGCCGGGCTCGGCCGTCTGTGGACGCGCGGGCTGCTCGCCAAGGTCTACTCCGACGAGCCCGGCACGTCCACTCCTCCGGCCGATCCCATCCTGCACGCCCGCGCCTCGACGGACTGAATCCACCCCGTCTCGGCTCCATCCCCCGCCGTCTCTTGATGACGTGACCCACGCCTCCTACAGTTTACGCAACCGGTTGCGCAGCGTTCGCAGCGCCCGGTGTTCCGCCATCAAAGGAGACGAGCGAACATGTCCACGCACCGCCACCACCCCATCACCCGCCGATCGCTGCTGACCGGCACCACCGCCCTCACCGCCGGCGCAGCACTCGCCGCCTGTGGCTCAGGAAGCGGGTCCCCCACGTCATCCGGCGAGAACTTGGTCTTCTGGGACATGGTCTGGGGAACCGGAAGCGACTACACCGCCGTCGCCAAGGAGCTCGCCGCCGGCTACACGCCGGAAGGGGAAGCTCTAGGGGCGACGTACCAGTCGATCCCCTGGGCCAACTGGTATCAGACTTTCACCTCCGCGGTGGCCTCGGGTACCGGCCCCGCAGTCTCGACCGGTGCAGCATTCCAGCCCTTCAACTTCATGGAGGACGGCGCCGTCGTCCCGGCCGATGGAGCGGTCTCGATCCTTGATGAGCAGGGTAAAGCCGACTTCCTGCCGGGCCTGCTGGAGGCGATGAAGACCGACGACGGCTACGCCGGGATCCCCTGGGGCCTGGACCTGCGAGTGCTGTGGTACCGGGAGTCCATGCTCGAGGAGGCCGGAGCCGACGTCCCTACGACCTGGCAGGAATACCTCGACACTGGCAAGAAGCTCAAGGCCGCAGGGAAGATCGGCTTCGGCATGGCCGCCAGCAGTAGCGCCACCGACGCCCAGCACAGCATCTTCGGACTCTTCATCAACAATGGCGGCGGTCTGTTCACCGAGGACGGCGAGCCGAATGCCGACAGCGACGAGAACATCGAGGCCCTGGACTTCGTGCTCGAGATGGTCGGCGAAGGGATCATCGACCCCCGCGCCGCTAGCTACACCTCGGACAATCTCGATTCCGACTGGGCGGACGGCCGCATCGCGATGGGCTTCGGACAGACCGGCTTCGACAAGGTCATGAAGGACCCCGTCTCCTCGGACCTGAAGGTGATGAGCCCTCTGACGAGCACCAACGGCTCGCAGGGCACCATCTATTACATCAACGCAATCATGCTGTACGAGAACACTCCCGACCAGACCTCCAGTGATCAGTTCGCCGCCTGGTGGGCCACGCAAACCGACGAGTTCTGGCTGCAGGACGTCATGATCGATCTGCCCGTGACCGAGCGGCTCGCGGCGAACGAGAAGATCGCCTCGAATCCGAACGCGGTGGTCGCCATCGAGGAGTGGCAGCCGGTCGGCAAGACGCTCGGCGCGAAGGCACCTGCCGCGTTCGGAGCGCTGAACTCGGTCGATGGCGGCGAAGCTGCCGCAGCCTTCGTGCAGCGGGTGGTTCAGGGAGAGCAGAGCTCGAAGCAAATGCTCGAAACGCTGCAGGGCGAGCTCGAGAAGCTCGTCTGACCACGTCGTGCCCGGAACCGATGTCAGGAGTCGCTCGATGAGAGGACACCAGCGTGCCCTCACGATGACCGCCCTCGCCGCCCCCGCCCTGGTCCTCATGGTGGCCGTCAACGCCTACCCCGTGCTCTACGCGGCGCAGCAGTCCCTCCACGACGGCTCACTGATCGCCCAGGGGCCCTTCGTTGGCCTCAAGAACTATGCGACCGTGCTGAGCGATGCGACCTTCTGGAAGGCCGTCCGCTTCACGATCCTGTTCACACTGTGCGGCGTGCTGGGCAGCTGGGTGGTGGGGTACGCCCTTGCTCTGGCCTTCCGCCGGCCGTTCCGCGGCCGGACCGCGCTCAAAGTCGCCTTCCTCCTGCCGTGGGTGGTGCCTGTCGTTGTCACCTCGATGAGCTGGAACTGGCTCGTCGCGACCGCCTCGAGCCCGCTTCCCCGTTTTTTCGCGGCGCTCGGCATGCCCGACGTGCTCTTCCTGGCTGATCCGACGATGGCGGTCATCATCGTCTGTCTGTTCAAGATCTGGATCAGCTTTCCCTTCATGTTTCTCATGATGTCCGCCGCACTCGAAGGGATCGACGGGACCGTCTACGAGGCGGCGCGGGTCGACGGCGCTGGACGCGTCTCCGCACTGCGATACATCACGCTGCCGCTGACGGCGAAGTCGACGTACATCAGCTGGGTACTGATGTCGATGTTCACCATCAACGACTTCCCGACGATCTTCCTGCTCACCGGCGGAGGACCCGTCGGAGCGACGACCTCATTGGTCGTCCTCGCGTACCAGTCCGTGTTCCAGTCCTTCCAGCCCGGATACGGCGTCGCCGTCGCATTCATCATGACCGCCGCCCTGATCGGCATCTCCCTGGCTCTGTTCCGCAGCATCCGAAAGGCCGATTGACCATGGCCACCGTCTCCCCCGCCGTGCACGTACGGCCATCGACCCGGCGCTCCGATCTTTGGCGTCCGATCGTCCTGGCGATCATCGCCCTGATCTGTCTGATCCCCATCCTGGTGGTGGTCGGTCTGGCATTCCGCCCACTGGTCTCGTCGGCCACTCAAGGGCCCACGCTGGAATCGTTCCGCCACGTCCTGACCGGAACGAACCTTCCGATCTGGCTCCGTAACAGCCTGCTCTCGACGTTGGCCGCGACTCTGATCTCGGTGGTCGTCGCCGCCCCGGCCGGGTACGTCATCTCCCGAGGCCGATCCCGCGCCGTCTCGGTGTTCTCCCTGGGTATCTTCGTCGTCCAGTCACTGCCTGTGGTGATCTTCGTGATCCCGCTGTTCATGGTGTTCACGCAGTTGCGCATGGTCGATTCACTGTCCGGGATCACCGTGATCTACGTGGCCTCGTCGCTGACTGTGGCGACGTGGATGATGGCTGCATATTTCGACTCGATTCCTGATTCCCTCGAGGAGGCGGCTTGGATCGATGGCTGCTCCGTGTTGGGAGGATTCGTGCGGATCATCCTGCGCAATTCACTACCGGGGGTACTCTCCACGGCTATCTACTCCTTCCTACTCGCCTGGAACGACTATCTAATCGCCCTGGTCTTCCTCCGCTCCGATGAGAACTTCACCCTGCCCATCGGACTGCAGACCTTCTTCCAGCAGAACGCCACCGACTGGGGACCGGTGATGGCTAGCGCCGTGGTGATGATGGTTCCCCCGGTCTTGGTCTTCGCGTTCCTGAATCGCTACTTCAGCGTCGGCGGCATCGGAGGCTCGCTTGCCGGACAGTGACCTCTTCCCCGCCGTACGCCGCCTCGTCGCAGGAGCCCTGGACCCCGCGGTCGCCCGCGACTCGCTCATCGATCACCTCGCCACTCGCATCCTCGACCTCGGCGCCGAGGATGCGCCGGCCATGCGGCAGTCGATCCTCGCGTCCGGCGGCGATCCCAGCACCTCGGAAACCGCCGTGCGCGCGGCCATCGGCGATGCGCTGTACGAGCACGGACTCAGCATCGAGCGTGTCGGACCGACGCTGGCCCCCCACGTCCGAGAGTGGACCGCACCCCGTCCCGCCCAACTCGAACCGCTGCAGATCTCGCCACGGAGTCTCGCGGGCCCGGAGGATCTCGAGGACCAGTACGACGTGATCGTCGTAGGCTCCGGCGCGGGGGGCGGAATAGCTGCGAAGACGCTTGCTGAGGCCGGATGGCGCGTTCTCATCATCGAGCGCGGGACGCTGCCTGAGCGTTCCTCGCTCCTGACCGAGCACCTGCACACGCCGCGGGCCGCATCCGGTCAATTCCCCAATTCCGGCCCCGGGCGGACCTCCGAGGAGCGTCAGGTGGTCTTCCCCTCCGATCAGCTGCGCACCGTACGCGCCTCGGACCCGCTGTGGAACAACAACGCCATCACCATCGGCGGTGGTACCCGCGTGTACGGCGCGCAAGCCTGGCGCTTCACTCCTCGGGATTTCACCATGGCCTCGACTTACGGCGTCCCCGACGGCAGCAGCCTGGCCGACTGGCCGATCACCTACCGCGACCTCGAGCCCTACTACACCCGCATCGAACAGGAGCTCGGCGTCAGTGGGGGCCCATCTCGGGATCCGTGGGACGGGCCGCGCAGCGCACCTCTGCCGATGGGACCGCTTCCCGCATCCCCGATCAGTACCCGGCTCGAACGGGCTGCCCAACGCCTCGGTGTCAGCACCCAGCCGGTGCCCCTGTTGATCAACACTCGGCCGTACGGCGGGCGCGCGGCCTGTATCCAGTGCTCTCAGTGCGTCGGATTCGACTGCCCGGTCGGGGCGAGAGCCGGCAGCCATAACACCACCCTGCCCGCGGCGCTCCAGACCGGGAACGCCATTCTCCTGCCTGACACCCAGGCATCCCGGATCCTCGTCGGGCGCGACGGGCAGGCGCACGGCGTCGACCTCGTCGGCGAGCGCGACGGTCGGATCTGGCGGCGAACGATTGCCACCGGATCGGTCGTGCTCGCGGCCGGGGCTATCGAGACCGCACGGCTGCTGCTGGACAGTGCTGACGATTATCACCCTACGGGCCTGGGTAATCACTCCGACCAGGTAGGGCGGCATCTGCAGGGCCACGCCTACGGCGGGGCATCGGCCCTGTTCGCCGAGGAGGTCGTCGATCTCCGCGGCCCCGGCCCTGTCATCTCGACATCTGATTTCCGTCACGGAAATGATGGCGTCGTCGGCGGCGGAATCCTCGCCAATGAGTTCGTCCCGACGCCTGCGAGCACACAACGCTATCTCTACGAGACCGGGCTGATAAATGCGGACACTGCGCTGGGCTCGCCCGCCATGGAACGGGCCATGCTGCGGTTCGCCCGAGTCATGGGCCCTGTCCAAGAGGTCACTATGAGCCAGTCACGGGTGACTCTCGATCGGGCGCGAACGGATCGCATCGGACGATCCATCGTGCGACTCGAGGGGAGCCTGCACCCGGAAGATCTTCGCGGTCGTGATCTCTTGAGCGACCGCGCCACGGCGTGGTTGCGCTCGGCCGGCGCAGCCGAAGTTCGCCCGATGCCGACACTCGAAGGCCCGACTCCTCCGAGCGGCGGTCAGCATCAGGCCGGCACATGTCGCATGGGCACGGATCCGGCTACTTCGGTCGTCACGCCAGAAGGCCGAGTATGGGGGCACGAGAACATCGTGATCGCCGATGGGTCGACGCACGTGACCAACGGCGGGGTGAACCCCGTGCTCACGATCCTGGCGAACGCGCTGCGGATCAGCGAGGGCCTCGTGAATTCAAGCTGACCCCAGAGGGCTCACAGCGCCCACGCCTCGAACTGCGCCTCCACCCCGGTGCTGTGCGCTCGGTCCGCCACCGCCCGCGCGATCGCGCCGGGCGCGTCGAGTTCGAGAATGGTCGGCGCGGCTACGGCTGCATTGCCCTGCGCTCCGGACTCCGGCCGCCGCCCCAGCAGGATCGCGCTGTCGAGCACCCGATGTTCGCCCAGCACTCCGGCCCGCGGCTCTGTCCCGGACAGCGCCAGGTCCTCGAGCAGCAGGGGCGCGCCCAGGGCAGTGCGAGCGTGCATGCGCGCCACGAGCTCGCCACCTTGCTCTCCCGTGCGGCCCAGCACGAGCGTCTCGCGCAGCAGCAGCCACGCGTTCTCCCCCAGGGCGATGGTGGTGTCGCGGTCTACCTCGGCGCTGTCGGTGACGACGAAGGGGTGCGCCCGCCAGATCAGCGAGCCGCCGTCCTCCACGACGATGCGCACGTCGAAACGGCTGCGGGAACCGCGGCTCTCGTAGGCGACGGTGCCGCCGACGTCCTCGATTTCCAGGGCGCATCCAGCTCCGACGTGCACGTCCACAGTCACATGATCGCCGCCGAGGAGCATCGCTCCGGCCGCGACGAGGGCCACATGCGCCGAGTTCGGGCCCCGGGTGACGAGCCGCGGCTGCAACAGGCCGGCTTCCAGGTCGAGCCGGACCGCTCCGCCACCCGAGGGCTCGATACAGATCCGCGTCATGCGGAGGCAGTCGGAGCCGGTGCGCTGCCTTCCGCCTCGCTCGTCACAGCCCCGTCATATCCGGCTCGCTCGGCCGGGTGGGCGTGGTCGTGCCCGCCGCCGGCGCTGTCGCCTGCATGGGCATGGTCGTGATCGCCGTCCTCATGCGAATGGAGCACTCCGCCGTCCGCATCGGCGTGGAAGTGCGGGGCCATCGGGCCCGGGTCCTGCGGCTCGTGGGTGCCGGAGCGCTGGGCGGCGAGCACCTCGAGGACCCACGCCTTCAGGGCGGCGACGGTGTCCTCGAGCTGGCGGGAGACGGCCAGAACGGGCCCGCCCTCGCGGGCTTCGGTGGCATCGGCGATCATCTGCTCGACGTCCACGCCGACGTGCGGCGCGAGGTCGACTTTGTTGACCACGAGCAGATCCGCGCGGCCGATGCCGGGACCGCCCTTGCGGGCCACGTCGCCGCCTCCGGCCACATCGAGCACGAAGATCTGGGCGTCGACCAGTGCCGGGGAGAACGTGGCGGTGAGGTTGTCACCGCCGGATTCGACGAGAACCAGGTCGAGCGGGGCGAAGTCGCGTTCGAGGTCCTCGACGGCGGTGAGGTTCATGGTGACGTCGTCGCGGATCGCGGTGTGCGGGCAGGCGCCGGTCTCCACGGCCCGGATGCGGTCGGGATCGAGGACGCCGGCGGAGCGGAGGAAGCGGGCGTCCTCGTCGGTGTAGATGTCATTGGTGATCACACCGATGCGGATCTCATCGGCCAGGGCGCGGCAGATGGTCGCGATCAGCGAGCTCTTGCCGGTGCCGACGGGGCCGGCCACGCCCAGGCGCAGGGCGCGCTGGGGCGTCTCTCCGGGAGCCGGAGCGCGGGTCGTGGCGGCCGTCGTGGACGCGGCGGGAGTCGTGGACGTGGCGGGAGTCGTGGACGTGGCGGGAGTCGTGGACGTGGCGGCGGTGTTCTTAGGCACGGAAGTGAAGCGCCCTGGCTTCCGTTCCGCTTTCTATGCGGGGGCCGGTGAGGGCTCCCGGGACTCAGCGTAGGCGGCCTCAACCTCGATCGGGGTCGAGTACTCGAG
>NZ_JBHTDM010000028.1:0-45363 GCF_042666535.1 Brachybacterium sp. GCM10030252 | reverse complement strand
GCGATCACACCCAACTGATCCCGCCCCAGATCCCCGAGGACGCCGCCACGATCATCGAGCAGATCACCGGGCAACCGGGACACTAAGCAAATGCATCAACTCAGGTCCGAGCTGGGTGATGCGCGTCGGCGGATCCGGCCGCTGGAGCAGGAGAACGAGGTCCTGCGCCGCGCGGCCGCCTACCTCTCGCAGGCGAACCTGCCGGGAAAATCCTCTTGTGGCTGACCGATATCACCGAGCACTGGACCGACGAGGGCAAGCTCTACCTCTGCGCGATCAAGGACGTGTTCTCTCGCGGGATCCTCGGCTACTCCATCAGCGACCGGATGAAGGCCCGACTGGCGGTAAAGGCCTTGGACAAGGGCGTGCCACGGGACAGACCTCCGCGATGAGCCCTGGTAGGCCCGCGCCCGGAGGCCCCGGCTCCAGCACTGGGGTCCGTGGGCGGCTGAAAGCCACTACTTCACACCCACGGGCTCCAGGTCGTGAGCCTCTGGGCAGGGCGGCAAGGAGTCTGGGATGAGGAACAATATGGGTTCTCCCGGGTTTACGTGTTCATCGTGGTCCACTGCGGCGCGCAGGAGGTTCAGTCCAGTGGTGTCGATGTGGAGCGTTTCAGTCAGGTCGACGGTGACCTGACCCGCGGGATGCATATCGCGTGCCTTGAGGATCAGGGAGAACAGCGCCTGCTGGGATTCTTCGGTGAGGCAGCCCGTGGTGACGAGCCGCATCGCTCTACTATCGATCTCGGCGCGGACGATCACGGAGATGTTGTGAGTCATGAGGGAGAAAGAGGTCCGTCCTTCGAGGGTGGGCGACTGGCCGCCGCCGGTGACGACCCGAGGCCGACAGCCCCACCGTACGGTGCTGGCTGTGCAGGCTGGCGTCGACGCGTTCATGGTCACCGACCGTGAGGTAGGTACGACATCGCGACGACAGAACGGAATGCCGGGCGGCGTGGGCCTCTGCGTGTGCGGGGTCTGGGACCGGGACCGTCTCGCTGCGGACAATTGTGTCGATGCGATGCTGAGGGCATGGACTCGACGACCCCGATCCTTGGTTTATGTGCCGATCCTGGCGTTCCGGAGCGTGTCGCTGCGTCGATCGCCGACGACTTGACCGGACAGCTTTTCCGCAAAACTGGTCTGCGGTGGCGGGTGGAGGTCAGCGAAGAAGCGCTGCCGCTGGCCCCCGATGGCACCATTCAGCTGCTCGAGCACGCGCCACGGTTGCTGGCAGAGCACGGATGGGAGTCCTTCGTCTACCTCACCGATCTGCCGCGGTACCTTGATGATCACCCGGTGCTGCTCCAAGTGAGTACCGATGCCCGCGCCGCGCTGATCTCGCTGCCCCCGCTCGGCGCGGTACGAGTTGCCCCGCGGATTCGTGAGTTGCTGATCACGCTGGTGGGGGCGGCCTCATCCGCTGCAAGCCCGGACGCGCCGGCCATCGAGGCTGCAGTCAGTCGTGTGAAGGTCGAGCAGCGTCCGTCCTCCGACGAGAACGACCTGATGATCACGATGCTGACGGGACGCTTCCGCGCGGTGCGCATGTTGGCCGGGATGCTGCGCAGCAACCGCCCGGGTCGTTTGCTGCCGGCCATGACCGGAAGTTTCACCGTGGCTGTCGCATCTGGCGCCTTCGGCGTGTTCTACGGGACCCTGGCGAGCGTGGCCGATCCCCTGTCGAGCCTCCGCCTGCTGCTGGTCAGCGTCCTCGTCATCGGCGCTCTGACAAGCTGGCTGATCGTGTCGAACAACTTGTGGAACCGTGAGCCCCAGCAGAGCGATATATGGCAGACGCGCCTGGATAATATCTCCACGATCATCACCGTGGGAGTCAGCGTGGTGCTGATGTATCTCATCCTCTTCGCCGTCATGCTCGCGCTGTCGCTGGCGCTCATCGACGCGGGCTATCTCCGCGGCGAGTTGATGCACCCGATCGGCCTGGGCGACTACATCGACCTGGCATGGCTGACGGCGTCTCTGGGCACTCTGGCAGGTGCACTGGGGTCGAACTTCGACAACGAGGACGCGGTGCGCTTGGCCACCTACAGCCAGCGGTATCACGAGCGGCGTGAGCTCTTCGACACCTACGAGAAGACCAGGACGGGGCAATGAACGTCAGGACTCACCCAGGAGCATTCTCAGCACGGACCTGATGCGCTGATTGCGGCCGTCACCGGGTCACCGCAGCGTCGCTCAGGCCTGTGTGCTGATGGAGGCCGGATCTTCCCCGTGGGCAGGTTTGAGGAAGGCCCGAACCAGCTTGGCGAGATCGTTCATCGGTGCATCGTCGTGCGGATTGCTCTGCATGGCGCGCACAGTCTCCTCACGAGCAGCGAGGTTAAGTACCAAGGCGAGCACCGCCCGACTGGCGAATGGCGGGTCGATGCCGTCCCGGAGGAGACACTTCTCGTCGAGCTGGGCAAAGCACTGCTCGAGCACGTGTTCATGCACCCGATGCAACCGAGCCACCCGAAACCGGCTGGGAAGATCCTTGCTCACGGCCTCGGCATCCAAAGTGGCCAGGAGCTGGATCGGGTGAGACGCCGGATGCCACACCTCTGCCAGTGCCCGCAGCAGCGCGTCACCGTCGGTGCAATACTCGTCGAGATGATCGAGGGCACTCTGCGCGCGCGCTTCTAACCGATCCAGCACAGCATTCAAGAGCGCTTCTTTCGACCCAAAATGATGCAGCATTCCCGGGTGAGACAGACCCACATGGCTTGCGATATCTCGCAGGCTCGAGGCGTGGTACCCGTGCTCGGCGAACATCTCCGCGGCGCCATCGAGAACCTCCTCCCCGCGGGAGGTGTGATGGGCACCTGCTGGGCGACTGCGGTCCGTCGCTCCCGGTGACCGTGGCGGCGTTGCAGGCTCAGACGCGTCGGCCGGTGGAAGCTTGCTCAGAGGCGTTTCCCGCTTGGGAGAACCACCTGGATGCTCAGCACGATCCGTAGTCGTCGGTTTAACGGTGCTCAATGCTTCAGCCTGTCTGTCGCCTGCCGGGTGACCTGCCACGAAGCTTCAGAGGGCAGGCAGTCCCGCCCCGCTGGAGGTCCGTTCTCATCTAACTGAAGAGTACCGGATCCGATTTCGGAACGCCGCTCGTTCTCGAGAGACGGCCTCGGCAGAGCGCCGCTTCCCGAAGAGCCGCGTGGCCAACGTGCTCGTCGGCAGCGGCAAACTTGCGACAGAGCTGGACCGACTGGATCTGATCGACGAGTACACGTTCCTCGTCCATCCCATGATCGCCGGCCACGGCCCCACCCTGTACCAGGACGGACTGCCCAGCACCCGACGACTCGATCTGAACTCGGCGGAGCCGCTCAGCAACGGCGCGGTCGCCATGCACTATCGACGGGCTGATTGAGGTCCGTCATCCGAAGACGGCGCACCTCGAGATGTCACCTATCCGTGCAGCAGTCCCGGTTGAAATCCGCAATCTTGGCTGCCTTCATCACGCCGGCGGACGGCTGAACAAGCCCCATCTACGGCCTCGCCCTCCCTCCAGATCCCTTCTAGAGACAGGGTCTGCACGCGCGCTAGTGCCTTATAGAATCTGGATCCTGTCCCGGCCACCTCTGCGGGATCCACTCCACGACCCGCCGCATCACCGTGGCGACCGGGTCGCATCGCCCGCCCGGATCGCCTCGGTGACCTCGAGGTGCAGCTGGAGTCCATGAGGGTCATGAACCGGCCCAGGTTTGATGCTGCTGCTGTTTGAGTCCGGAAGGATGGACAGCATGCCGAAGAAGATCGATCCCCAGCTGCGCGCGAGGTGCGTGCGGCTCGTGCGCGAGCACCAGCAGGAGTACCCCACCCTGACCGCGGCGACGGCCGCGGTCGCCCGCCAGGAAGGCGTCTCGCGGGAGTCCGTGCGGCGCTGGCTGGCCCAGGCTGACGTCGACAACGAGACGAAGCCGGGCGTGACCAGTGAGGAGTCTGCCGAGGTCAAGCGACTGAAGGCGGAGGTCAAGCGGCTCCGGGAGGACAACGAGATCCTCCGGCGGGCCTCGATTTTCTTCGCGGGGGAGCTCGACCCCCGAGGCCGCTGATCCTCGCGTTCATCGACGAGATGAGGGCCGAGGGCTACGCAGTCGAGTCGATCCTCCGCGTCCTGCGCCAGCAGGGCCTGGAGATCGCTGCGAGGACCTACCGCGCCTGGAAGCGCCCAGCCAGCAACCTCAGGTCAGATCCTCACGAAAGCCAAGCGTCCAACCACTTCAGCAACGCGACACTAGGACTGCCAGGTGTCTTGTTCATCAGTGTTTTGCGTGGCGGACTCAGAGGGCTCGGTGGCTCCGCGCCCCCAGCTCATCAGGATGCTGAGCTTCTCCGCCGCGGGCGAGCCGACGTCGGCGGTGTAGGTGGAGAGGAACTGCCCTCCTGACTCCGGGACCTCCAGGGTCTCGTAGCTGAGTGTCATCACCCCGACGGTGGGGTGGAAGATGCGCTTGGTGCCGTGCCCGTGCTTGAACATGCGGTAGTCCGCCCAGAACCGGGCGAACTCCGGCGACGCCACCGACAGCTCGCCGACCAGCTCCTCCAACTCCGCATCTGGCTCGGCGGGGTTGTGCGCCGCCCGCAGCGCGGCAACGGTGGGTCCGGCGACCTCCTCCCAGTCCGGGTACCGGGTGCGGTTGGATGCGTCGAGGAACAGCCATCGGGCAACATTCCGGTCGCGCGCCGGCATGGCGGCGAAGTCCGCCAGCAGGATCGTGGCTGACTGGTTCCAGGCCAGGATCTCCATGCGCGGTCCCTGGAGCAGCGCCGGAACAGGATCTATGGCGTCGACCAGGGCACGCATCCCGACCCGCGCCCGCGGCCTGGCCGTTCGCTGCGTGTGCGGGCGTGCAGGCTGCGGGCTGACAAGGCCGCGCAGGTGCTGCCGTTCCAGCGGGTCGAGCCGCAGCGCGTCCTCGATAGCAGTGAGGACCTGGTCCGAGACATTGCCGATGCGTCCCTGCTCCAACCTCGCGTAGTAGTCGACGCTCACCCCGGCCAATGCGGCCACCTCTTCGCGGCGCAGCCCCCGGCGCCGGCGCGGAACCGGCGACGGCGGTAAACCGACAGCCTCCGGATCAATCTGTGACCGGCGTGAAGTCAGGAACTCGCGCAATCCGTTCAGCGTTGTCATTCTCCCAGTCTGCCGTCGCGCTCAAGCCCCTGGCCGGTGTAGCAGGTAGTGCGAGTACCAGGTGCCAGACGGCGTGCTATCTGGTTCCCCTGGCCCCTGCGTGCTGATGGCATGGATGTCGTCACCGATCAGACCGGCATCTGTTCCCCGATGCCACCCACGTAGGAGGACGACCATGACTGAGAACCTCACCGGAACCGTTGCGATGATCAGCGGAGCCTCCAGCGGCATCGGCCGCGCCGCGGCCCGCCGCCTCGCCGGCGCGGGCGCTTCCGTTGCCCTCGTCGCCCGGCGCGCCGGCCGGCTCGAAGAGCTTGCCGCCGAGCTGCGCGCCGACGGTGGCACCGCCCTGGTCGTCGCCGCTGACCTGACCGACGCCGACACGGCAGCCGCCGCCGTCGAGACCACCGTCACCGCGCTCGGCCGACTGGACACGCTGGTCAACGCCGCAGGCGTCATGCTCAACGGCGCCTCTGACGAGACACCACTGTCCGAGTGGGACCGGATGGTCGACATCAACCTGCGCGGATTGATGTACGTGACCAAAGCCGCTCTGCCTCACCTGCTGGTGGCGGCGCAGCATGGCCCTCGTTCGGTTGCCGACGTCGTGAACATCTCCTCTGTTGCCGGCAGGTTCGCTGCCCCGACCGTCGCTGTGTACAACGCGACCAAGTTCGCAGTGACCGGCGCGACCGAAGCCTGGCGCCAGGAGTACACCACCCGCAACCTGCGCTTCTCGGTCATCGAGCCCGGCCGCACCGCCAGTGAGCTGTTCGAGCACAAGGCCAACTCCGACACCGACTTCACCGCCGCATTCGGTGAAGTCGAGGCATTGCACACCGACGATGTCGCCGACGCCGTCGGCTACATCGTCACCAACCCGCGGCGCGTCGCTGTCAACGAGATCGTCATCCGCCCCACCGATCAGCCCTGACCTGGGCCAAGCCGCCGGATTCGCTCATGCACCACCCGGACGGCGCACGGGGGGTTCGAGGCGCACCTGGCGCCGCGTCGCCCACGCGTCCTCCGGTGTTCAACTGCGAGCAACCGTCGGGTGCTTGACTGTGATGTCACACCGCCACGACGACACCAGCTCGGGAGACCCTATGCCGGCACCTGCCCCGCCCACCTCGCTCAGCCGCCGCCGCCTGCTGCAGGCCAGCGGCGCCTCGGCCGCCCTGCTCGCCCTCGGCATCAGCGCCCCTGAGGCCGACGCCGAGCCGCTGCCGCACCGGGAGGACCTCTTCGGCCTCGGCGTGGCCAGCGGCGCACCCCGGCCCGACGGCGCGGTGCTGTGGACCCGCCTGGCCCCGGATCCGCTGGCGGAGGACGGCCACGGCGACATGCCGCTGCGCAACGTCAGCGTGCGCTGGCAGGTGGCTCGCGACGCCGAGTTCAGTGACATCGTCCAGCGCGGCCAGGCCCTCGCCCAGCCTGAGCTCGCCCACTCCGTGCACCCGCGCGTTGAGGGGCTCGAGCCCGCGACGGAGTACTTCTACCGGTTCCTCGTCGGCAAGCAGACCAGCCCTGTCGGCCGCCTGCGCACGCTGCCCGCGGCCGGCGCCGACGTGGAGTCCTTCTCCGTCGGCGTGGTCTCTTGCCAGGCCTGGTACCACGGCCACTTCACCGCCCACAAGCATCTGGCCGCGGAGGAGGACCTTGACCTGGTGGTCTTCGTCGGCGACTACATCTACGAGTACGGCATCACCGAGTCGAACCTGTGGCGCCAGGGCGCCGAGGTCTCCGCGGCGCACGGCGTGGAGATCGAGACGCTCGAGCAGTACCGGCTGCGCTACGCCCTGTTCAAGTCCGATCCGCACCTGCAGGCCGTCCACGCCCGCGTGCCGGCCGTCGCGGTGTGGGATGACCACGAGGTCCAGAACAACTACATCGCGGACACCTCCGCCTACGCGATCCCGCCGGAGCTGTTCACCTACCGCATCGCCGTGGCCTACCGCGCCTTCTACGAGAACATGCCGCTGGACCTGGCGGCTCTGCCCGACGGGCCGGATACGGACATCACGGCCGGCTTCGACGTGGGCTCCCTGGCCCGCTTCTCCCTGCTGGATTCCCGCCAGTTCCGCGACCCCGTGCCCGAGAGCGCCGAGGAGCAGTACGCGCAGGACCGCACGATCCTCGGCGCTGACCAGGAGCAGTGGGTCACCGGGCGCCTCGAGGAGTCCGAGGCGTCGTGGAACCTGCTGGCCAACGGCGTGGTGCTCACTGCGATCAGCGAGGACCGCACCGACATGTGGGACGGCTACCCAGCCGCTCGGCAGCGGCTGCTGGATGCGATGGCCGCCAGCTCCAACCCCGTGATGCTCACCGGCGACATCCACAAGCACGTCGCCGCCGAGCTGCGGGCCGATTTCACCGATCCTGATGCCGAGACCATCGGCGTGGAGCTGGTGTGCACCTCCGTCGCCTCCGACGGGGACGGCGCCGAGACCGACGGCTACACCTCGGATTGGACCCAGCACGAGTACGTCAAGCACTACGACGGCCGACGGGGATACCTCCACGTGCGCCTGACGCCCGAGGAGCTGACCGCCAGCTTCTACATCGTCGAGTGGATCGAGGCCGACGACACTGCGCCCAAGCAGCTCTCGGCGCGCTTCACCACACCGGCCGACGACCCCCGTCTGATCCCGGCGTGACCCGGGCCCGAGAGGAGACAGCATCATGAGCCCGCGACCCGCCACCGTCACCGGTCTGCACGCCGAGCCCGCCCTGGCCACCACCACCCTGATCTGGGAGCCCCTGGCCTGGGAGCCGCTGATCGACCACTACCGCGTCTACGCCGTGCGCGGCGCCGGCGCGCCCGCCGCCCCGCGTGAGGAGGATCTGCTCGCCAAGACGGTCTACCCGCGCCTGGTCCACGACGGCCTGGATGCGGCCGGCGAGGAGTGGACCTACACCGTCCTGGCTGTCTCCGACGCGGGCGAGCGCGGCAAGCCCAGTCAGCCGCTGACCGCGACCTCGCAGCCCTCGGTCACCGCGACCGGCCGCGAGGTCGCCACCATCGGCAGCTTCGATGGCCGCACCCTCGAGTTCCGCTTCGCCCCGGATTCCTACTCGAGCATCCCGGATCAGTACCCCGATGCGGTCATCGAGTACACGCAGGGCGCCGACGAGCCCGGCAGCGCCTGGCCCTATCTGCTGCCCGGCCCGGGAGACGGCTGGGCCGGCAACCACGACTACCGCGCCCGCTGGACCGTGACCCTCGATGAGGCCCCGGCAGGCGACCACGACCTGGCGATCTGGCTGGTGGACACCACTCGCCTCGGCGGGACCCTGGCGGTCAGCGTGGGCGAGCAGCACATCCGCGACATCGACCTGCCGCTCGGCGCCACTCGCGGCTCCCGCGAGGGCGATGCGACCGTGCCCGGCTCGACGCTGGTGCGCTCCTTCCACGAGTTCGCCATCCCGGCCGACGCGCTGCAGGCCGGAGAGAACGTCATCGAGCTGCACCTGGTCGAGGGCGGCTGGGTCGCGTGGGACGCGGTGGGGCTGTTCGCGCGGGAGTGAGCCGTGCCGGTCCGCGTGGGCTCAGTGGTCCACGCGGACCTTCTCGGGCTCTGCGGCGCGGCGCCGTGCCAGCCAGCCCACCAGCGCCCACAGCAGCGCGCCGATCACCAGGATCGTGAACACCGGGCTGGAAGCGAAGATCCCGAGGGAGCCGTCGGACTGCAGCAGGCTGCGACGGACGTTAGCCTCCAGCAGCGGCCCGAGCACGAAGGCGAGAGCCAGCGGAGCCACCTCGAAGCCGAACTTCTTCATCACGTAGCCGAGGATGCCGAACGCCAGGGCCACCCAGATGTCGAAGATCGAGGTGTTCACGCTGTACACGCCGACAACGGTCACCAGCAGGGTCAGGGGGCCCAGGAACCGCATCGGGGCGCTGAGCAGCCGGGTGAACAGGTGGATCAGCGGGATGTTCAGCACCAGCAGCATGAGGTTGCCGATGAACATCGAGACGATCACGCCCCAGAACACCTCGGGGTGGGTCTGGATCAGCTGCGGCCCCGGGGTGATGCCCTGGACCATGAGGGCCCCGAAGATCACGGCCATCGTCGTGTTCGCCGGGATGCCCAGGCTGAGCAGAGGGATGAACGAGGAGTTCGCGGCGGCGTTGTTCGCCGTCTCGGGCCCGGCGACGCCCTCGATGGTGCCGGTGCCGAACTTCTCAGGGTGCTTGGAGATGCGCTTCTCCACGCCGTAGGACGCCATCGACGCGATGGTGGCGCCGCCACCGGGCAGGATGCCGAGCAGGAATCCGATCACCGAGCCGCGGGCGAAGGGGCCGGTGGAGGCTCGAACCTCTGCGCGTCGGGGCAGGACGCGCCCGTAGCCGAGGGACTCGGGTGGGTTGCGCCTGCTCTCGTCGATCGTGTGCAGCAGCTCGCCGATCCCGAACAGGCCCATCGCGACCGCGGTGAACTCGATCCCGCCGGCCAGTGCGGGCACTCCGAGGGTGAACCGGGCCGTGCCGTCGATGGGGTCGGTCCCGATGGTGGCCAGCAGCAGTCCCACCGCGGCGACCACGACCCCGCGCAGCAGTCCGCCGTTGGCGAGGTAGGCGACCAGCACGATGCCCACCAGTGCCAGCAGTGCGTACTCGGCGGGTCCGAAGCCGAGGGCGAGGCGGGCGATGGGGGCGGCCAGGAACAGCAGTCCGGTGATCGCGACGGTCCCGCCCACGAAGGACCCGATGGCGGAGATGCCCAGGGCCACCCCGCCCTGTCCCTTCCGGGCCATCTGGTATCCGTCGAACGTGGTCACGATGGTGGTGGCCTCGCCGGGGATCTTCAGCAGCACCGAGGTGATGGTCCCGCCGTAGGCGGAGCCGTAGAAGATGCCGGCGAGCATGATGATCGCGGATTCCGGGGGCATCGCGAACGTGATCGGCAGCAGCAGGGCGATGGTCCCGGCGGACCCGAGCCCCGGGAGCACCCCGATCAGGTTGCCCACCAGGACCCCGATGAACACGATCAGCAGATTCTGCAGGGTGAAGGCCGTCGATAGGCCCAGCAGGAACTCTTCCATCAGCGTGGCTCCTGAGTCTCGAGGGTCGGTGTGTCGGTGGGGTGGGCGGTCATAGCGGGGCGGAGACGCCGAGGATCACGAAGAACAGAACCCACGCCGCGGCCGTCGCGAGCACACAGGTCAGTGCGATCTGAAGCGGCTTGCGGGCGCCGGCGGCCAGTTGGCATCCCGTCAGCAGCACCAGCGAAGCCACGATGAAGTGGACGTACTGGAAGAGCAGGATGAAGGCGAGGATCGAGCCGACGGCCAGGAGTGCGTGCAGCTGTTCCCGGCCGAACGCTCCTTCCTTCCCGTCGCGGTTGAACACCACAAAGATGACGGAGCCGACGGTCAGCGCCGCGCCCAGCGTCAGCGGCCAGAGTCCGGCTCCGGGGCGCTGCAGTGTGCCCACACCGAAGCTGAGCGCCCAGGCGATCGCCCCGATCCCGACCGCCGCGAGGACCAGGGCGCCCAGTGGTTTCAGGACGCGCTGCCGCGGCGGGGCGGCGCCGGCCTCGGTTCCCGGGTCGATCGGCTCGGCTGCGGGTAGCGCGCCGTGCGAGGCTTGCTCATTCATCGATCAGGCCCAGTTCGGCGAAGGTCGTCCCGTTCTCGTCGTACTCCACCTGGAGGTTGTCGGTCAGCTCGTCGGCCGGCACGCTCGAGGGCTCGGAATACAGCGTCTTCAGGGACTCGGTCACCCCGTCGGACTCGCGGGCCTGGGTGAAGATGTCCTCCAGCTTCGCGGCGGCCTCGTCGGGAACCTCGGCGTTGGCGTAGAGCGCCTTCCACACGGACAGCTCGACGTCCACGCCCTGCTCCGCCGCGGTGGGGACGTCGGGCAGGGCCTCGATGCGCTCGGAGCTGAACACGGCGATCGCCCGCAGGTCCTCGGACTCGAGGTACTGCATCGCCTCTCCGGGGTGGACGGCCACGGCGTCGACCTGGTTCCCGAGCAGCGCGGTGATCGCCGGGGCGGAGCCGTCGAAGGGGATGCCCTCGGCATCCTTCTCCAGCAGGGAGAACGTCTGGGCGACCGAGAGCTGGGTGTAGCTGCCGGTGCCGGAGTTGGCATAGGTGAAGCGGTGCCCGTTCTCGGCGCGCAGGTCATCGATGCTCTGCCAGGCGCTGTCGGCGTTGACGACCAGCAGGATGGGCTCCTCGTTGACCGCGGCGATGCCGCGGAAATCCGAGGGTTCGAACTGGACGTCCTGGAAGTACGGCATGGAGGCGAACGGTCCGTTGGGCAGGTAGATCACCTGGCACGGGTCGGGCTGCTGCGTCGCGATCTCGGTCGCGGCGACGGTGCCGTTGGCTCCGGTGGGGTTGGTGACCTCCACCCGCACGTCGGAGTTCTTGGTGGCGGCGTCCGCGAGAGCCCGGCCTACGGTGTCGGAGCTGCCGCCCGGGGGATAGGGCACGGCCATCGTGATGGTGTCGCAGCCTCCCTCGCCGGAGGCATTGTTCTGGGCGCAGCCCGCGGTGGTGGTGGCGAGGGCCGCGGTGGCGGCCAGGACGATCAGGCCTCGGGATGATCTGCGGTACATGTCGCTACTCCTTCGTAACTGGTGGATGGGGGGCGGGACGTGCGGTGGTCAGAGGACGGTGGCTGCCCAGCCGGCGGTGTGCAGCTCACTCTCGGCCCGCCAGCGGGAGACCACCGCGGAGAGTCGATCGCGCTCGGCCCGGGCCGACGGGACGTCCCAGAGGTTGGCCATCTCGTGGGGGTCCTGCTCGAGGTCGAACAGCTGGCCGTCCTCGTGGTCGATGAACTCGACGAGCTTGTAGCGGCGGTCGCGCACCATCGTCATCAGTTCGGTCTTCTGCAGCACCATGTCCTGGGCGTGCTCGGAGAAGGCGTACTCGCGACCGGCGTACTCCTGGCCGTGCAGGGCCGGGACCAGGGAACGGGCCTCCATCCACTGCGGCGGGGCGATCCCGGCCAGCTCGAGCACCGTCGGCCCCAGATCGAACAGGGACGTCAAACCGTCGAGCCGCTGTCCTTCGCGGATTCCGGGTCCGGCGATCAGGGCGGGCACGTGCACGCTCGGCTCGTACATGGACCACTTCTGAATGTGGCCGTGGTCGTTGAGGCAGTCGCCGTGGTCCGAGGTGAAGATGATGACGGTGTCCTCGAGCACCCCGCGCCGCTCCAGGGCGGCCATGATTTCCCCGACCTGCTCGTCGATCATGGTCACGTTGGCCATGTAGTGGCGGCGCTGGCGGGCGACCTGGTCGGCGGTGGGGTTCTCCAGGTGCACGATGCCGTCGTGGTCGACCTCCAGGTTGTCGCGGATCAGGTCTTTCACCGCGTAGGGCTGGCTCTCCCGATCCTCGGGGGAGTCGTGTACCGGCGGCATCTCGACGCCGTCGTACTGCTCGAGGGCGGAGGTGGTGGGGTCATACGGCGGGTGCGGGCCGGGGAACCCGACCTGCAGGAAGAAGGGCTCATCGCCGGGATAGACATCGAGCCAATGTGCTGCCAGCCCGCCGACGAAGTTGTCCACGTGCAGGTCGTCGGGGGAGTCCCACTCGAAGGCGCCCAGCCGCTCGCTGTAGTCCTCCAGGGCGCGGTACTTGGTCGCCCGATCCGGCTTGACCAACCCGCGGGCGCGGAACGCCTTGTCCCATTCGTCGAGGAAGAACGGAAGCGTGGGATTGGAGCGGTCCTTGTTCTCGACCACGTGCCGCTCGTGGAACCCCAGGCTCGCGGTGTACGGGTAGGTGTGCATCTTGCCGACGTTCACGCAGCGGTACCCGGTCTCCGCGAGTCGCTGCACCCAGGAATGGCTCCACGGATCGTTGTTCTTCAGCACCCCGGTGGTGTGCGGGTACAGCCCCGTGAACAGGCTCGCGCGCGAGGGCGCGCAGGACGGCGCGGTCACGTACATGTTGGTGAACGACGTGCCGGAATCCGCCAGCCGATCGAGGTTCGGAGTGATCGCGTGCTCGTGGCCGAGCGCGGCGATCGTGTCGAAACGCTGCTGATCGGTGATGACGAAGACGATGTTGGGACGGTCCTGGGACATGTCGTCCTTTCTGTCGGGACGGCTGATGCCGCGTATGGGTCGGGTTCGTGGGGTCGGGGTCACGGGGATGGGTGACGCGTGGGTTCGCTTCGTGGGGAGGAATCCGCGGGGATGGTGCTGCTGGAGCCGGTGGCCTCGGTGCCGGACCGGCGGGCGGCCGACGGGTGAACAACGGCGACCGGGTTCCGGACTCTCCTCTGAGCCCGGGGACGTAATGCACATGTGAGCGTTATTGAATCTGCTCGGATGGTGGTGCGAGTGTAGGAGCGTGTCGAACGACGCGCAACCGCGCATTCATCGCCGTGCTCAAATGTGCGACAGTTGGGGCGTGGTGGATACACGGCGCAGGACCGACTCGATCAGTAGGGCTCTCGTGCTCGACGTGGCCCGGGCCTACTACCTCCATGACCGCTCGAAGGTCGATATCGCGCGCCAGACCGGCCTCAGCCGCTGGCAGGTCGCGCGCGTACTGGCCGACGCCCGCGACTCCGGCCTCGTGACCATCCATGTCGCCGATGACGATCCCGGCGCCCGCGACCTGGCCGGTCAGGTCCGGGACGCCCTGGGCATCAGCGAAGTGATCGTGGTCGACCGCGGCGCCAGCACCGCTCTGACCCCGAGCATCGACGCGGTGGCCTCCGGCCTGGCCGAGTACCTCTCCGAGACGGTGCGTGCGGGGGAGACCCTCGGCATCGTCTGGTCCCGCATCGTCGAAGCGCTACCGGGGAAGCTGCGCAGCATGGCGCCATGCGATGTGGTCCAGCTGGCCGGCGCGCTCACCTTTCCCGGCAACCGCGTGGGTTCGGTCGAGGTGATCCGTCAGGTCGCCCGCGTCGCCGAGGGGACCGCGCACCCGATCTATGCACCGTTGGTGGCGCCGACGGGAGAGACCGCGGCCGCCTTGCGGCGCGCACCGGAGATCGCGAAAGTGCTGGATCGGGCCGTGCATGCCGACCGTGCGGTGGTGGGGATCGGCACCTGGACCCGCGAGGGCTCCTCGATCCTGCCCCTGCTGCCGGAGGAGCTGGTGAGCGCGACTGCTGCGGCTGGTGCTGCCGCGGTCATCTCCGGCCGGGTGATCGATGCCGACGGGCAGGCGATCGACGTGGGCGTGGACGAGCACATCCTCGGAGTGAGTCTGGACCAGCTGCGCGGGATCCCGTCGGTGATCGGCGCCTGCGCCGGCGCCCATCGCGCCGACGCTGTGCGCGCTGCGGTGCGCGGAGGCCTCGTGGACGTGCTGATCGCCGACGAGCCCCTGGCCCGGGCGCTGCTGGGATCCTGAGGCGGGATATCTGAGGCGCGCGGGAGCGGCCAGTCCCCAGGGCCTGGCTTAGTGCTCACGCATGTCGGCCCTCCGTGTTGTCCGTACGAACGGCCGCCTCCTGCGAGGTCCGCTCGACGATCCGGCGCATCACCGCCGCCGCCTCCTCCGCCTCGCCCGCGGTGATCGCGCCGGCCACCTCGACGTGCAGCTGCAGGTCGTGAGGATCGGGCAGCAGGTGGGCCCGCTCCCGCACGGCCCGCTCCTGCAGGGCCTCGTCGATCACCGCCCGCAACCGGGCGAACATGCTGTTGGCGGAGAGGTCGAGCACCGCGGCGTGCAGGGCGAGGTCCGCCTGCAGGAACGCGGTCGCCTCGGGCTTGCCCGCGGCGCAGCGCATCGCGGCGACGGCGCGTTCGAGTTCGTCCGTGCTGGCCGATCCGCTGCGGACTGCCCGGGCGGCGGCGGCCGCGGCGGCCGGCTCGACCGCCAGTCGCAGAGCCCGCAGCTCCTCGATCTGCTGGGCTCGCTCGCTGCCCTCGAGCCGCCACCGGATCACGCGGGGATCCAGCACGTCCCAGTGCTCGCGGCCCAGCACGCGCAGCCCGACGCGCCGCCCGGCGCTGAGCATGCCCAGCGCGCCGAGCACCCGCGTCACCTCCCGCACCACGCTGCGGGAGGCGCCGGTGCGCCGGACCAGGGCGTCGATGGTGTCACCGTGCCCGGCGGGCAGTTCGCCGGCGACGATCTCACGGCCCAGCTGATCCAGGGCGCGCTCGAAGGCGGTGGACTCCGCGGCCATCGCCGCGCTCAGGCCTGGGAGACGGGGGAGACGACCAGTTCGTCGATGCGCACGTGCGCGGGGGACCCGAGCACGAAGCTGACGGTGCGGGCGATGTCCTCCGGGGTGAGCATGACGGCGCGGGCGGCGGCGTCGGGCACCTGCGGGCGCTGCTCGAGGAAGTCGGTGGCCACATCGCCCGGGCACAGGTGGCAGGCGCGCACGCCGTGGGCGGCCTCCTGCTGGTTCAGGGTGCGGATCAGGGAGGAGACGGCCGTCTTGGAGGCGGAGTAGGCCACGCCCGCGCCCGGCTGGAAGCTCCAGCCCGCGTAGGAAGAGATCGCCACGACGATGCCGCTGCTCTGACGCAGGTGGGGGAGGGCGGCATCGATGACGGTGGCGACCGCGGTGAGGTTGGTGCCGACGATCTGCTCGAACTCGCCCATGTCCTGATCGTCCCAGCGGCGCTGCGGCGCGTTCTGACCGGCGGCGAGCACCAGGGCATCCAGGCTCCCGAAGCGATCCGCGACGGCCTGGGCGGCTTCGGTCACGGCGCTCGTGTCGCGCACATCCAGGGGCAGCGCCAGGGCCTCGCCCCCGTCGGCGGCGATCTCGGCGACCACCTCGTCCAGCACCTCGCGGCGGCGCCCGCTGACAGCGACGGCCCAGCCCAGGGCTGCCGCGGCGCGGGCCACGGCGCGGCCCATGCCGCTGCCTCCGCCGGTGATCCACAGGGCGGGTGCGTTTGTGCCAGTCATGAGGTCTCCTCGTCGTGCCGTCGTCATCAGGGCTGTGCCGTTGTCATGTGGCTGCTCAGGGGCTGTGCGGATCGGGCATGGCCGCCGCGGAGGCGACTCCGGTGGCCCGCCCGATCTCAATAGTATGCTTTTTGGGACGGTCTGCCGACGGGGCATGCCGAGAGCGAGCCAGCGGCGACGGGCCGCGGAGAGGACGACGCGATGGAGCTGGATCTGAGGAACAAGGTGGTCGTGATCACCGGCGCGGCGCGCGGCATCGGAGCCGTCATCGCGCAGCGCTTCGCCGCCGAGGGCGCGAAGGTGATCGCCTTCGACCTCGCCTTCCCCGACCCCGCGGACGGAGTTGGCGTCGAGGAGGGTCAGGGCGAGGAGCTGCCCGTCGAGCAGGTCGTGTGCAACGTCGCCGATCCCGAGTCGGTCCAGGCGGCGGTGGACGAGGTGGCCGGCCGCCACGGCACCATCGACGTGCTGGTCAACAATGCCGGCATCAACGTCGAGGGCGCGGTGGCGGACATCGAGTGGGCGCGCTGGAAGGCCTGCATGGACGTGAACGTGGGCGGGGCGTTCCTCATGAGCCAGGCCGTCGCGCCGCTGATGCAGGCCGCCGGCGGCGGACGAATCATCAACGCCGCCTCGTTCGCCGCGATCGTCCCCAGCGTGGCCAGCGCCGCGTACTCCGCCTCGAAATCCGCCGTGGTGCAGCTGACCCGGGTGCTCGCTTCCGAGCTGGGGCCGTGGGACATCACTGTCAACGCCTACGCCCCCGGCATGGTGCCCACCGCCATGAACGGCTTCGCCGAGATGCCCACCGAGGCGCAGGACCGGCTGCTGGACACCCTCTCCCTGCGTCGCTGGGAGACCCCGGACGACGTCGCGAACCTGCTGATCTTCCTGGCCAGCGACCAGGCCTCCTACATCACCGGCACCCTGCTGGACGTCTCCGGCGGCAAGCTGGCCACGCAGATCCCGTCGCGGGCGTATGGGCGGTGACGTCGTCTCCGAGTGATCGTTGATCATCTCCGTCCCTCCGGTAACGTGCGTTCACACCATCCCTTGTGCACGATCCCGGAAGGATCGACATGTCGGTTCCCCCAGGGCAGAACCCCGATGCCCAGCCCGATTCCCTGCTTCCGAACGACCGGCTCGAACTGTACGGAGGCCGCTGGGCCGGGCTGATCCCGGCCGCCGTCCTCATCGCGGTGATGTCGTGGCTGTCCATCACCGAACGCGCCTCGATCTCGGCGTTCTGGGTCGGGGGGTTCCTCGCCCTGGTCATCGGCATGGCCTTGGCCCGCAACCGCACCCGGTACGCGGAGACGATCGTGCGCGGACTGACGGACCGGACCGGCGCGATGGTGATCCTCGCGTTCGTCTTCGCCGGCGTGTTCGGGGCCATCATGAAAGCGGCCGGGCTGGTGGACGGCCTGCTCTGGCTCGGCCTCCAGACGGGCCTGACCGGCTCCTGGTTCACGGTGCTGGCCTTCCTACTGGCCTGCGTCTTCGGTGCCGGCACGGGAACCAGCGTGGGCACCGTTCAGGCGATGGTGCCCGTGCTGTACCCCGCGGGCGTACTGCTCGGCGCCGACCCCACGATGCTCGCGGTCGCGATCCTGGCCGGTGGCGCGTTCGGCGACAATATCGCGCCGATCTCGGACACCACGGTGACCTCGTCCTTCACGCAGGACGCCGAGCTGGGCTCCGTCGTACGGTCCCGGCTTCCTCTCGCACTGTCGGCAGCGGCGGTCGCGCTGGTGGTGTTCGCGATCTTCGGCGGCGGTGGCGACGTGACCGAGGCCGACCAGAACGCCACCGGGGCGATCGGACTGATCCAGATCATTCCCTTCGCACTCGTGCTCACCCTCGCGCTGCTGCGCCGCCACCTGTTCGTCTCGCTGACATGGGGCATCGTCAGCGCCGTCGTGATCGGGCTGGTCACCGGCCAGCTGCAGATCGGCGCCATCTTCTCGATCCCGGGTGAACGCGGTGACTCCACGGGTCTGCTGGAGGACGGCATGGGTGGCGTGACCGGACTGATCCTGCTCGTTCTACTGATCATGGCCTTCTCTCGTGTCCTCGCCGAGAGCGGGATGATGGAATCGCTGCTCGCGAAGCTGCAGAATGCCGCCGCTCGCGGCGTGCGCAGCGCCGAGCTCACCATTATCGTGGTCACCTTGATCTTCACGGTGCCGCTGGGCGCCAACGCCCCGGCGATCCTGCTGGTGGGGCCGACGATCGCGAAGCCGCTCGGCCAGAAGTACGGCTTGAGCCCGGCACGCCGCGCGAACCTCCTGGACTGCAGTGCCTGCACTCTGTTCTACATGCTGCCCTGGCACAACGCGGTGATCGCCTGGTTCGCCACCGTCACCACGGTCGGGGCGACCTCTGACCTGACCGCCCCCGGAATCGGTGCGGCATTCCTGAACCCGTACGCCTGGGCGCTGCTGGCCGTCATCATCCTCTCGGCCGTGACGGGCTGGAACCGCACCTACAGCGCCACGAAGGAGACCGTCCCGGCATGACCACATCCACGATCGGTGTGCTCGGCGGGATGGGGCCGGCCGCCAGCGTCCACTTCCAGCAGCGGCTGGTCCAGCTCACCCCGGCCCAGCGCGATGCGGACCATCCCACCACCATCTCGTGGTCCGATCCGCAGATCCCGGACCGGGTCGCCGCCCTGCGCGGCACCGGGGAGTCTCCGGTGCCGGCTCTGCGCCGCGGAGCCGAGGTGCTCCGCGGCGCGGGAGCCGCGGTGATCGCCGTCCCGTGCAACACCGTCCATCCCTTCCTGCCGCAGGTGCTGGGGGAGAGCGGCTACGTCGACATGATCGACAAGGCGGGGCGGGCCGTCGCCGCCCGGGGCATAACCCGTGCGAGCGTGCTGGCGACCGCGGCGACGCTCGAGCACGGCATGTACGAGCGGGCCCTGGCCGCGCACGGGGTGGAGGCCGCCGCGCCGGCCGAGCAGCAGGCGGAGGTCCTCGAGATCATCGCCGCGGTGAAGACGGGTGCGGACCGTGCGCCGCTGCGGGAACGACTGCACGCCGTGATCGATGACCAGCTGCGGGGCGGCTGCGACGGCGTGCTCGTCGCCTGCACGGAACTCTCCGTCCTGATCGCGGAATCGCCGCGGTCGATGGTCGTGGACGCCCTCGACGAGCTCGCCCGAGAGACCCTCCGCCGGGCGGGGATCAGTCCGGCACGGTGAAGCGCTCGTCCAGGTGCTCACGCAGCACCTGGTCGTCGATCGAGCCGCCACGGACCATCACCCCGTAGGAGGCGCCCGCGCTCTGCGGGGCATCGTCGGCCGATGCCTTCTCCACGGCCCAGGCGACGTCGCCCAGGAACTGTTCGGCGACCTCCCCGTGCCGGGGGAAGGTGACCACGTGCAGGGACGGCGGGTCCTCCTGGGTGTCGATCCACCAGCCGCGCTCGCCGAGGGCGCCGGCGATCGCCGGAATCGAGGGCCCGGTGGAGGTGGCGGCGAACACGCCCATCGGCGGCGTCCCGATCACCTCGAGACCGTTCGCGGCGAGCCCTGCCTGCAGGGTGCGGGCCGTGGTCATGACCTGCGCGACGAGCTCGCGATACCCGGAGCGGCCCAGGGCCGAGAGCGCCGTCCAGGCGGCCGCCGCGGGGCCGACGGGCCGCGTGCCGATCACGCCGGAGGCGGCGTAGGCACCGCCGGGCCAGCCGGTGGAGACGTAGTAGCTGGCGTGCCGCAGCTCCGGGGTCGCGAACAGCAGGACCGAGGCGCCCTTCATCCCGTACCCGTACTTGTGCATGTCCGCGGACACCGAGGTCACTCCGGGCACATCGAGGCCGAACTGCGGAGGCTCCACCCCGGCGGCATCGAGGAAGGGCAGGAACAGCCCGCCCATGGCGGCGTCGACGTGGACCCCCACGCCGGTTCCGGCCAGTTGGCCTGCGATCTCCTCGATGGGGTCGACCACGCCGAAGGGGAAGCACGGGGCCGACAGGCACACGGCGGCAGTGCGGTCATCGACGGCGGCAAGGACGTCGGCGGGCGCGGGCAGGCCGTCCGGGCCGACGGGCACGAGCTCCACGGTGAGGCCGAGATAGTCCGCGGCCTTCCAGAAGCCCGGGTGCGCGGTCACCGGCATCACCAGGCGGCGGCGGGTCTCGTTGCCGGGGAGGTCGCGGTACCCCTTCAGCGCCACCATGATCGATTCGGTCCCGCCGGAGGTGAACACGCCGAACGCCTCGGACTCCGGTGCGATCACAGAGGCGACCATCGCGATCGTCTCGGATTCGAACTGCTGCACGCTCGGGAACGCCGAGGCAGACAGTGCGTTCTCGTGCGCGAACAGGGCGGAGGCGTCATCCACCAGCTGCTGGTGCCAGTCCGGGGAGTCGTAGACCAGGGACCAGCCGCGGCCCCCGCGCCAGTCGACGTCGTCTCGGGTGGCGTCCGACCAGCTTCCGCGGATCGCCGACGGGTCCAGGCCATGGTCTGGGAGTTGCACGCGACAACCCTAGCGGCCGCGCCGAGGCTCGCAGTCCCGCCTCGTCACGGGCATCACGCCTCGTAGACGACGTCTCCGTCCTTGATGGTCGCCAGCACCTCGAGGTCGCGGAGGTCCTGCGGAGCGATGGTCAGCGGATCACCGGAGAGGATCACGAGATCGGCGCGCATGCCGGCGCGGAGCGATCCCTTGTCGTTCTCCTCGCCGTACTGGTAGGCCGCTTCGGTGGTCACGGCGCGCAGCGCCTCCCAGGTGGAGATGCGCTCCTCGAGGCCGACGGGCCGGCCGGTGCGGCTGATGCGGTTCACGGCCGCCCAGATCGACAGCAGCATGTCCGGCGGCGTGACGGGGGAGTCCTGGTGCAGCGTCACCCGAACTCCGCGGTCCAGCGCCGAACACGCCGGGGAGACCCGTCGGCCTCGCACGGGCCCGAAGTTGCGCAGGTGCACATCGCCCCAGAACCAGGTGTGCACGGAGAAGATCGAGGCGATCATGCCCAGCGGCGCCATCCGCTCCAGCTGATCGTCTCGCACCGTCTGAGCGTGGATCATCACCGGGCGGGTCTCGAGCCAGTCCGGATATTCGGCGCCAACGCGCTCGGCGGTGCTCACCCACAGCTCCGCGGCGGCGTCACCGTTGCAGTGCACGATGAGCTGCCGTCCCTGCTCGGCGACGGTGCGCGTGAACTGCTCGACCTCATCGGGGGTATGGATCGGGTAGGCGCAGCCGGGGTTCTCATCGCCTGGGACCGGCTCGTAGGGCTCGCTCATCCAGGCCGACCGGGCCTGCGGCGAACCGTCGAGGATCATCTTGTACCCGCCGAGGCGCAGCCGGCCCACGTAGTCCCCGGCGAACCCCGGATACCGGTCGTAGGCGACGGTGCCGGACTGGACGACGGGGTAGACGACCACGTCCAGCCCGAGACCTCCTGAGCGGGCAACCTCGGCGAGTCCGTCGACGGTGGCGGGATCGGCGGCGCCCTCCTGCGCGGTGGTGATGCCATGGCGCAGATAGTCCTGGGCGGCGAGCCGCACGGAGCGGGCCGGGTCGGACGCGCCGCCAGGGAGCAGACCGCCGCTGCCGCCGGGGGAGAGGATCGCTGCGAAGGCCGCCATCGCGGGATGTTCCTCGACGTACCCGTCCGGGGCGCCATCGGCGCCGCGCCCGAAGCGGCCGCCCTCGGGATCCGGGGTCTCAGCCGTCAGGCCGGCACTCTCCACGAGGAACGAGTTCCCGACGGCGACGTGCATGCTGCGGTGCAGAGCGAACACGGGCTGGTCGGCAGCGACCTGGTCGAGGTCGTATCGGGTGGGGTGGCGGCCTTCGGCTAGGAGGTTCGGGTCGTACTTCGCGCCGATCAACGGGGACCTGTCGGAGGGATCGCGCTCGGCGAGACGCGTGCGGAACGCGGCGACGATGTCGGCGATGCTGCCGGCGTGCTCGAGGTCGACCAATGCGGAGAGCGCCCCGTGCTGGAGCAGATGACCGTGGGAATCGATGAACGAGGGCATCAGCGTGCGTCCGGCCAGGTCCACCTCGGTGACGTCGGCGCCGGCCTGCGCGCGGGCCTCGGCGAGCGGGCCGACGAACGCGATCCGGCCATCGCGGACCAGCACGGAGTCTGGTGCGTCGTCCTGGTCGACCATCGTCAGGATGCGTCCGGAACGGTAAAGCGTCTCCACGGGGTGGGTCCTTCTCTCGAGCGGTTCGGTGCTGGCGATCGTGCCACGGCGGGGCGTGCCGCGCGGAGGAGGGAGATCAGGCGCCGGTGACCGAGGCCGCGTCCTGATCGGTGTCGGGAGCGGCTCCCTGGGCATTGCCGCGCAGGCTCCAGGTGCGGGAGCCGAAGGAGCGCGTCAGGAGCATGATCAGGAAGTAGCCGACCGTCAGAGCTGCCATGATGCCCAGCGCCGCGGGGAGGCCGAGCTCGCCGGCGAAGGCCGCGGAGATCGTGAGCATCGCGGGGATGTACAGCATCTCGGGAAGGTTCATCAGGCCCATCTCGGCCATGGTGGTGGTGCGCATGCGCGGGTCGAGGATCCGCACGAGGGCGAGGCCGGTGGGGGTGGTCCCGGTCAGGGTGCCGTACATGCCCATGGTGCGTTCGAAGTCGTGGTCGCTGCCGTAGCGCTGGCCGATGAGGAACACCATCACCACCGTGGCTGCGATGACCAGCGCCACGGTGACCAGGATCGGCACGATCCACGCGGTGACGACGGCTGCCTGGACGGCCATGAAGGAGGCGACCACGACGAAGTCGGTGGAGAAGCCGGTGATCTTGGCCTGGAGTCTGCGGTCCATCAGGTGCTCGACGTTCAGCCGGCGCAGCACCCAGCGCAGGAAGTAGGCGGCCAGCAGCCCGTTCATGAACATCATCCCGCTGATGGTGTCGCCGAAGAAGCCGGGGATGAACGCGAAGAGCCATGACAGGCCGTGGGCGAGGATGTAGGCGACGCCCATCATGGCGAAGTGGAAGGTGAGGGTGTCGATGCTGCCCGAGAACGTCGTCTCGGAGCCCATCGTCTCGGTCTCCTCCTCGTCCCGGAAGTACCCCTTGCCGACGGAGTCCGAGATGCCCATCGAATGAGTGGCCAGGCCCCGGTTCATGCCCCACTTGGCCAGCGGCACACCCACCAGGAAGGCGGCGGCGAACCCGACAGAGGCGAACGCGAGCCCGACGTCCACGGCGTTGTCCCAGCCCTGCTGCTCGAAGATTCCCGCGAACGTGACGGCCTGACCGGGCCCCTGGGCGAAGGCGAAGGGCACCATGAAGCCGTACATGGCGTCCATCCCGCCGAAGCGCCCGGTGGTCGCCACGATCGCGATCCCGAGCAGGGCCTGCACGGCGAACACCAGGGTCCACGTCAGGCCCATCGCCCACGCACCGCGCAGCAGCACCTTCTGCGTCTGCCCGCCCCCTCCCGAGCCCGGGGGCGGGGGCGTGAGACCGATGGAGATGAAGGAGAGGGTGAACAGCTCGGCGGTGAGCGTGGCAAACATGGCGCTGTCCACGCCGTCGAACATCCCGGAGAGACCGAGGTTCATGGCGATCGCACCGAGGAACCCGGCGATCACGAATGCCGGCACGAGATTGCTGCGGAAGGCGGGTACCCACCGCCGTACCGCCATCCCGATCAGACAGAAGGCACCGATGAGGGACAGGCCGAACAGCGCTGACACGGGGAGAGCTCCTTGTCGTCGCCCCGCTGCGGACGCTGTGGGTCGGGGTGCGGGACGCGAATGATCGTCGTGGGGTCGGAGGCTATCGTGTCCATGGGCTTGGCCGTCGGCGCTGCCGCGCCTCGCGAATGAACGTTCACGTAACAATCAGGAACCATATTCCGTGCCGTGTGTCGCGCAGGCGCCCAGCTGGGGCATAGTCCGGCACGGGGCCGTTTCCGCCTGCGGCGATGCGGTACTGTCCCAGCAGCGCACCGGCGATATGCGGCAGACGGGATGGAGCGGTAACGACCCATGAGTGACGGAGACAGTGCGGCAGGAACCGTCCCGGCGTCCGCTGCACCCGAAACCGACGCGGACAGTGCCAGCTCCCAGCAGGTCGTCAAGGCCGCGCGCCGCGGCAGGTCCCGGCGCCTCCGGCGCAACCGCCTGCTGCAGGCCGGAGTCCTGGTCGCCGTGCTGGCGATCTGGTGGCTGATCACGGCACTGAAGCTCGTCGATCCCCTGTACCTGCCCAGCCCGCAATCGGTCCTCGGCTCCTTCATCAACGCCAATCGGTGCCTCGTGGTCGACGAGGCCTCCGGCCGGACGGTGTGCGGGGTGCAGAACTACTACCTGTGGGAGCACCTGCTCGCCTCCCTCCAGCGCATCGGTGTGGGCGTCGCCCTCGCTGCGGTCGCCGGAATTGCCCTCGGCTTCCTCATGAGCATGTGGGAGCCGGCGAACACGGCACTCGCTCCCTATCTGAACTTCCTGCGAGCGCTGCCCCCTCTGGGCTACATCGGCCTGATCATCGTCTGGGTCGGCATCGGCGATCTCTCGAAGTTCCTGCTGCTGTTCCTGGCCGCCTTCCCGCCGATCGTCATCGCCACCATCGACGGGGTCCGCGGCGTGCGGGAGGACTACATCTCCGCGGCCCGCAGCATGGGCGCCGGGCCACCGGAGATAGCGCGCTTCGTCGTGCTGCCGGCCGCTACCGCCTCGATCTTCTCCGGTGTGCGGCTCGCGGTCGGGTTCGCCTGGACCACCGTGGTGGCCGCGGAGCTCAACAACGGGATCCCCGGGATCGGCGGCCTCGCCTACATCTCCGGCACGCAGCTGAACACGTCGCTCACGATCGCCTGCATCATCGTCATCGGTCTCGTCGCGGTCGCACTGGACGGCTGCATCCGCTGGATCGGCGACCGCCTGGTGCCCTGGCAGGGAAAGGTCTGACCGATGATCACCACGACTCCCGCCCCCGGTCGCCCATCGCCGGGCCATCGCCGCCCGGGCACCCCGCTGCGGATCGCCGCGGCCTCGCTCAGTCTCGTGCTGGCCCTGAGCGGCTGCGTGCAGTCGGGCCGCACCAGCCATCCCGACAACTTCGAGGGCGAGACCGCCTGTCCTGTCGAGCCGGATCCGAGCATCACCACCTCCGCCCGTATCGCGTGGCAGGCCATCCCCAACGGGGACCTCGTGGTCAAGGATCTCGAGCTGCTGGAGGCCTGCATGCCGGAGGCAGACGTCTCCTGGGTCAAGATGAACTCCGGCGGTGACGTCATCCAGGCGTTCGGCTCCGATTCCCTGGACATCGCCCAGGTGGGCTCCAGCCCCGCCGTGAAAGCTGCCTCCCCGCCGCTGTCCAAGGACATCAAGGCGATCTGGATCAGCGACGTCATCGGCCAGGCCGAATCCCTGGTCGCCAAGGACCCGGTCGTGGAGGAGCTCGCCGACCTCGAGGGCAAGACGATCGCGGTGCCGTTCGGGTCCACGGCCCACTACTCGCTGCTCACGGCCCTGGACGAGGCCGGCCTCGGCGACGCGGTGAGGGTCATCAACCTGGCCCCCGACGCCATCCTGGCCGCCTGGCAGCGCGACGAGATCGACGCCGCCTGGATCTGGCAGCCCACCCAGGCGGAGCTGCTCGAAGAGGGCCACGCGATCCTTTCCAGTGAGGACAGCGCCGAGATGGGCGCCCCTACGTACGACATGGTCGCGGGCACCGGCTCTTTCGTCACCGAGAACCCGGAGTTCATGCGGATGTGGTCGATCGTGCAGGGCGAGGGGGCCCGGCTGCTGACCGAGGAGCCGGAGACGGCCGCGACCTCGATCGCGGTGCAGCTGGATATTCCGCCCGTGGACGCCGAGCAGCTCCTGGAGGGGTACATCTTCCCCACCCTGGAGGAGCAGGCCGGCCCCGACTACTTCGGCGGCGGGCTCGCAGACGACTTCCGCAGCACCGCCGAGTTCCTGGAGGGACAGCAGGAGATCGACGCGCTCGCCGAGGACGGTGACTACCAGGAGATGCCCTACTCCGAGGCGATCGAGGAGGCCTCAACATGACCGCGACCCAGAACGCGACCGACAGAGCCGCGCAGAGCGCCGTCGTCTCGCTCGATGGCGTCTCGCAGCGCTACGTCACCGACTCCGGAGACGTCGTCCACGCCCTCGCCGAGACCGATCTAACGATCCCCGAGGGCGAGTTCATCTGCGTGGTGGGCCCCTCCGGCTGCGGGAAGACCACGCTTCTGAAGATCCTCGCCGGATTCCTCGAGCCGACCGGTGGGGCCGCGCACTACCGCGGGAAGCAGATCACCGGTCCGGCCGCAGCGCGGGGTGTCGTCTTCCAGCAGCCGAACCTGTACCCGTGGTTCACGGTGCGTGAGAACGTCGCCCTGGGGATGCGTATGCGAAAGGTGGGCAAGAAGCAGCGCACCGAGAAGGCCCAGGAGTACCTCGAACTGGTGGGCCTCGGCGATTCCGGCGACGCGAAACCCTACGAGCTCTCCGGCGGCATGCAGCAGCGGACCCAGATCGCCCGTGTGCTGGCCAACGAGACCGACGTGATCCTCATGGACGAGCCGTTCGGAGCGTTGGACGCCATCACCCGGGGCCGCCTGCAGGCCGATCTGCTCAGCCTCCAGCGGGCCCAGCACCGCACGGTCTTCTTCATCACCCACGACGTCGACGAGGCCGTGTTCCTCGGCGACCGGGTGCTGGTGATGAGCGCCCGGCCCGGCCACGTGGTCCTCGACCAGCACGTCACCCTCTCGGCCGACGCCGGGCACATGCTCGGTGAGGAGATGCGCCGCCTGCCGGAGTTCATCGAGTTGCGGGAAAAGGTCGCGGGAGCGATCGAGCGGTGATCCATGCACCCGATGCCGTCCACGGTTCTTTTCGATCGTCTCGTGGCCGTCCGGAGGACGAAAGAGGACTAAACCCATGAACATCAATTTCGGCGTAGCTGCGCTCTCTGAGCGCGGACGTCAATTGCTTCCGGCCCTCTGGGACGAGGCCCTGCGTATCGGCGGAGAGGCGTATGACCTGAACACTGCTGCCGTCAAGAGAACGCCGGGGCGAGCTTCGATCAATGCTCGCGCGTTAGACGAGACTTGGGAAGCTCCGACTTGGCTCCAGGATGAGCATGGCGCACTCTCACTTTCGCAGCCGCCGATCTCATTCCAGACCGAGATCGCGCAGTCCTCCTGGCATCGCTGGGCCCTGGACACGCTCCGGGAAGATCCGGGGCGCCGAACCGTGCATCCCGGGTACTTCGGGATCTCCCATTGGGAGAACGGTGGCATGGAGATGTGGAACGATATCTTCGGGTTTGCTCGCGCGTACGTGGTTACCAACGAGCACTTTGCCGCTGTGGGCAATCACATCGGAATGGTCTCAATGTTCTCCGCGACCCCGTTAAAGGCAGACGAGTTTGGCGCGGACGTATTTGCCCAGCTCGGGTTCTGGCCAGAGGAGAATTCGCCGCTCACGGCCGTTCGGCGTCTCGGAGCTGCCGAAGTCGTCGCGGTCGGGACGCACGACGAGGTGAGTATCCGCCAATACGGCCATCTCTCGGACCACTTCGAATACAGAGAGCGACATCCCGATATCGAGGAAGCCGCCCATTCACTCGCGATATCTACCGCCAACATCGGCGCGATCATGTCGAGACGTCCGCGCGTCGATCTCTCAGGGGGGCGGGATTCGCGCCTCACTGCAGCGGCGTGGATCGCTGGCGGACGCCCCGGCCTGATCCATACCCTCGGAAATCTTCAGGGAGAAGCTGACATTGCCGTCCAGCTCGTGGAGGCTCTCGGGGCCGAGAAGTTTCTCGAAGGGAGAGGACTCAAGCATCAGGTTGTCCGCTCGGATCCGCGCCGGGCCGCGGGTTTCTCCATCGAAGAGCGGATCGAAGCAGCTATGAGGCAGTGGGATGGCGATTTTGCCCACCTGAATCTGAAGTCGCCCATTGTGCGGCCGCCCCGCCGAAGCGCCTTCAGTGTAGGAGGTGGGAATGGTGAAGTAATGCATCCCCTCTATTACTCGACTCCCCACATTCTAAAAAGCGTACGAGCTATGGAGCATCCGCTCCGACGGGTGCCGCAAGCGCTACCTCCGAAGTGGAACACGGTACGTGCTGCCGAGAGCACGAATCGCTACATCGACGGGCAGGTCGACGTCATGTGCTCGATCGGTCAGTTGGATGCTACCGCTCTCAATGTGTTCCAGATGATGGCGAAATTCCGACGTTGGCCGAATTCACAGCTCGTCGGGAGCGCTTTCGTGCTGCTCCTCAATCCGGTATTCGTGCGTGCGGCAATCGACATGACGCCCGAACAGAGGGTTAACCGCGAATTGCAGGACGCGTTGACTGTAGCCCTGGTGCCACAATGGTCGGATATTCCGTACTTCAAAGGCGGCGTCTCGGACTTCAAGAACTCAGAGATCGTCCAGGCGAACAGAATTTGGAACACCTCCCCGGGCTCCATGGAGTATCTTCTTCACGAAAGGGACGCGTGGAAGGACGCTTTTGATGAAGGTAAAATGCTCGAGCTGGAGCGGGAAGTGCACGCTGAAACTGCCGCGACGATGCATGAGTCGACCCTCAACAAGGCCTTCGTTGTCGACGCCATTCCGGAACACGCCGCAAAACTTGAGCGTCGCCGTGAGCGCCACTGGAGCGCTCGCCCGTGACGACTCGCTAGTATGGGGCGAGGAAGCGTCGGCGGCGGTGGGGTTCCACACTTCGCTCACGATCATTTCTGGCGGCACAGCTTCGCGTCGGGACTATGGACAGCAGGTGTCGCCAATTGTGTAAAGCGGCCGCGAGTGCTGCGGAATGAAGTTGTGAAACAGTGAAGACACTGTCCATGCCCCGTGCGCGGGGCCGTATGTGGCAACGGTGTGGCGATGTCGCCCGAAACGTTGTGATCGTGGGTCAGTCGATGGTGGAACACGCCTTCGCCGATCCCGCGTTGCTTGCCGTCCAGATCAGTCGGCGATTGCCGCTCGGGGCGCGCATGCTGATGGGTGGAGTGCTGGAGAGAGCATCAGCCGCGTTGCCGAGTGTTGCAGCCCTCGGCGCGGTCATGGCCGGAGACATGTTGCATGCACGTCGGCTCGTCGGTGAAGTCCTCGAGGCAGGCCGGCCATCGCGTCTTGCGGGCGAGATCGCCATCCTGCTGAATCGCACCGACTTGGTGGGTGACACCGCGCCCGCGCGTACCCGGGCGCGCGCGGCTTGGTCGCGGGGAGACCTCGAAGGCGCCCTCCAGATCTTGCGGGATGCCTGCCTGAATGGCGACGGTTATGCCCTCCTATTGCGTAGCGAGCTGGACTTGCTCCGAACGGGCCGTCGGTTGCCGCTGGCGGCGGGATTGAGTCTGCCCGAACGGTCCCCGACGAATGCCAAGCCGGCTCCGTTCGAGGGACTGCGCGTTCTGCACGTGGTCACCAACTCGCTGCCCCACACCCAGTCCGGGTACACGTTGCGTACTCATCGCATACTTCGCGCGCTCACCGATGCCGGAGTGCGATCGATGGCGCTCACCCGGACGGGGTATCCGGTAATGGTTGGTAAAGTTGGTGCCGCACGCGAGGACTCCGTTGACGGAATTAATTACCGACGGACGCTGCCTTTATTCCTTGCGCGAACTCCCGAGCAGCGGTTGCTGCAGCAAGTGCATGAGGCGTTGGCTGTGGTCCGCGAGTTCCGTCCGGACATCATCCACACGACAACGGACTATCGCAATGCACTGGTAGGGCAGGCCGTCGCTCGGGCCACAGGCCTGCCGTGGATCCTAGAAGCCCGCGGACTCATGGAGAAGACTTGGGTCGCATCCCAATTCTCTGAGTCCGCACGCGCGGAGGCGAAGCGGTCGCAACGGGCACGCCTGGTCGCGGCACGGGAAGGCGAGCTCGCCCGTTCCGCAGATGCCGTCGTCACGCTGAGTCGGACGATGGCCGGTGAGTTCGTGGCGCGGGGAGTGGACCCGGGGACGATCACGATCATCCCCAACGGTGTGGATGCAGAACTGCTGGAGCGGCATCTGAGCCCTGCTGAGGCACGTCGTTCCGTGGCGCTTGATAGATCCGATGCATTTGTTGTGGGCGCCGTGAGCGCTCTAGTTGACTACGAGGGCTTCGACACGCTTCTCCGGGCTGCCGCTGAGATCGTGCACGGGCGCTGCGGTCGACCCGAATTGTGGGAGAAGCTTGTGGTGGTTCTCGCGGGAGACGGCACGGCAGCCCCAGGCCTGAGCTCATTGGCGCGCTCCCTCGGCATCAGCGACCGCGTGGTGTTGCCTGGACGCGTCCCGCGACGCAGCGCGCGTGACTGGGTGCAAGCCCTTGACGCCGTGGTCGTCCCTCGTCGTGACGTCGAGGTGGCGCGGTTCGTCACACCTCAGAAGCCGGTGGAGGCATTGGCGCTGGGACGTCCTGTGATTATCTCGGATCTTCCTGCGCTCCGGGAGACCATCACGGCCGAAGACGGCACGTCATGCGGCATAGTGGTGCCGCCGGACGATCACGTGGCACTCGCCGGGGCCATCGCCCGGCTTCACGACGATCCCGGCATGACGGTCGGCCTCGTAGAGGCCGGAAGATGTCTGGCAGCCGAGCGCACGTGGCCGAGCCTCGTCCGCCGGTACTCGGACGCGTACGCGCGGGCGATGACGAGACGAGACGAGAGGAGGACAGGATGACGCAGAGTGCTGAGTCCGTGCACCAGGTCCGCCAGGCTCTCGAGAGTCGTGGGCTGCAGCCCGATGACCTGAAGCCGGTCGGCGTCCGTCCGTCCCTCTCCGACTACGCAGGACAGCTGTGGGAGCGGCGCCATTTCATCTGGATGGATGCCCGGCACCGGGTGGCGACGCAGAACAGTCGCAACCGCCTGGGCAGCCTCTGGTTGGTGCTCCGCCCGCTCCTCGATGCCGCGATGTACTACGTCATCTTCGCGCTGATCCTGCAGGTGGACCGGGGCATGGAAAACTACGCCGCGTTCATCATCATTGGGGTGCTGATGTTCCGCTCGACGATGCGAGCGATCAGTCAAGGCCCGAGTGTCCTGCACTCCGGAAAGGCGATGATCAGGGCATTCGCGTTCCCGCGAGCGGCGCTTCCGATATCGGCGGAGATCCGCGACGCCTTACAGATGGTCTACACGGTGGCCATGGTCGTCATCATGATCATGGTCGTGCCCGAACACGAGCTTCCGGAGCTCGCCTGGTTGCTGGTCCCGGTCATATTCCTCCTGCAGTTCTTCCTGAACCTCGGCATCTCGTGCGTGATGGCGCGCGTCGGCTTCCACTTCCCCGACCTGACCCAGATGATGTCATTCGCCGGACGTCTGTTGATGTACGGCTCGGGCGTCATCTTCCCGATCGAGCGGTTCCTCGAGCATCCGGTGGCCATGATGCTTATCCAGGCGAACCCGATCTACCACATGCTCGTCCTCTATCGAGAAGTGCTCATGGACGGCGTCGTGCCGTCCGCCGAGCACTGGCTGATCCTCGGGGCGTGGGCGCTCGGCCTGTCGGTCTTCGGGTTCGTCTTCTTTTGGCGAGGGGAGGAGACCTATGGCGGAGAGCAGAACTGAGAGCGAGCGCTGGGTCGCCCCGGTCGAGTCGCCGCTGACCGTCGTCGCCCACAATCTCCGGGTGCGGTACAAGGTGCTGCGCACGGACCGCGGGCCGCGGAAGGACCTTTTCGGGAAGCTCCGCAGGAAGCAGATGGTCTCCGTGTCGGCCCTGAGAGGCGTCTCGTTCACGGCGAGGTCCGGCGAGTTCATCGGGATCATCGGCCGCAACGGGTCCGGGAAGTCGACCCTGCTGCGGATCCTGGCGGGGCTCGAGCCGCCGAGCTCCGGGCTCGTCATGACGTCCGCGAAGCCGATGCTCCTCGGTGTGGGCGCCGCGCTCCTCCCGGACCTCACCGGGGCTGAGAATGTCAAACTGGGTGCCCTGGCCATGGGGCTCACGCCGGAGCGCGCCGAGGAGATCTTCGACGACGTGGTCGAGCTCTCCGCTCTCGGCGACGCCATCGATCTGCCGATGCGCACGTATTCCTCCGGCATGGGGGCGCGGCTCAAGTTCGCGATCTCCCTCGCGGCGGACCCGTCCATCCTCATGATCGACGAGGCGCTCTCGACCGGTGATGCCACGTTCGCAGAGCGTTCGCGTCGAGCAATGGACGAGATGCTTGAGAAGGCCGGCACGGTCTTCTTGGTTAACCACGCTGCCCAGACCATCGAGAACATGTGCTCGCGCGCCATCTGGATGGAGCGCGGGCAGGTGGTCCTCGACGGGGACGCGGTGGAAGTCGCACGCAAGTATCGCTGGTTCGCCCACAACCTCGCCCAAGGCCAGGACGAGAAAGCCGCGGGACTCCTCCGCGACGCCGTGCAGGAGGGGGAGGAGCAGCGCCAGGCCGCGCAGCTCACCCTTCCGTCCGAGCGGACCGACGAAAAGGCTCGCGGCGGAAGGCGAGAGGCCCCTGAGCTGGAGCCCGATCCCTTCACCAGGGTCTACGATCGAAATTCGCAATCCCCGAAGAAACCCTTCCCTGGGATCTCATCCGTCGATGAGCGGGACTGATATGACCACCAGCACATCGAGGAGCACGCTTTGACTCTGCGCATCATGACGATTTACGGCACCCGGCCCGAGGCCATCAAAGTCGCACCGATCATTAAGGCGATCGAGGCGGACCCTGAACTCGACAGCATCGTGGCCGTAACCGGTCAGCATCGGGAGATGCTTGACCAGGTCAACACCATGTTCGCGATCGTTCCGGATCACGATCTGGACATCATGAGCGCGGGTCAGACGTTGAACGGGATCATCGCCAAGGTCATCACCGGCGTGGATGGACTCTTGGAGAGCGAGCAGCCGGACGCGGTGATCGTCCAGGGCGATACCTCGACCGTGATGGGAGCGGCCGTGGCCTCCTTCAACCGGCAGGTGCCGGTCATCCACCTCGAGGCGGGCTTGCGATCCGGTGATATCAACTCGCCGTTTCCCGAGGAGGCGAACCGCAAGCTCACCAGCCAGATCGCGACTCTGCATCTCGCTCCGACCGTGACCAGCAAGGCGAACCTGACCCGTGAGGACGTTAGCGAGAACGACATCGTCGTCACCGGCAACAGCGTGATCGACACGCTCCTGTTCGCGACGAATCATCTCGAGGTGACCTTCGAGGACCCCCGGCTCGAGGAGCTCCAGCGAGCGATGGACGCCGGTGAGGCCGGCCGGGTGCTGCTCGTGACGGCGCATCGCCGCGAGAACCTGGGCACTGCGATGGAGGGCATCGGCGCCGCCGTCGCCGATCTCGCCCGGAAGTACCCGGATCTCACGGTGGTGTTCCCCATCCACAAGAACCCCAAGGTCCGCGCGTCGATCGAGCCGGCCGTGGAGGGGCTCGGCAACGTCATCCTCATCGAGCCGCTCGCCTATGCCGAGTTCACGCGTGCCCTCAGCCTGGCGGACATCGTCCTGACAGACTCCGGCGGCGTGCAGGAGGAGGCACCGAGCCTCGGCAAGCCGGTGCTGGTGATGCGCGAGAACACGGAGCGTCCCGAGGCCGTCGTCGCCGGCACCGTGAAGCTCATCGGCACCCACCGCCAGCGTCTGGTGGACGAGGTCTCGCTGCTCCTGGACTCGCAGGAGGCGTACGCCGGGATGGCGAACGCCGTGAACCCGTACGGAGACGGGCGCGCCGCGGAGCGGACGATCGGTGCCATCAAGTGGAAGTTCACCGAAGGCGACCGACCGGACGACTTCGCCGACTGATCATCCGACACACCGTGCCGGGTGAGGACCACGGCCACGGGAGGAACAGGAAGGGATGCACCGATGCGCGCGACGATGCGGACAGCAGTGATTCTTGGCGGGGGAGCGATGGTCGTCGTCCTCCTGCTGCTCGTCGTGACGGCGGTGACCCGCTCGTGGATCGCTGCCGGGGTCACCGCCATCGTCGGCGTCGCTCTCGTGGCGGTCCTCGCGGTCGCCGTGTTCCGCGTCGCCGACCGGTTCGCCCGGATGAATGCCACGGCGGCGACCCGCGTGAGCACTCTCGAGCGGCGCGTGTCAGAACGCGCTCGCGAGGCGGCGGAACGCGCAGAAGCCGACCGCATACAGACGGCGGAGATCGCGGAAGCCGACCGCACGCAAGCGGCGGAGATCGCGGCACTGCAGGCGGATCTCGCCGGGATGCGCAAGAGCATCACCGTGCTGAATCGGCGGGTGCGCGAGGGGCAACTGACGGCGATCGAGGACGAGCTGAAGACGCTGCAGCGGACGACTAGCATCCTCCGTCGCCGGGTGCCGGAGGGCTTCCTCGAGCCAGTGGAGGCCGACCTCGCCCGCATCGATCGGGTAGCGCAGGACGCCTGGCATCTCAGCACGGAATCCGCGATCCAGCTCGGACGGCACCCCCGCTCGTTCCTCACCATCCAGCAGGCCGCGGACCTCTTGGACCACTACCTCGAACACGACCAGCTCCTTGAGATCGCGCCCCTGATTATGCGCTACGACCTGCTCAAGCGCCTGGACCTGGGCACGCTGCGGAAGCTCTATCGCTTCTACCGGGCCTCGGGATACTGGGACCAGGCCGTCCTGGTGCTGCGAAAGATCGCGGAGAAGTCACGCCTGGCCAGCGATCGCAGCGCTGTCGTGAAGCTCGAGCACGAGATCGCCGTCTTCAGGAATCCGACGTCCGTGAGGGTGGACCTGCCGCGGTCCCCGGCCCACGACCCGGCCGGTCCCGTTCTGCATCTGGTCGGCAAGGTTCTCCCCGAGACCCAGTCGGGGTACACGCTGCGCACGCACTACACCGCGCGGGCGCAGGCGGACCGAGGACTGCCGGTGGCCATCGTGGGCCAGTCCGGGATCACCGAGGGCGAGGTCAAGAACACCACCCGCTACACGCATCAGGGTATCGACTACTACCTGTTGCCCGGTCCCGCGCGGGGTGACGGCCTCGTCGACGAGTGGCTCCGGACCAACATCGCCGAGTTCGCCGCTCTCGTCCGGGAGCTCCGGCCGAGCATCCTGCACGCCCACTCCGACTTCTACAACGCGCGCATCGTGCACGCCGTGGGCGCCGCCTACGGAATCCCGACCGTGTACGAGACACGGGGGTTTTGGGAGGAGTCCTACCTCAGCCGGGTGATCACCGCTCAGCACTGGCAGCGCGATGCGCAGAGCATCTTCGCCACCTACGGTCACCCCGCCGCCTACACCCTGCGCCGGCACGCCGAAGAGATCGCCCGCACGCTCACGGACCACAACTTCACGCTCGCGGGGGTGATGCGCGAGCACATCCTGGAATCCGGCGGCGCCGCGAGCGATCAGCTCTCGATCGTCCCCAACGCCGTCAGCGTCGAGGACTTCCCCATGCAGGACCGGGACCCCGATCTCGCGGCACACCTCGGCCTGCCCGAGGATGCCGTGACGATTGGGTACATCTCTTCGATGGTCGAATACGAGGGCATCGACACCCTCATCGATGCCTTCCACATGGCATCGGGACGAGTCACCGAGCCCCTCCACCTGCTCCTGGTGGGCGACGGGAGCCATCTGCCGCTGCTGAAGCAGAGAGTCGAGAAGGCCGGCATCGCGAACGTCATCTTCACCGGTGCGGTCCCGCACGAGGACATCGTCCGCTACTACGGACTGATCGACATCTTCGTCGTCCCTCGGAAGAAGTCCGCGGTCACGGATCTCGTCACCCCCCTCAAGCCCTTCGAGGCCTTCGCCACCGGTCGTGCGGTCGTCCTCTCGGATGTCGATGCCCTGCAGGAGATCGCGGACGAGTCCGGCGTCGCCGAGACGTTCCGCGCCGGGTACCACCGCGACCTCGGACGCAAGCTCGTGGAGCTCGTGAAGGACCCGCTGAAGCGGCGTGACCTCGGAGTGCGCGCCGCCCGCTGGGTCCGTGCCCAGCGCACCTGGGATGCGAACGTCACCGAGTACTACCGCGTCTATCGACAGCTCGGATACCGAGGACCCGCAGACCGTGTGGTCGGCGCGGAGCTCGAACGGCGCGCCCGTGAGACGGGAGCCCAGGCGGGCCCGTCCCAGCGCGCCCGCGCCGCATCCCGGGAGGCATCCCGCACGGACTCCTCGCCATCGGAGGGCGGACAACGCGCCGTACTCCCTCCTCCGGATACGGCGACCGGTGCTGACAAGCCATTCCGCGTCGTCGTGGTCGCCATGAAGCCCCAGATCGCCGGCCGCATCCGCCGCAACATCCTGACACTCCTCGAGCTGGGTGCGCAGGTCACCGTGGTGAACACGACGCCCCGTGACGACTTCTTCCAGGGCATCGACCACCCGAACCTGTCCGCGGACTTCGTCGAGGTCCGCTCGCTCGCGGTCCGGTACCAGGCTCGGATGACGAGACAGAAGAACAAGCGTCAGGCGAAGTGGGACCAGGTGAAGCAGGACCGCGCCGAGAAGGCACGGCAGCCGGTGAAGGACGCGCCCGAGTGGATGACGGGTAATCTTCCCGGCGTGGCCATGATCCACCGCGGGTGGACCGCCCCTTCGACCCGGGAGGCGCGCCAGCGGATCCAAAAGACCTGGGAGAGAGCCGACAAGAGACTCACCAAGTTCGCACGTACCACGCGGAACCGGCGCGACCTGCAAATCAGGGATCAGTTGAAGCGGGTCCACCTCGTCAACCGCTTCGTGGAGTTCTGGCGGCTCTCCCCGGAGCGGATCGCAGCGCACGAGCCGGATCTGGTGGTCAGCTCCGATCTGCCCGGGCTGGTCGGAGCGAGCATCGCGGCGAAGAGGCTCGGTGTCCCGCACCTGCACGACTGCCATGAGCTCTATCTCGAGAGCACGACGCTTCGCCCCTACGAGCGCCGGCTCCTGTGGTCGGTCGAGAAGACGTACATGCGGCGTGCGGACTCCGTGGTGGTCGTCAACGAGACCATCCGGGACGAGTACGAGAAGCGCTACGGCGTGCGCGGCACGGTGCTGCGGAACTGTGCGCCAGCCGTCCCGGCGGACGTACGAGCCAACCCCTTGAACATCCGCTCCTTGGCCGGAATCCCCCAGAGCTCGCAGGTGGTGCTGTACCAGGGCGGACTGATGGCGGGGCGAGGCCTCGACGTCTGCGTGCGGGCCGCCCAGCACTTCCCTGAGGGGGCCCACCTGGTGTTCATCGGCAAGGGCCGGATCCTCGAGGAGCTGCAGCAGCTCGCCGGAGACCTCGGCGTCACGGATAGGGTGCATTGGCTCCCCGCCGTCGAACCGGGACAGCTTCCCGCGTACACGGCCGCCGCAGACGTCGGCCTCATCCCGTACCAGCCGGTCTCCCGCAACAACCGGTACGCCCTGCCCAACAAGGTGTTCGAGTACACGGGAGCCGGGGTCCCCTTCGTCGCCTCCGATTTGCCGGAGCTCCGCCGGATCGTCGAGACGGCGCGCTGCGGAGAGGTCTACGACCCCTTCGACCCGGAGCAGCTCGCCGCTGCGGTGAGGACAGTGCTCGATCGGACGCGTCACTGGACGTATCGGTGCAATGCGGAGAGATTCGGTCGTGAGAACACGTGGACGAGCGAGCGGGAGATCCTGGTATCGGAGATCCGTCGCCTGGCGGGCTCGCAGCTGCCGAAGTGAGGCCCCATTGCCGGGTGCGATCAGCTCGACGGCTGCCTTGGGGTGGGCGGGCCTCGCGGGACGCGGACCGGTACCCGGCGCGACGCAGGAGGTCGCTACTATGACGGGGGCTGACCCGAGTCCGGACTGCTCGCGACCGAACAACGTACGAGGAGTGGAGCACCATGCGCATTGCTGCCGTCGTCCATAACGGGGTCAAGCACGACGCGAGAGTGCTCAAGGGCGCGGCGTCACTGAAGGCGCAGGGGCATGACGTGCGCCTGTTCGGACTCACCGCGGACGAGACGGAGGACTTCGTCCTGCCGAACGGGGTACCCGTGCACCTGCAGCACCGGGATCTCTCGGACCAGAAGCCACGCATGGAACGAGAAGAGCTCCCCCCCGGCCGCGAAAGCGCGATCTGGACCTCTTTTCGCATTCAAGGGGAGACGATCTTCGAGAGCGTGAGAGACGATTTCGAGCCGGATATCGTTCATATGCACGACCATCTCGCACTAGCGGCCGCAGCGAAATACAAGCAAGCTTTCGGTTGCCCATTGATCTGGGATGCCCACGAAATCTACGAAGACCTGGCAAGCATTGAGGACGTCCGCGCTGCGGTCAATGCCCGGATCATCCGTGAGAATGTCCGATACGTGAACGGATTCATAACTTTGAATCAGAGCATCTCCGATTTCTATCGGGAGAAGTACCCGTCCTTGCCAGACGCGGTCTTGGTGCCCAATGCGGTCGAGCGTGTTGCGCAGACAACCTATGACGGTCGTCTCCACAAGAAGGCTGGTTTGAACCGGGATCAAAAAATTTTGCTGTTCCAAGGCGGATACTCCCCTCATCGAGGAATATCCGCGCTGCTCGAGGCCTCTCGTCATCTCCGCGAGGACTGGTCATTGGTGTTCATGGGGTGGGGGAAGCTCGAGGACGACATCCGTGCGTACCTCGATACCGGAGCGGACCGTCCCGCAGGTCGCGCCGCAGTGACCATGGTCCCGAGCGCTCCCCACGACGAGCTCTTGATGTGGACCGCCGGCGCTACGCTCGGCACCATCCCGTACGAGAACACCGGCCTCAACCATCTCTACTGTTCGCCGAACAAGCTGTGGGAGTATCCTGCGGCTGGCGTGCCGATCCTGGCCAGCAACATGCCGGAGATGAAGAAGAAGATTGAGCAATACCAAATCGGCTTGACGGTTAACCGTCGCCTCGACCCAGAGGAGATTGCCGAAGCCGTCAACGCTCTTTCTGACGCAGATCTGCAACAGATGAGACTCAACTGTGGAACCTATGCCGCTGCGGAGAACTGGCAGAACTACGAGGCACGCCTCACCGGTCTGCATCTGAAGCTTGCCGAGGAATTCGGCATCGTCAAACCCGAACCAGCCTCGTTCAGGAACAACCTCGTCCGATTCTTCCGAAGGCGGTGACCGACATTGTCCAGCAGCCAATTTATTCTCGCTTATGCCTGTGATCGCCATGATGCGATGTCGCTGGATGAGCTCCGGGTAAGGCGTGACTCCGCGACCCGATTCATTCAAGACGTAGCCGCTGGGCCGCTCGACCGAGTCGATATCGGAGACGGCCGCACGGGGTTCCTGGTCTGGCAGCATCGTGCGCCCAGGATTGACTGGGCAATGGTCGCGTCACGCAGTGACGAAGCTGCCGCCTGGCTGCATGTACCTGTCGCTGCGGGCGGCGCCGATAGCGCCGTGGATCCGATAATGCTCGCACGCAACTTCGCGGACGGGACCGCGGATCCGGTCGAGATGGGCGCCCCCTGCGCCGCGTTCCACTGGACGCGCTCCGCCGGCTTGAAGATCGTCAACGACCGACTCGGAATGGTGCGCCTCTACTCCTTCGACGTGCCAGGATTTGGTCACGTCTGGAGCAGCAGGCCAGGGCTCGCCCATGTCTTCGGCGGGCTGGCACCGAGGTTCGAGCAATCGACGTGGAACGACATGGCGACGCTCGGTTGGTCGAGTGAGGGGCGCGCTCATCTCGGCAACGGCCGTCAGCTGACCGCCAGTACGAGGATCCACGTCGCGCCTGATGGCACCACGTCGACGACGAGCGACCGTGATCGCTGGATCCATTCGACGGGCAGCGGTGACATCCCGACCCTGGCAGAAGGAGCGCATGGCATGTTGCGCTCACTTGCCTCTGCATCATGGTGGGCCGGAAAGCCGATCGCGGATCTCTCCGGGGGCAAGGACTCGCGAGTAACCGCTGCAGCTGCCCTTCGCGCGGGTGTCATTGATGCCGTCAGGACGGTCAATACCGACTCGGGCGAGGTGGAAACGGCTCGTGAACTGTTGCGGCTGACTGACTTCCCGGTGGAGCATCGCGTCGACCAGGTCCTGGAGCCGAAGAAACCAAAGGGCCGGGTTCTCGATCGATATATATCCTTCCAAAGGGCCTGGGAAGGCGCATACAACGCGCGTTCCGCGTATCGTACCAATCAGTTCGAGGGATTCAGGCCGAGTTCCGCTCCACGGATCAACGGGCTCGGAGGCGAGGCCGTCCAGGGCATGACCCTTCTCAGTCCAGGTTGGCGAGAAAAACTGGAGGGCAAGGGCCCTGAGCTTGGTCGGGAGCGACTCGCCGCCATGATCAAATCGGGCGGACCTGGCGTGACAAGCGATGGTATAGACGACTCGATCCAGTCGTCCTTGCGATTTGCCGACGAGGCCGAGGGTCTCGGGATGACTACGTCGTTCATGGTCGTCGACTTCTTCTACAACTTCAGTAAGATGCCGTATTGGTCGATGCCGCAGGCGACCGAGAGCACGCTGCTTCCCTTCTACGCTCCGCAGATGATCCCTCGCGTGATATCGGCGATGTTCAAACCTTCGATCGAATACGGGCGGCTCCATCGGGACATCTTGCGAGAGATTTTGCCGGAGTGGTCGCAGGTCCCGTTCTACAAGGGGTCGGCGAAAACGCGTGCAACGCCGTGGATGTGGGAGAACGAGGATTGGAGCGAACTCTCTGAGACGATCCTGGACGGGGTCTCGGGCCTGGATACCTTTTCTGAGCCATCCGTCAGAAAGTTCGTGGAGGATGCCGAGGCGGGCAAGGGTAATGTTCGCTTCGAGCTCGTATTCTCGCGCGCGATGTGGGAGCTGAGCTTCAGAGAATATGCTCAAGAAGTTGCACGGCTCGCTTCTGATACTCTACGCAGAGTCAAGGAGGTCCGAGCGAACGTCAGTGCAGCGCGTCCCGAGAAGTAGCTCGGTGACGTCGGCCCCCGATGGTCGACGGAAAGGGCGGGAGGCGCCGCGAGGTTTCGCGAGAGCGAGGGGGAAGTGTGACCGCTGAGGTCGAGTACATCACAAACGAGGCCGAGGTCGGCCTGCCTCCGTTGCAGGCATCGCGCCGAACGGTGTGGAACTATTATCGAATTGAGTTCCTGCGAAACGGCTACCCGGGGCGTCGGACCGGGGACGTTCTATACGCCCACCCAATTTACGGCCCCTACGTTATCGCGGACTACATCGCGCAGTACCGCCGCACGAAGGACGATGTCTTCCTTGATGCCGCGAAGCGGGTGGCCGATGCAGCAGTCGAGCAGATGACGCCCCTAGGTGACGGACTGGCTTTCTTGTATAACCCGAAGAGCACTGCCGTCTCGACGAGAGGTGGAACGTTCTATAGTGGGCTGACGCAGTCGCGGTACATCGAAGGATTCCGCAACCTTGTGACGTTGCCAGGCACGGAGCGCTTCAAGGCGCCGCTACTCGCGATTGTGCGCAGTCTGCTGATCCCTGCCGAGGAGGGCGGCGTTGCCAGGACTACCGATGACGACGGGCTGATCATCGAGGAGTACCCGTCGCAGGCTCCGGACTGCACCTTGAATGGGTGGACGACGGCCACTTGCATTCTTCGCGATTATGCACGGAGCACGCAGAGCGACGAAGGTTGGGATATCTTCCATCGGTCGGTCCGCGGCCTCGAGCGGCTGATCCCGATCTATGATGTGCCTGAACTGGCGAACTCGCGATACCGCCTTACAGGGGTTGCCTCAATACAGGCGAAGGCCGTCGGCGCGGATCTTGAGATCACGGATTGCCGGGTGCACATGCCCGGTAGCGGCGTTTACAAAGCGAATGTGGCGGGCGATCCCGCTGGCGAGGCGCTCAAGGCGGGACCGCGGAAGATTTCGGACGGGGCGGCAGAGACTCTTGTTCTCTCCTTGAGCCGCCTGACGTGGCCCGCACCGAACAAGGTGCTTCTCTCCGTTCGCGCTTCCGGGAGCGGCGCGGTCAGCCTCGGGATAGGGGATGGTCCGTACTCCCCCATGACCAAGAACCTGCCAGTGGAGTACTTCCGCGAGCTCGGTACGTTCCCTGTGGACGAGGGGGAGAATGAGATCGAATTGGCCGTTCCCTGGACCGACGCGGAACTTGTCGCGTATCCGACAGGCTTCGGAAAGGCTATCGCGGATAGGCAGTTCAATCAGTATCACTGGATCCATGTGGACACGCTGGGGAAGATCGTTGAGGAAACCGGAAGTGACCTTCTCGCTTATTACCGCGACAAGTGGCGTCAATACCCGTCCCGATGGACCGATCTGTCCGAGTATGCAGACTCGCGAATCACGCTGGAGCGCTTCGATCCGAAGCGGCATAAGTAGAGCCACCGGTGTTCATCGCAAGAATCTCCGCCGCGGAGAGCACGGTTGCGCCAAAAATCGCTTCCGGAGGATGTCGGAAAGCCAGGGAGTTGACTCGACGCTTAATGGTGGAGTCCCACGGAGCGAGTGAGCCCCATGCGCCGGAGTATGTATCCGCCTGACCAAACTTCGGTGCGTCGTTGTTGTCGCCAGGAAGCCATTTGATCGACGAGATCCCATGCTTCGTGCCCAGGTAGAACCGCCTGAATGCCAGGGCGGCAGTGCTCAGTGTCCTATCTGGGATTAGCCGAGAGTCCATCGCCTTCCATTCGGTGAGCGCCCGCACGCGCATCGTGGCATGCGAGGCGTCTTCGCCGCGTTGCACGGGAGAAATGCATCTTTCAGCCATCGGCTCGTCGCGGGTCACACCGAAGAAGATGTCGCTGTCCACAGGGTAGTAGTACCAAGGGTGCCGCAGCTCTCCGGCCTCATAGGCGTCGATCTCGCCGAGGAATCGTCGGGTTAATGAGGCCCCGAGGCCGAGGAGCCCTTTGTCCTTGTCTCGCCTTCCGAGAATGAGGAACGACGTGGCGGCATCGACAACATGATTGTGCGGGACCTCTAGCCCCAGTCGGCGTGACGGGAAGTCTTCGAGCGTGATATACCACGCCTGTCCGGAGCGCGTGCGGATCTCGTCATCATGAAGGAATAGCGCGTTCCGCGCAGCCTCGTAAAGGTCATCGGCCGCGATGCCGGTGCTGACGGTCTCTGGGCCTGCCGCCTCGATCGCTTCGGCGGCAGCGAGCAGAGATCGGGCGATAAGGCCGGTATGGACGAGATGGGCACCGTACTGGTGGCGAACCTCGAACTCGCCGGCCGATAGAAAGGTGAGATCGATTGGTGCCGGAAGGCCGCGCATAAGGACCGAATGGATCGAGCTCCGTCGGGCCAGCAGGTCGGGCAGATAGTCCGCATCGTGTGGGAGGAGGGAACCTTCAGGCGACGACCAAGTCCTGCCGTCATCTCTGATCGAATGGATGATCGCCGTGGTATCGGTCGGTCGCTCGATGACGACGCGCTCGGAAGCTGCTTGCAGGCTGATGGTGGCACCGCCGATAGTGCCGATAGCTGCCGTTCCCGCGGTGTAGCGGGGGCCTGCAGACCATGCCGGGACGGTGCTTTTTCGCCAGTTCTTGCGTCCCAATGCCTGGTCGGTCCGCTCGACCATGTGCTGAGCCCACGTGGCGGCCTGACGAAGGTGCGCGGGGTCCCCGGTCACCCGCCAGGTGAGGCACGCAGCACGGATGAGCAAGGAGACGTCCCAGGCGAAGTGTCCCTGCTCGTTGGAGTCATAGGCCGGCTCGCTCGCGATCTTCTCGCTCATCACGTCGAGACCTCGGCGGGCGAACTTCTCGTAAGCTGCACGGACGTCGGCGATCCTGTGACTGGTCGGGCCATCTACGTCGAACGGTACGGAGTCGTGGTCCATTGCTCTCTTTCGCCGCTCTCTGCGGGAGGACGCCCATCCCTGCAATCGGTCCTGGGAAGACTATCGTGCCGGTATCGGATGATCTGGCCGCTCATCGGGCACGGGTCGTGATGACGGAATCCGTGCCGTCGGCGTGGACGACGGCCGGCGTCCCCGCAAGGTTCTCGACCTGGACGACGAGCACCACGGCCTCCGCGTCGCCCGGGACCTTCTCTGCCATTCCCTGCTGTCGCAGGGTCCAGGGCACGTGATGGGTGTTGTAGTCGACGGCGAGGGTCTCGTCCCAGTAGGTCGACGTGGAGATGATGCTCCCCTCGGCGTCGAGCCAGCGGGCGATGACGCGGACGCGCACGGTGGACGATTCCCTGCCGGTCATCGAAGCCCGGCATTTGTTCTCGCCGGTATCCCGCGATCCACCGACGACAGTGCATGAGGTCAGACGCACCGTCGTGCTCATCGTGTCCAGCCTGGCGGGATCATCGATCTGCACGCTCAAGACGTTCGTGACCGTGCGGGGCTTGAGCAGCGTCGCGTCATCCAGCCGGTGCAGAGCGGGGACATGAGTCCCGTCAGTCGGTTCGATCCGCAGATCGGCCTGGAGCGGAAGTGCCTTCACGCCGTCGTCAGTGGCTTCGAGGAAAGGCGCCGAGGCGAGAAGCGAACACTCGAGCTCCTCGCCGGTGCCCGGTGCGAGCGCCTGGCCCGAGACATCGCCGCCACGGGCGAGGAAGAGGTTCGTGCCGAGCTTGCCGTCCGTCTGCATCTCGGCGGGCTCCCCTCCGCTCGTGCAGCTGACTCGGAATGACACGAACGCCGCGAGCGCGCTCGATGAGGGAACCGCGCCCACACCGACATCGAAGTACAGCAGCGACGAACTGCCGGCCTCCGCGGCGGGAACTGTGACCGTATCGACGACGACGTCCTGCGCACCGAACGTCAGAGGCACCTCGCTCGGCCTCCGGTCCGCAGCACCGGATGAGTCGTACGGGCCGATCCCGGCGGCCCGGTCACCGGTGCCCTGGCCCACGAGCCTGTCGACCGCGAGTGTCCCGACGACAGCGACGAGGATCGCCGCGATGGTGTACGCGGCCAGTCCGACAACGCGTCGCCCCGGAGCCGGTGATGTGTCCGGCTCGTGCCGAGGCCCTGGCGATGGGAAGAGGTCGTTCACGCGTCCTCACCCTAGCGGGGCGTGATGGCTGCACCGCTGGGCGGCGGCTCGATCCCTCACGCAGGAACGGGTCGGTTGTCGGCGCGCGGCGGCCCGAGGGCCCACGTCGCTCAGGAACGGCAGCTGCATCATCGTGTCGCTCCACTGCTGCCAATGGGCGCCTGTGCGCAGTGGAACGGGGCGAACACAGTATGGTCGGGCTGGCATTGCTTGTGCGTACCGACTGCACGGATCGAGAGGTTCATCGTGAAGACTGCTGTTGTGGCTCTGGGGAAGATCGGGCTGCCGTTGGCGGTGCAGTTCGCCGATGCAGGGCACGAGGTCATCGGCGTGGACACCAATCCCCGCCAGGTCGAGCTGATCAACCAGGCGAGAGAACCGTTCCCGGGCGAGGCGCAGCTGCAGGAGAAGCTGAGCGAACTGGGCCCGGCGGGCCGGCTGCGGGCGACGACCGACTACGCCGAGGCGATCCCGCAGGCCGACGCCGTGGTGATCGTGGTACCGCTGTTCGTGAACGACGCCACGTGGGAGCCGGACTTCGG